>JBKPAK010000235.1:0-17501 GCA_046726415.1 Candidatus Methylomirabilota bacterium
GGGTGGAGGCCCTCGAGCAGCTCGGCGGGCGTCGCGGCAGTTCCCGTCTCCGTCGACGCCGTCCTAGTCCAGCGCTTCCGCGTCTATCAGCGCAGGGCGGCCGCGGGGTGCCGCACCGAGTCCCACGCGACTTCTGGCGGACGGCCTCCGGAATCTGGAGCGCGACGAGTTACGCGGTCGGAGGCCATGAAGATCGTGGGTCACAGACCGAGGCGAGCTCTCGGCGTACGCCATGGCCGACGCGAGCATGCTGCGCGAGGGCGCGGCAACTGACTCAGCGGGACGCTATGCGTGTCGTGGTGTCGTCGAGAACCGGCAAAGCAATGGCGAAGTCGGCCGGTCGCGCAAGGCATCACCTCGCACAGCAGCGTGCCCAGGCACCGCTTCAGATCGGCTTGACTGTGTCATGTTGGCGGTAATGGGATGGGCCCCGTAGCTCAATCCGCCCTGTATTCCCTTGCCCCGGTCGCCGGGATGGTTGCCGGCGGCGCGGCGGCCGCGTGGTGGCAGCCGGGCGGGCGCGTCCGCAGCTACATCCAGCACTTCGCCGCCGGGGTGGTGTTCGCGGCCGTCAGCGTGGAAGTCCTACCGGACGTCATGCACCGGCGCGGCCCGCTCGCCGCCGGGATCGGTTTCGCATTCGGCGTGGCGGCGATGCTCGCCATCCGCGCGATGAGCCGCCGTGCGGAATCCAGTGGTGAGCGGTCCGCCGCCGGCCGGACGCCTTGGGCGCTGGTGGCGGCCGTCGCGGTGGACGTGTTCGTGGATGGGATGCTGATCGGGGTCGGGTTCGCCGCCGGCCAGCGTCAGGGCGTGCTGCTGGCCGTCGCGCTGACCGGCTGTACCGTTGCGCTCGGCCTGGCCACCGCCTCGGATCTGTCGCGCGCCGGGACGTCGCGCGTCCACGCGGCGGCGTTCACGGCCGGCCTCGGCCTCCTCCCGGCGATCGGGGCGGTGGGCGGGGCGTTGCTCGCCCGTCAACTGACCGGGGGGTGGATGTATCCCCCGTGGGAGTCACATTGACTCACCACCCGCCGGTCGAGTTACGCTCGCGGTGCGGCGACGACAAGTGCGCATGCCGCGCCTCCCTACTGGGAGGTGCCCCGCGCGGCTCCTCGGGATACGCGCCTGAACGCCTCCAGCGTCGCGCGGGCGTTGGACGCGCGCGCGGCGCCCCAGGTGAGCCGCAGGATTTGCGAGACCAGGTCTCTGCGTGGCCGTCACGGAATCCTGCTTTCGACCTTCGCGATCGTCTCGGCCATGAGCCGGGCCTGCGTCGTTCGACCCGGCCGCCGATCAGCGGCGCCACGTGGTCGCGCGATTCAGGGACTCGTTCGCGCTTCCCCTCTCTCCCCTCCCGGTAAGCGCCGTCACGGCTCGGCGATGTCGTCGTGAACCCATCGCACACCCCTGGACGCGTGCTCGACGGTGGCCGCGTGTCCCCCCGGGCACGGCGCTTGCTGTCAGGGATTCCGTCGCGTCCCCGACCATTGTTCCAGCGAATGATGGAACGCCGGCTCACTGGAGCGTGTCGGATGCCGGGCCGGCGACTGCGCGGAGGATACAGATGCGGCTGCGGTCATTCGGAGTGTTTGCCCGTCGGATATCTCATCATCGCGTTCCCGGGAGATTCGGAGGCCACGAGCGCCCGCGAGGCCCTGCTGACCGGTGCAGACGAAGACGACGAGGTGGTCACGTTCGACAGGGGGGCAGGTCATGTCGGACATCGAGAACAGCCGCGACACCATCTCGCCGTTCGCATACCTCGGTGCCGAACTCGGCCACCAGGCAGCAACTCGAGTAGGCGCGAAGCAGGGGGCGAGCTCCCTCGTCGTCCACGCCCCGACGGAACCGGAGACGAGGCGCGTCATGGATGTCGCCGCTTCGGCGCTCGGCTCGCGCACAAGTACAACCGTCTCACCGTCGAGGAGATCCTGTGACACGGCTCCCGCTCGCCGCCCGTGCGTTGCTCCTCGAGCCACCACGTCACCATCACAGGGCGGAGCGCCACACCATCCCGGGCGGAACCGCCGTCAGCGAGCGCGGCGCCGGGTGTGTTAGCGGCCTCCTCGTGCCGGCGATCTCCATCTCGACGCTGGTCCTGCTGTCCATCCTCAGCGCCATCGCGACCCGACTGGCGGCGCGCCCCGGCTCAAGGCGAGCCTGCACGTCGCGTTCTGGGGCGCGGCAACCATGACGCGCGCGGGCCTGGTCGGGCGGCTCTTCGGCACGACCGGCACGTGATTCGAAGGCCACGATATGCACGGCTCACGGCCGGGCCGACCTGGAAGGCAGGACCTTCCTGTGCCTCGTCGTCGCAGTCTCCATCGCCTTCGCCTGGATCCTCTGGCCGTTCTACGGAGCTATTTTGTTTTTCCCATCTGGCGTGGAACACCGTGCCTCGCCGATGCGCGCGGCCGCTGCCGTTGTGTGCGTCCTTCGGTATGTGCTAGTCCTAGGAGCGCGCCAGTCCCGGTGAGGCGAACCCCTTGAGAGAATGACGCGTGAATGACGCGTGGTCCGAGGACTCGACGTTCGATGGCTTGCCGTTTGTACGCGCGATAGCGTTCGCTATGCGTTAACCGGACCCGCGACAGGGGTGCTGGTGACGAGAACGTCCCGACGACGGTGGCAGGGCAGATGCGTTCCGTTGCTACAACCCCGGTATCGGACACTCCGAGGATGACGACGCCTGCGCGTTCCGCGTTGATCGCCCACCGTCAGGCAACGTGCCCCCAGGAGGTGACCATGAGCTCGACGGGACCGCAGACACCACGCAATCGCGACTCCACCCCGACCCAGCGGATCCCGCCGGCCGACACGAGGCCTGGGGGCGCGAAGGTTCCCGGACAGACAACGATGCCGCCGCGCAGGACCTGGCTGTGGTTCGTGCTCGTCGTGCTCGCGAATTTCTTCCTGGTGAGGCTCTTCATGCCGACCCCGGGGGCGCCGGTCACGGTGCCCTATACCCTCTTCAAGGAGGAGGTCGCAAAGGCGAACGTCCAGGCCATTCACAGTCAGGGCGACACCATCACGGGGCGCTTCAAGGCGCCCGTCACGTACCCGCGGGCGGGCGACAAGGGTGCAGCGCCCGGCGGCGAGGCGCAAAGGACGGCGAACGAGCGCGGTGGGTCGGCCCGGGATGTTCCGAAAGCGGTGACCACTTTCTCGACGACGGTCCCCTCCTTCGTCGACCCCGGCCTGGAAGCGTTCCTCATCGACAACGGCGTCGAGATCAGCGCCAAGCCGATCGACGAGGGCGGCAGCCTCTTGACAACCTTCCTGTTAGGGTTCGGCCCGGCGCTGCTCTTCATCGGTTTTTATGTCTGGATGTTCCGGCGGGCCCAGCAGGGCGGTGGCCTGGGTGGCGGGCTCATGGGAATCGGCAAGAGCAAGGCGCGCCGCTACGACCAGGAGCAGGGTGCGAAGGTCACATTCGACGACGTGGCCGGGATCGACGAAGCCGAGAACGAGTTGGTCGAGATCGTGGATTTCCTCAAGAACCCCCCGAAGTACACCCGCCTGGGCGGGACCGCCCCGAAAGGCGTGCTGCTGGTGGGTCCGCCGGGAACAGGGAAAACCCTGCTGGCGAAGGCCGTCGCGGGAGAGGCCGGAGTGCCGTTCTTCTCGATGAGCGGCTCGGAGTTCGTGGAGATGATCGTGGGGGTGGGGGCAGCCCGGGTGCGCGACCTCTTCAAGCAGGCGCGCGAGCATGCGCCGGCCATCATCTTCATCGACGAGCTGGACGCCATCGGCCGGGCGCGAGGGCAGATGGCGATCGGGGGCGCGAATGAGCAGGAGCAGACGCTGAACCAGATCCTCACCGAGATGGACGGCTTTTCCAGCCGAGAGGGCATCATCGTCCTGGGGGCAACCAACCAGCCGGACGTGCTCGACAAGGCGCTCCTCCGGCCCGGACGCTTCGACCGTCGCGTCGTGGTGAACCTCCCGGACAAGATCGGACGCGAGGCGATCCTGAAAGTCCACACCCGCGGCGTGCCGCTCGCGAATGACGCGAACATAGCGGACGTTGCGGCGGTGACGCCGGGGCTCTCAGGGGCGGATCTGAGGAATCTCGTCAACGAAGCGGCGCTGCTGGCGGCCCGGCGCGAGCAGAACGAGGTGCGCCACAAGGACTTCCTGGATGCGCTGGAGAAGATCGTGCTCGGCCCCGAGCGTCCGCTCCTGCTAAGCCGCGCCGACAAGGAGCGCATCGCCTACCACGAAGGCGGACACACCATTCTTGGTCTCGTGGTACCGGGCGCCGATCCGGTGAACCGGGTATCCATCGTGCCGCGCGGGCAGGCCCTCGGGGTGACCTATCAGCGCCCAGACAGCGACCGATACAACTATCCGGAAGCATATCTGCGCGCCCGCATCGTCGGCATGCTTGGAGGCCGCGCGGCCGAGGAGATCGTCTACGGCACCAAGACCACCGGGGCCGAGAGCGATATCGAGCAGGCTACTGACCTGGCCCGCCGTATGGTCACGCGCTGGGGCATGAGCGACCGAGTCGGAATGGTGCAGCTCGCGCCCCGCGAGAACCCCTACCTCGCCGGCCCCGGCGCCTACGGCGGGGCCAGGCCGTTCAGCGAATCAACCGCCGCCGCCATCGATGCCGAGGTGCGCAAGATCATCGGCGACAGCCACGACGAGGCCAAGCGTCTCTTGATCGCCCACCGCAAGCAGCTCGACGCGCTCGCCACCGCCTTGCTGTCGCGTGAAAGCCTCAGCGAGCAGGAGATCCTCGCGGTGACGGGGCTTCCGCCGGCACCGGCTCTGGCGACGGGGATGTTGCCCTTTTCGGAGGCGGGAAGCCGGAGCGCGGGTCCCCTCGTGAGGACCTAGGCCCGCGAACACTGAGCACCGCATGCCTCAATGCGGCAAACATCCGTCGCAAAGGCTCAGATCCACGGCCACCAGTCCAACGTGGCGCGGTCTCGCATTCCGCTCATGATGCTCGACGCCCGGGAGCACGCCTAATACCTGCAGTACCAGGCGCAAGACCCTCGATGCAATGTGGCGGTATGGAACTGGAAGGTGTCGGCGAGAGGCTCATACGCGGCGCGCCGGCTCGATCTACGGTTCGCGACGCTACGCTATCTCGCCGACGAGAGCATGTGCGCGAGGGCGCGGTGAAGCTGGGGGCGCTGTTCGAGGCTCAGCGGAACGCCATGTTGTTCCGTTGAGAACGGCAAGGTAACGGGACCGTCGGCCGAAAGCGATCTGAGGCTTAAAGGTAGGCAGCGTCGGAACTCAGCCAAATGATGCTGAAGATGGTGGGCAGGGACGGGATTGAACCGCCGACACCAGGATTTTCAGTGATCCCCAGGGTCCGAACCATGTACCGCCATCGTCAGACATCGTTGACAATCAAGCGGATAGCGAGGGGTAGGCGTCGCGTTATCGAGCGATCGCCACGCATGTTAGCCCATGGTTTCGGCAAAGTTTCGGCAAGGTCAGCTCACCTGGGAGCCCTCGCTGCCGTACCTTGGTTGGCGGTGGTGGGAGTAGCATCGTCCCCAGGACCCGCTGCGCCCTTGAGCCGACACTCTTGTGCGTTGACGCATTCGCCGGGCCGGGTTGGCCTCCGGGAGGCAAAGACGGCTGCCCCCGTCGCCTTGAGGAGGCTGATCGACCACTCGCACCTCCAGGACCCTCAAAGAACGTCGCGGGGGAGTCTTCATCTTCCTCGAAAAGGAGGAGGAGAACCTCAGGCTGGCCGTTGCCAGCGTCGCGCCGTCCGATGGCGCGAAGCCCGCCGTCCACCTGGAAGAACTCCGTGAAGCCCCGCCAACGCCAATGGTCGATTGTGCGGCCGCGGTTGCGACTTCCCGGCGCCTCGGCCGTCATCACGGCGCCCCGGCCGTGGGGCTTCCGCGTCGAGCAGGCTCTTCAGCGCGCGATCTGGGAAGCGTGTGGGTGCGCGCGAATCCCGGGCGAATGAGCTGGTAGGGGTCGACCGCTCGTGACTGAAACAATGCCCTTGCTGTTGCGCCGTGGGCGGGCCAACCAGTACCCTGGGGCAGGGGCTGACGCTGCCGTGGCTCATCCGGGCGCTTCGCCTCGGCAAGGACGCCGGACTCCGAGAAGAAGAAGGGCGAGCGCGACAGCGGCTGCTCGAAGCGGCCACGCGGCGCATCGATTAGCTGTATCCAGTCTGGCCAGGGCATCACCCGCTGCTCGACCAGCTGCGCGAGATCTACCGGCACCGCTCCAAACACGTCGAACGCCAACGCGATGCACCCGCGGGCGACGGGGAAGATCGCGAACTCATCGAGCACCGCGAGATCAGACGAACAGTCATCGATGCGGAGCGCGAGGCGCTGCTGCGCCTTCGCGCCGAGGGCGAGGTCAACGACCAGGTGCTGCGCGATCTCGAGCGTGAGCTAGACCTCGAAGAGCGCCGAATGGACGCTTGACGCGGCCGCGCTCGGTCCGATGCTGCGCCGTGTGCGGGACACGGTCGCCTTCAGTGATGGAAGGGACTCCTCCCACAGTCGCCTGGCGTCCAAGATTGCCTTGGATGGAGGAGTCCGATGAATTCTACGACGATCGCAGTGGACGTGGCCAAGGCAGTGTTCGAAGTAGCGGTGTCCGAGCACCCCGGACAGGTGCGGGAACGGCATCGGTTCTTCGCGGGAATGGTTACTACTTCGGACGCAAGTATGCGGGAGAGATACGCGGGTGACATTCGTGATCACGATTCTCGGAGCCGCGCTTGGTCCACTGCCCTGCTGCTGGTCGTCATCGCCGGGCGGCTATTTCGTGGTGCTGGTGGCCGGAGCTATCTTGTGTGCCCGCGCGGCGACCGCCAATCTAGTGGCCAAACCTCCACGACCGAAGCCGCTGGCGAGAAGCTACCGCCACCGGGACTGACGAGTACCGTTGGGAGGCGTCACGGTACGTTGGGCCTTTGGCGCGGGGACCCGCGATGGGGGATTCCATGAGCTGTAACCCGATCGTCGTAGCCGGGCTCGAAGTGCCATGCGATTCCCCGGTCTTTCTCACAGTTCTCGCGGTCCACATTCCGTTTGGCCTTGCCTGCGTGGTGACCGGTATCGTCGCGATGTTGAGCACGAAGGGCCGGGGCCTCCATCCGACGTTCGGGACGATGTACTACGGGTCTCTCGTCGTGGTGTTCGCGTCCGCCACGGCCCTGGCGGCAATGCGCTGGGCTGAGAACTATCACTTGTTCATCCTAGGGCTGTTGTCCTTCACCGCGGCGTTTGTCGGCCGCATGGCTCGTCGGCGATTCTGGCCCGGCTGGGTCACGCCGCATATCGGTGGCATGGGCTTGTCGTACATCCTGTTGCTGACGGCGTTCTACGTGGACAATGGCGAGCGCCTGCCGCTCTGGAAGGAACTTCCCCCGTTCGCGTACTGGCTGTTGCCCGGCGCGATCGGGCTCCCGCTGATCGGTCGGGCGCTGTGGCGACACGCAGTAGTACAGCAACCGAAAGGGCCACGGCACGTGCCCTAACCCTGCGGTCCGACGAGGACGAGACATGGACCAGAGCACCGGAAATGAGGGTGCGGAGGCCGGCCGATTTTACGATGCGCTGAGGTCCAGCGGGTTGTCCGCAGCGGCACTCGCGCATGGCGCAGCCTCGATCGGTCAGGAATGCCTGCTGACGGAGGACGAGATCGCGACTCTAGCCCGGCGGGCCGGCATCACCGCCGGGGAGTCGGTGCTCGACATCGGGAGTGGCACCGGTGGGCCCGCGTGCTATCTGGCGCGCGAGTTCGAGTGCCGCGTGCTCGGCGTGGACGTCTCCGCCGTCGGCCATGCGCAGGCCCAGGCCCGGGCGCGCGACAGCGGGCTCGACCATCTCGCGCAGTTCTGTCTTGGCGACATCCACACCGTCGCGTTGCCACTGGCGGGTTTCGATGTCGTCATCGGCCTCGACTCCTGGTGTCATATCCCGCGGCGCGCCGCCCTTCTCCAGCGCTGCGCGGAGCTGCTGCGTGGAGGCGGGAGGGTCGCCTTCTACGACCACGTCGTGCGTCAGCCATTGGCCGAGGACCAGCGACAGCGTTTTTGCGCGGCGTGGCGATTCGCCGACCTCGAGAGCCCCGCGAGCTACCTCCAGGCCCTCGAGGCTGCCGGCCTCGAACCGCTATGGCATGAGGAGACCTCGGCCTACGTCACGCGCTTCTACACCCGCGTGCTCGAGGGCTACCTTGCCGAGCGGGCCCGGTTCGAAGCCGCCCGCGGGCCCGAACTCTACCAGCAGGGACGCGAGCGTCTGGAGATGAGCCAGCGTCTTGCCGCCGCGGGCGTGCTCGGCGAGTTCGGTTGTATCGCGGTGAAGCCGGCGAGCTGAGATAGCCGATGATCTGATCGCTTGGGGTTCCGCGGCGCCTCGGCTTCGATCCGGCGAGCACCTCTGCGCCCTTCGTCGCTACCTCCGTCGGTCCCCGGTCCCGTCATTTACGAGCGTCGCGTGCAGGAAAGCTTGCCCCCTCAGCGCGGTCCCGCGCTCTTGAGGCTGGCGCTGCACCCAGACCATTGGCCGCGGCGATCAGGCCCTCCACGGTGACCTCGCCGATGAAGAGTCCCCGCTCCCTGAGCGAAGAATAGGCCTGCCCCAAGGGGTAAGGTCACGAGCCCCAGAAGCTGGCCGGGCTCCGGGTTTTCACGCTGGGCCCGTCACGCTCCCAGGTCGCGCTTGCGCGCCTCGAACTCCTCGAGCGGCCTCCGGCGAGCGCGGCGCGCAGGGTTGGACTGGCCGGTTGCTCCGAGAGACGCTCCCGCACGTACCGCAGGGTGCGGCCGGCCGCCGGGATGGGGATCGTCAGGACGCGAGGCAGCGGGATGGGCCGGGGAGCATCCGCACAGCGCAGCACCGCGTCGAAGAGCGCCTCCTTGCTCTGGACGCACAAGTAGAGAGTCCCTTTGGCGACGCCCAGCGCCTCAGCCACATCGGCCATCTGGGTACGCCGGAAGCCCTGGGCGATGAATACACGGGTCGCGGCGTCGATCAGGTCTTCGAAGCGCGTTTCGAGTGTCGTGCGCGGCACGGCCCCAAGTAAACATGACCGACTAGGTCAGTCAACTACATAAGGGGGTTCGCCAATCGCTATGTCGCTCGTCCGGCACGGGCCGCGGCGATGGCCTTCAACGAATCCTGCTCGAGCATGAGCACGTGCTTCGCCACCACGCGGTATGTCCACTCGCCCGGGGCGGTCTCCGCGTTGAACTGCTCGTCAGTCAGCCCGACCAGTGACCCGATGAATCGTGCTCGCTCCTGCAGCCCCTCGGCCAGCAATCGCTGCAGCGGCGAGACTGTGATTCGTGACTCGTAGCGCCCTCGAGCACCTGCCCGGTGTGAATCTTCTCGTGATCAATGTCGTTGGTGATCAGTGTCCAGAGGGTCCTTGCCTTGCGCGCACGCATGCGACGACGGCATCGCCAGTTCATCATCCGATGCCGCCAGCAGTTCGTCCATCGTGACCATCGTTTGCTCCAGCAGTTCGCGCACCGCCCCACGAACAGTCGCCGCCATAGTCGTTCCTCCACGTCCGCCTGGGTTTCGCAGGCTACTCCACCGCGAGCCGGCACAGCCTCGTCCCCGCCCAGTATCCAGCTCGTCAACAACCGCTACCTACATCGCGGCCTCATGATGACTGCGCAAGCTTCGGCGTGCGCAACTGACAAGCAAAGTTGCCGCGTCTTCGATCTCAGTCTCGGTCGTGAACCGCCCGAGGCTGAGCCGGATGGCACCACGGCCAAGTTCGAACGGGATCCCCATGGCGGCAAGGACGGGGGAGAGCCGAACCTGCCCCTCATGGCAAGCCGAGCCAGTGGAGGCCGCGATCTCCGGAACCGCTTCGAGCAGCTCGGCGCCCACGCAGCCTGCGACACTAACATTCAGCGTGTTGGGCAATCGGTGCTCCGGGTGGCCATTGAGCACCACAGACTCGCCGAGCCCCTGAGTGAGGCGGGTAAAGAGTCGGTCGCGGAGGTTCCGGAGCCCGGCAGCGGCGGGCAACGCCTCGCGCGCGACCTGGCACGCAGCACCCAGGGCCACAGCATACGGTACGTTCTCGGTTCCCGCCCGGCGGCCGCGCTCATGCCCGGCACCGTGGATCAAGGACTCGAGTTCGAGCCCGGCGCGAACGTACAGGGCTCCGATACCCTTCGGCGCATAGAGCTTGTGACCGGCAAGCGAAAGCAGGTCGATGTTCATCCCCCGAACGTCGACGGAGATCTTCCCAGCTGACTGAGCCGCGTCTACGTGTAGAAGCGCACCGTGCGACCGAGCGAGTGCGGCGATCTCACGGATTGGCTGGATCGTACCGACCTCGTTGTTGGCGTGCATGATGCTCACCACGAGGGTGCGCCGAGTGAGCGCCCGTGCCACCGCATCGACCTCCACACAGCCGTAGCGGTCCACGGGGATCCGGGTCACCGAGCAGCCGAGCCGCTCGAGGAACGCGCATGTCTCGAGGGTCGCGGGGTGCTCAACCGTGGTCGTGAGGATCTGGAGATCATGCGCGGGCGTGCTCCGCAGTGCCCGGAACACGAGCCCCTTGAGGGCGTGGTTCGTCGCCTCGGTCCCACCGCTGGTGAAGATCACCTCGTCGGGCTGAGCCCCGATCAGGCCCGCAACTCGGGATCGCGCATGCTCGACGGCCTCACGGGCGAGATGTCCAAGACATGGGTGCTCGACGGATTGCCGAAATGCTCGTCGAGGAATGGCGCCATCGCCGCACGCGCCGCAGGGTCGAGGGGCGTCGTCGCATTGTAGTCGAGATAGATCGGCTTCATCGCCTGTGGCCTCGGTCGATGAGCGCGCGCACCTCGGCGATCACGGCCTCGGCCTGATCCGCCGGGCAACCCCAGTAGTCGAAGATGCCGCCACGAATATGGTCGAGCGCCAGTCCACTGCGTTGGTCCCTTCCGCAGATGACGATGTGCCCGACACCCGTCGTCCGCGCGAGATGTGAATGAAGCCAACCTACGAAACCGGTCGCGTCGAACTTCGGGTTGAAGTGGAAGCTGAAGATCGTGAACTGCCCAGGCTGCCTCCGTGCATCCGTGGCAGGAGCCAGTGCGCTCCACTGCTCGCCATCACGCACGCAAGCGAGGGCTTCGGGCGACACGCGCTCGGGACCGTACCGCAGAGGTTCGAAGACATAGACCCTGGGTAGCACCTGGAACTCCGAGTTGGCAATCACCGTCAGCAGCCGAGCGTTGGTCTCGTCGGGAGTCTCCTCGTTCATCTGGCGTCCTTCAGCTCATCGGGAGGCACGGCGCTTCTCGCGCATCGTGGCTGCAAGCGAACCTGATGTGGGTCCAGGCGCCGGCTGGCGCATGGCCAACCCCACGACTCCGCCCGATAGCAGGGTGAGAGCCGCCACGACATGGATGGCCGCTTCAAGATCTATCGCGTCGGCGACCAGCCCAGAGAGTAGCGCGCCAATGGCGTACCCGAGGTCGCGCCAGAACCGGTACACGCCGAGACTCGACGCGCGCCACGTCGGATGGGCGTGATCGGCGATGGCCGCCAGGAGTGTCGGGTAGACCATCGCGGTACCGAGCCCCTGGAGGGCGGCGGCGAGCAACCAGGCGCCGTACGCTGGCATCAGCACGGTGAGCCAGATGCCCACGGCCTGGACGACCATGCCCCACGCGATGAGACCTTTCCGGCCGACGCGATCCGACAGCATGCCGGTCGGGATCTGCAACAGGCCCCACACGATCGGGTAGACGGCCTTGACGATTCCGATGCGCTCGACGTCGAGTCCGTGGGCGCTGAAGAACAGCGGGTAGAGGCCCCAGGACATCCCGTCGTTGAGATTGTTGACCAGCCCGGCCTGACAGGCGGCGAAGAGGCTCACGTTGCCGAGCGTGGTCACGTAGAAGATGCGGCCGAGCGACAGCGGATGAGTGGGCATCGTCCCGGAGGTGGCCTCGAGCTTCACGTAGTCGCGAGTCTCTCGGACCAGGAAAATCGACATCAAGAGTCCGGCGACCGCGATGGCGATCCCGAGATAGAACGGCTGCGGACGCAGCGCGTAGTGACCAGCGATGTACCCCGTCACCCAGGCCATTGTTCCCACCGCGAAGTAGCCCGCGAACTCGTTGAGGCCGAGGGCCAGACCCCGGCGGCGCGGGCCCACGAGGTCAATCTTCATGATCACCGTCATCGACCACGCCATCGCCTGGCTGGCGCCCAGGAGCACGTTAGCGAGGTCGATCCACCACCACACGGGCGCGTAGATGATGAGGAACGGCACGGGCAGCGCGAAGAGCCATCCCACGACGAGGACCGGCTTGCGCCCGATGCGGTCGGACAGCCGCGCCGCCACCAGGTTCAGCACAGCCTTCGACACCCCAAAGCTGACGATGAACGACGTGATCGCGGTCTTCGAGCTGAGACCGAACTCCTGCTCGCCCAGGAGCGGGAGCACGGTTCGCTCCAACCCCACCATCGCTCCCACGAAGGCGTTAAGCAGGACGAGGAGTGAGAACTGCGGGAGGTTCTCCCGCAGTCCGAGGCGGAGCTCAGTCACTCCAGGCCGAGGTTGCGCCGCCGGTTCTCCGCGAAGGCCTCCGGCTGCGGCGGCAGCCCTTCCAGCACGAACTCGACGAAGTCGGCCTTCGACCCCCTCTGCAGCGCCGGGTTGAAGCGCCGCTCGAAGCCGATCGTGGAGCCGGGCTTGCCGCTCAACCCCTTGCCACAGGCGGCCCCACCGAAGTGCGCCGGGAAGACCTCGATGTGATCCGGCAGCCGGAGGAGTGCCCCGTGGAGGCTCTCGTAGAGCTGCTCCGCCTGGGCGACCTCGACGCCCTCGCCGAGCAGGTCCGGTCGCCCCACGCCGCCCGAGAAGAGCGTGTCGCCGGTGAGCACGAACCAGGGCTCCGGGGCGCGCGTCCGGTCCGTGACCAGAAGAGAGGTGCTGTCCGGCGTGTGGCCCGGAGTGTGGAGCACCGTCACGCGGACATTCCCCAGCTCGTGCTGCTCGCCGTCGGCGACGTCGACATGCGAGAACACGACCGGCGCCGACTGGTGGATGAGCACCGGGGCCCCGGTCAGCGCGGCGAGCCGGCGCGCCCCGGAGACGTGATCGGCCTGGACGTGCGTCTCGAAGATGTGGGTGATGCGCATGGACTTCTGGGCTGCCGCTTCGACGTAGGCCTCGACGTCAGGCTGTGGATCCACCACAGCGCAGGTGCCCTGGCCCCCTCAGCCGAAGAGATAGCTGGCGCAGCCGGTCGTGGCGTTGAGGAAATGGCGGAAGATCATGGCCCGGCCTCCTTCCCCTGTCGGGGTCTTCTTCCGCTTGATAGCGCCTGGATCGACATAAGCGCCAATACTGTTTTCTTATCCGACCGATAAGCTTATGCTCCCGCCATGACGCTCCGACAACTGGAAGTCTTCCTGGCCGTGGCTCGGGCCCGGAGCTATCGCCGTGCCGCCGACACCCTGCACACCAGCCAGCCCGCGCTCTCGCAACACATCCACGAGCTGGAGAGCGATCTCAAGGTGAAGGTGTTCGACCGGCTTGGACGGAGCGTCGCCCTCACCGAGGCTGGCCGGCTTCTCGAGACCCACGCGCTACGCGTGTTCGGCGCGCTCGACAGCGCGCGCGAGGCCATCGGGGAACTGCAGGGCCTCCAGCGAGGCTCCCTCGTGGTCGGGGCGAGCACCACGCCAGGGATCTACGTCCTCCCCAGCGTGATCGGCCACTTCCGTCGGCAATATCCCGGTGTCGACCTGCATCTGAGGATCGCCAACTCACGGCTGATCGAGGACCGCATCCGCAACAACGAGCTGGATCTGGGCGTGGTCGGCGGTCATGGGTTGGCGGCCGGCGAGGAGTGCTTGGTCACCGGCCTGGACGACGAGCTCGTGTTGATCGTGTCGCCCCGGCACCGCTGGGCGCGGCGTCGCACGGTGGCGCCCACCGATCTCGCCAGCGAGCCTCTCCTCATGCGCGAGGAGGGCTCAGCGAGCCGTGACGTGACGGTGCGCGCCCTGCTCCAGGCCGGCGTTCGCTACCAGACCGCCATGGAGCTGGACCACACCGAGGCCATCAAGCAGGCGGTGATGGCGGGGCTGGGCGTGGCCTTCGTCTCGGTGCACGCCGTCCGCCGGGAGGTGGCGAGCGGGCATCTCGCGGGAGTGCGCCTGACGGGCGTGCCGATCCGCCGTCACTTCCACGTCATTCACCACGAAGCGCGCACGCTGGGGCCAAGCGCACGTGCCTTCCTCCAGATGCTCGCGATGCCGCCGCGCGAGTCCCGGTCGAAACAGACATCACATCGCGCGCCGCCTGACCGGGTCGCTGTCCGCTAGCCAGGAAGCGCGATGTGGTCGAACCCCTCGGCGTAGGTGTAGCCCTTCGTCTCCCCGAGGGCTGCCCCCGCGCGCCCGCACTTGCCCTTCCACGGCCTTGAAGTCGCCGACCTGGGTCACATGGCAGGTGATGGCCTTTGAGTTTCAGGTCCATCACGTCGGTGATGTCGGCGACCAGCTGGGGCTGGTCCCACTGGATCAGGTACACCTCGCGCACCGCGTGCGGCTCGTACTCTGGCAGGAGTTCGGGGAAGGACAGGTGGTCTCGGGCAAGCGGGTAGATGTAGTCGAGGACGACCCCGCCAGTGATCCGATGGTCACGGTGCCAGCCGTGGAAGTTGGGAGACGTCCAGCTCGGGTTCTGCGCGATGATCAGGTCGGGCCGCCACCGGCGGATCTGGCGCGTGACATCACGCCGCAGCTGGCGTGTGTCCTCCACCTCGCCGTCCTCGTTAGCCGAGGAACTCCACATACCCAGCACCCGGGCGGCGTTCCGCTGCTCTTCCTCGCGGATCTCCGCCAGGAGCGGCGGCGGGATGGTGCGGCCGCTCGACCCCTTGTTACCGTTGGTCACGATGGCGTAGGTGACCTCGCGGCCCTCCCTGACCAGCCTCGCCACGGTTCCCCCCGCCGCGAATTCAGGGTCGTCGGGATGCGCGGTCACGACCAGGATCCGCTCGATCGCTTGTCATGGTTTCTCCCGTCTGGCGGTGACGGCGCCGTCGCACAGCTGGCGTGCGGTCCGAGAGCAGTCCGCCGCGTGCCGTCACCGCATCCTCACGTTGCCGCCGAGATCACGCGGGCTGGGCGGCCGCACTGCCACGCCGCCGCCATCAGCAAGGCCGCCCCCACGAGAAACGGCGTGGAGAGATCCACGGCATCAGCGACCGCGCCCATCACCAGAGGTCCGAGAATCTGCCCGCTATCCGTCATGGTGCGCAGCCACCCGATCGCTACCCCATGTAGAGGCGGCGGAACTTGATCTGCGATGAGGGCGGTGGGGAGGGCCGCCACGAGGCCCGCGGCAGCACCGATCGCCAGGCTCCATAGACCCAGCGCGAGTGGATGCGTCAGGAAGGTCAGACTCACGAGCAATGCGGCATAGATCACCAGGCCGGGAATCAACACGGGCAGGCGGCCCCACCGGTCTGAGATACTGCCCCCCAGCCAGAGCGCGAGAAGTCGGCCGAGCACGCTGAGGCTCACGATGAGTCCGACGGCGTCCGGGCCCACGCCACCCCGCTTGACCAGGTAGAGCGGGAAGAGGAAGACGAGCACACCAGTCTGGTTGGCGGTCAGCACTGCGTTGGTCACGCTCATGAGGAGCACACCGGGCGTGCGCAGCACCGTGGCGACGGGGCGCCACTCGCGCGATTCTCGCGGAGGCGTCGACCGGGTGGCAGCCGGCAGCGTCCACTTCCCGACGGCAACCGCCGCCACGAGCATGCACGCCGCCTCGAACACGAACGGGCTGGCCGCGCCGACACCCTGATAGAGCCAGCCACCCGCGGCGCTGCCCAGCAACAGCCCCGACGTCTCGCACATCAACAAGAGACTGACCGCCCGGCCCCGCCGCTGCGCGGCCGGGAGATCGACCATGGTCGTGGTCGCGACCGTGCCGAACATGGCCCAGCCCACGCCCGCGAGGGCGCGGAAGCCCAGAAAGAAGCCGTAGGCAGAGGTCATCACGCTGGCGACATCGCTGAACGCGATCAACAGCAGCCCGCACGCCATCAGCGTCCGTCGCCCGACACGGTCCAGCACGTATCCGGTGGGCAAGCTGGCGACCCACTTCCCCAGCCCGAACACAGTCGGGATCGACGTCACCATCCGGTAGTTCGCGGAAAACACTTCCTGCAGGTAAAGCGGCATGGTGGGACGAAGGACGCCCTGGCCAAGATTGAACAGGGCGGCGGCGGCGAGCACAGCGACGGCCCCTTGCCACCACCGAGCGCCTTCTCTAGCGATGATGGCTCTTCCTCATAGCTCGCGAAACTTTCGGCGCGGAGTGGCAGCGACACGCCGTGCCGCGCACCGGGACCTCCTCGAGGTCGAGGCAGCGGCAGCCTTCGTGAGAACGCGCCCGCGATCGCGTCTGGAGTCGCCGCAACACGTGTTCGAGCTGTCGCTGGAGCAAGCCCAGCTCGCTGATCTGGTGTTGCACCGCGGACAGGTGTGCGCGGACGGCCTCGAGCAAACGTGGGCGCATCGCCGCGCGAGGCCCGCCGCTCAGCGCCACCGCCAGGGTCTTGAGGTGGTGCACTGACAGTCCAAGCGCCCGAGCCCGGCGGATGAACCTGAGCTGCTGGACGGCCTGCTCGCCGTACTGCCGGTATCCCGCCGCGGTGCGGCCCGGCGGTGGCAGCACGCCGACCTGTTCGTAGTAGCGAATGGTCTTCGCCGCCATGCCGGTAGCCTTGGCGACCTGGCCCACCGTCAATGCCATCGGCTCACCTCCCGTGTCTGCGTTGCGGAGGATAGACCTTCCAGTGACGGGAAGGTCAAGGAGGTTCGGCACAGCCTTGGGGTGGTCCGATCGGGCTCGTTGTCGTGCGCGGACGCGCGCCGAAGGGAATATCCTGGGCGCCCGAGGAGGACCGTGCATGGACCAGAGCACTGGAAGTGAGGCTGCGGAGGCCGGCCGGTTCTACGACGCACTACGGTCCAGCGGGCTGTCCGCGGCGGCCCTCGCGCATGGCGACGGGTCGATCGGTCAGGAATGCCTCCTGACGGTGGACGAAATCGCGACTCTAGCCCGGCGGGCGGGCATCACCGCCGGGACGCCGGTGCTGGACATCGGCAGTGGCACCGGTGCGCCCGCGTGCTATCTGGCGCGCGAGCTCGGGTGCCGCGTGCTCGGCGTGGACGTCTCCGCCGTCGGCCATGCGCAGGCCGAGGCCCGGGCTCGCGACGACGGGCTCGACCATCTCGCGCACTTTCGTCTCGACGACATCCACACCATCGAACTGCCGCCGGAGGCTTTCGATGTCATCATCGGCCTCGACTCCTGGTGTCACATCCCGCGGCGTCCCGTCCTCCTTCGGCGCTGCGCGCAGCTGCTGCGGCCGGGCGGGAGGGTCGCCTTTTACGACCACGTCCTGCGTCAGCCGTTGGCCGAGGACCAGCGGCAGCGTTTCTGCGCGGTGTGGCGGTTCGCCGACCTGGAGAGCCCCGCGAGCTACCTCCAGGCCC
>JBKPAK010000236.1:0-9458 GCA_046726415.1 Candidatus Methylomirabilota bacterium
CCCGCGGTCGGGGCATAATGCGCGCATGCTCGCGAGGGGGCCGCACCATGGATGAGATGAAGGCCGTGAATCTCGGTGAGGTCATGCACGCCATTCTGGGCTCCGGCCGGCCCAACCGAGTGCTCTGGCAGGCGCCCGACAGCATCGCCTTCGTCGCCCGCGGTCGCGAGTTCCGCAGCGAGTTCCACGAAGACCCCAGCGACGAGGTCATGTACATGATGAGGGGCGACATGAACCTCCACTACCGCACGCCCGACGGCGAGGAGAAGGTCGCCGTGATCCGGGAGGGCGAGATCGTGCACTGCCCGGCGGGCACGCCGCACTCGCCGCGCTTCTCGCCGGATGCCTTCGTGCTGGTGCTGGAGCGCGCGCGGCGGCCTGACGAGCGCGACCGGTTCACCTGGTTCTGTGCTGCCTGCGGAGCAGAGCTTCACGCGAGCGTCACGCATGTATCCGACTACCGCGCCGACCCCGTCTCGCGGGCGTACGAGGAGTTCTACGGCTCGGAGGCCAACCGCACGTGCGCCCGCTGCGGGCACGTCACCCCGCGGCCCGGAGGACCGGCCTGAGCCGCGGCCCGTCCCGCGCGTTCCGCCGCCGGGCCGAAACGCTCATCGCGGGGGCGGCGAGCACCACGACCGGGCCCTACAGACAGTCGGAGTAGTGACCCCGTCGCGCATGACCGGCAGCATCATCGACGGGGGCCACCCCTACAACACCCGCATCCTGGTGCGCCGCCCCATCGATCCCCGGAAGTTCGAGGGCACGGTGTTCGTCGAATGGTCGAAACGTCACCAACAACACCGACTCCGACAACGACTAGCACCAGGTCTACCCCACGGGCCCTGCGCGGGGTGCAGCGGTACGCCTCCGATCTGCAGAGGCTGGAGGCGGGCGGTCACCTGTTGCCGTCGATCGCCGACGACCCTCCTCAACGACGCGGCGGCGCTGCTCTCGGACATCGAGGCGGAGTAAGGGCCGGGGGCGAGCCCGGCCGCTTCAGCGGCACGCCGAAGGCCTCGAAGATCGCGCGGGGACTCTCCACCAGCATCTGCGCGATCTGGGCCTCGGTGACCTCTGCCTCGCGGCGGAGGATGTCACGAGGCGTGGTCATCTCTGCCAGCGCAGGAACGAGCGGTCAGCAGCCCGGGCGCCCCGGAGCGAGGACCTCGAATCCGAGGGCGCGGGCGCCGATAGCCTGGGGTCTGTCATTCGTCATCAGGCGGCGGAGATCCAGCTCTTCCATGGCCGCGAGATGAAGGCGGTCCAGGGACCGACAGTGAAGATCGCGGGCGATGCGGTGCTGGCGGAGGGCGGTTTGAAAGACCGTTCCGGGCAAGCTCCGGAAGTGGAACGGCTCCACGCTGCGGAACATTTCGACTTGCGCCAGATAGGTTCGATACCGGCGTTCGCGGAATTCACCACTCCGCCAGCCGGCATGGAGTTGCACGGTCGTCTCCAGTTCAGTAAGCGAGACACCACCACTTCGTCCTCGCGGTCCACGGCCTCCCGAACGGCCGCACTCTCCGGTTCTTCGAGTAGGAGCTTTAGAAGACAGCTACAGTCGAGGTAGATCACGCCGATCGCTGCGGGATTCGGTCAGGGCGCGATCGACCCAGTGGGAGATCTTGCCACCGCTCACCCGGCGCTGCCACCGGGCGTGGGCAACCGGATCAAAACGCTTGCGCCGTGCGCGCTCGGTGGCGATGCGCACCAGCCGGGCGGATCACCTTTTCGACCGGGACAGGGTGGCGCTGGCGGCGGGTGTCGGACAAGGTTCTGCGCAAACCTCACCGGGTACCCCTTCGACCGCATCATCGTTCAACGCATCCCCCAACGCACGCTGGGTCACGTCGACGCCTCACCCCTAGATTCCGCGGGGTTACCGGGCGGACGCATCTGTCTATTGATCCGGTGACCTTGCGTGTTATTAGCAATCCAAGTCATCAATGCGACTCCGTTCACCCTCAATGTCCCGCCCGGTAAACGCGTGACGGGAAAGGTCGGGTCGTCGCAGAAGCGATAGAACGTCTTGCGGCTGATCTGAAGGAAATCGACGACCTGCTCGGGTCGGAGGAGTGGGTCCCCGAGGCGGCTTCACCTGAGGGGACGAGCCTAGAGAGTCCTTCGCGCCCTTAGAACCCTGCCGTACCCTTGCCGACGACTCCATAACCTCCGGACGTCGAGAGCCTCTGTCACCAACCCTCGCCGTGCTGCCGTGCTGGACCTCAGCCAAATCGCAAACGTCCGCCACCGAGTCGGGACGAGGTTCTGGCGAAGGACAGGGACACCTTGGGGAGGATCATCCCGAACATCGTGCGGATCAGAAGTGGTTCGGCCCCAGGGCGCGTCCGTCCCCATGGCCCGCGCGTTAGCGTGCACGAACACCCTCAGCGCCAACCTAGCGCGATCCCCATCAGTTCTCGAGGAACTGCTCGAGAATCTTCTGGTCGACGGGATCCACGGAAGTGAGGCGGATGCGGGTGATGCATCCCCCGTTCGAGACCTCCTCGCCGACGACCTTCCCGTAGAGGTCTCCGGAGTCATGGCCGAGCCCGAGATAGCCGATGCGGAAGCGGACGTTGGTCAAAGGGGCCAGCCCCTCGCCTAGCCGCGCGTCGATCTGACGTGGGCCAAGCCGCAGCACCACACCGGCGATACTCGCTTCGCGGACGACCTTGCCATCGATCACGTGGCAGGTGATGGGAAGCGTCACCTCCACTTGCGGGCCCGGGTCGATGGCGGCCTCAGGCAGCCTCTGGGCGAAGCGGCCGCTGATGCCGTGCAGCTCGTAGAGGAGCAGCGGCTCGGCGATCCCTTTCAGCTGGATGGGGACAGGCAGCGCCACCTCGGCCAGGTCGCGGATGCGCTCGTAGGTGGACGGGCTGATGAAGATCTGTCCCCCGACCGTGCAGCCTTCGATCCGGGAGGCGAGGTTGACCGCGGCGCCCACGACGGCGTACTTGGCGCGTTGCTTGGAGCCGATGTTGCCGACGACGGCCTCGCCGGTGTTGACGCCGATCCCCATCTCGAAGCGCGGGAACCCTCGCGTCCCGTGCTGGGCGTTGATCTCGAACATGGCGCGCTGCATGGCTAGCGCGGTGGCGGCCGCGGCCTCGGCATGGTCGCGATGCGCGAGCGGGGCGCCGAAGACGGCGAACACGGCATCGCCAATGAACTCGTTGATGGTGCCCCCGTACTCGATGATGATGTCAGTCATCCGCGCGAGATAGCCGTTCAGCACCTCCATGACACGCTGGGGGTCGCCCTGCTCGGCGAACCGTGTGTAGCCACGCAGATCCGACATGAGCACCGTGATCTCGCGCTTCTCCCCGCCCAGCCGGAGCCCTTTCGGCGACTCCAGGAGCGTCTGCGCCACCTCGGGCGAGACGTAGCGCCCGAAGATGTCACGGATGAAGTCGCGCTGCTTCAACCCGTCGAGCATGGTGTTGAACGCGCGAGTGAGCTGGCCGACTTCGTCGCTCGAGCGGACGGGCAGCGGCTCCGAGTAGTCGCCAGCACCCACCCGAGCGACGCCGCTGGTGAGCGCGCGGAGCGGCCTGGCGATGGTGCGCCCCGCGAGCACGCCGAGGACGAGCGCGCCGAGGGCGCCCCCGAGGACCGCGCCGAGGATGGTCCGGCGCAGCCCGGACAGCCGCTGCAGAAAGACGTCGACGCGATAGTCGACGTCGAGGACGGCGATGACCCGCCCCGTCCCGTCCATGATCGGTGCGAACGCAGTGATCCACGTCCCGCTCTGGTTCTTGTAGATCAAGGTATGCGTGGCCACGCCCTCGCGGAAGGCGCGACGCAGCGGCTCCATGAGGGCGGGGACGAGGGGATAGATCTCGCCTGGGAGGCCGGGCCCGCGGCTGGTCACCATGAAGCGTGCTTGCCGCCGGACCGGATCGAAGTCGGTCAGCGTGTAGGTCGGCGTGTCGATCCGGTTGCTGTCCTGGATGGACGACAGGGCTTCGCGGACGCGGAGATAAGCGCTCGACTGCTGCGTCAGGGTCCGCTGCACGTCGGCGTGGAGCGAGGGATCGATGAGGAAGGCGCCCGTGCGGGCGATGTTCAGCAAGAGCTCACCCAGCGTCGCCACCAGCTCTCGCTGCTGCTCCTCGTAGATGACAATGCCCACGAGACCGACGATGAGCAGGGCGGCAACGACGAAGAGCGCCGCCACGCGCGTGCTCAGCCGCTGCCAGAAGCGGATCCGGGGAGCGGCACGCTGTCTGCCCACGTGGCTATGATAGTCGTCTCTGTGCAGCGCGCCAGGGCCCAATGCCTTGAAGAGGGCGGCTCCGGCGGTTGCGCGCTAGAAGGGGTCCTTGGGTTCACCGGCGATAGGCGGCGGAATGGGCATCTTCGCCCTGATGTACGTCCTGCCCCACGTGTGAGACGCTGCGTGGTTCTGGGCGGTCTTCGCCACCGGTACGGCGGTGGCGGCCTGTGAACTTCGGAAGCCCACGTGTGTCGTATGGCGGGTACCAGATCGGGCTCGCATTCTACAACGTTGTCCTGCAGGGCTGGGGCCCCGTGACAGATCTTAAGGTTGGCGGGACCCCCTGATCGGGATGGCCTTCGGCCTCGTGGTATTCGGAATCCTCGAGCACCTCCTCTGGCCGGTTCGGGCAAGCGATCGCCAGCAGCAGCGCTTCCCGCTACTCCTCCTACAAAGAAAGACTCGTGCTTCCGCCACGCAACTCGGCGTCGCGGCTCCCCCCATGCAACGAGCCGCCAGCCAGTAGACTCTGCTCACACGTTGTCGCCGGGTTCGAGGTGATAGACCTTGGCCTCCCAGGCGAAGATGGATTCGCGATTGTGGCGCCCGGTCTTCACGTGACGACTTTGTGTCGCCTCAAACCAATGGTGGCCGGCAGGGGTGTTCGGCCAGTTCGGCACAAAGTATTCGGCACCTGGGGACAGCGCGTTGGGAGTCGTGAAAGCGGAGAAATTGGCAACCACGACCACTGGATCCTCATCCTCGCCGCGCTTCCACACCAGCACCCGCTTCCCAGCGTCGAAATCCACGTGGATGAAGCTGGTGTCGTTTACCGAAAGTGCGCGGTGCGAGGTGCGCAAATGCACCAATCGCCTTACGTACTCGAACAAGTCTCTGCGGTCCGGGTCGTCGAAGCGGCTGAAGTTCACCGGATCGACCTGCTTGCCCCCTTGATGCGTGACATTACCCCGGGAGTCGAACAGGTCGTGCTCGTCACCGAATTCCTCGCCGGCCAGAATCATCGGAATGCCCACGGCGGTCATTTGGCAGACAAACCCCAGCTTGATGCGGCGCAGGCGCGCCCGGTGCAGCATGATCTCACTGGCGCGCCCGCGCAGTTCGTGGGCGCCGGGCTCTCGTCCTTCCCGTCGAATCCGGTCGCGTATCTCGGTCTCTATCGCGTGCCGGTCAAAGAGCGGTTCGCTGCTCGCCAGAGATACAGTGGCCTGCATGAGGTTGTAGAGCCGCTCTTTTCGTCGTCCTTCGACGTCGTGGCTCGTCAGGTAGTTGATCGCCCGCGCGCCGTCGTCGAAAACCTTTTCGATCCTGCAGTCGATGGCACGGCGAACCGTGTCTTCGAAGTTCAAGCCGTCCGCGTTCTCGCCCAGCAGGGCGGCTCGTGCCAGGCCCTGAAAGCGTTCGTTCCAGAGCCCATCCAGCCGCTTGGTGTTCAGCAACTCCGGCGGCATCTCCAACTCTTCGCCGACGACCAGGAACTTGGCGTCCGCGGCCACACCCGCCGCGGGGTACCGCTGATTGAACTGCTCGCGGGCGGCGTCCTTGAAATCGCGGATGAAGTCCCAGTTTGCGACGTTCTCCACGCTGTCCATGCGGATGCCATCGATCTGGAAGTCCTGCATCCATCGCGTCAGGAACGTCAGCATGTGCTGTCGTGCCGGCGAAATGTTTTCTACCCTGCCGGAGATCGGATCGTAGGTGGTCTTTCTCCTCACATAGCGAGGACACGAAGCGCCGAATGGGTTGCGGAGCTCCCGGCCTCCACCCTTACGGGAATTGAACGCATCGGGATCGTCGCGATGTCGCTCTGGGTTCTCGAGGTAGAAGTCGTCGAACGCAATCCGCTTATACGGCTCCTCCTTCATGAAGCCGAGGACTACATCGAGGAAGATGCGAATACCACGATCGTGGCAAGCATTGATGAAACCTGTCAGATCCTGGCTGGCTGTCGGTGAAAGATTGCCCTCGGGATAGCCCAGTTCGTAATCGGCCGCCAGATAGTGAGAGGTGCCGTAGCCCCACTCGCGCGCGTAGATGCTGTCGGCCGGCGGCAGCAGCTCCACTGCATTCACGCCGAGCTGGACGAGATAAGGCGGGTCCAGGCGCATGACGGTCAATTCGGAAAAATCCGCCCCCTCGAAGCGCGGCTCGATCAGCGCGCGTGTGTCACGGAACGTCCCGACAGCGCGCTCGAACTGGTCGCCGCCGCCGGAACGCCCCCATGCCGTCGGCAGCTCGTAAATCACCAGCCGGTTGTTGGGTGCCAGCGCATCGAAGTTCGCGACCTTGGGCTCGGGCGCTTCGCCGTTCGGGTCGCGAACGACGAGCCGCCCGCCGGACAATCCGATCACCGACGCTGGATGGATCAGCGAAGGATTGTCGGGCGCATACAACCGGTAATCCACGACAGCCGCGAGCGGGTCTGTTATCTGCACGCGGCCGCTGCCGCCTGGCGAGGTGTCCTGGACCTCGAACCAGTAGTGATACGTCTGACCGTCGGCCAAGCCGAGGTTGCTCGCGTCCAGTTCGAACAATCCCCCCGGCGTGCCGACGTCGCCCGCAGCCCGCTGCAGCGCCTTCCTTGCAAGTCGCGTGAACTTGGGCGGATTGCCGTTCTGCAGCTGACCGATGATCAACTCGGGCGAGCTCGCGACACTCGCCGGGGACCAGAGGACGAATTGCGTTTGACGACGTCTCAGGATGTCGCTCATTGCCATTCCCCTTCCACGGACGGCTGCTCCGTCGGCCGCAGGCGTTCCGAGCCGCCCTCGAGCATGCGAGCCCCGAGGTCGGCGGGCTTCATCACCGCTACCAGCGCGCGGCCTGACCGCCCGCGATCTCCGCCTGCCCGCCCCCCGCGATCATCTGGTTCGACAGGTCTGTCATGCGTCGATACCGTCATCGGCGCTGCAGCCGATGTCGACGTGGAAGTTCCGGCGCTAACCTTCTCGGAGCTTATACGAAACGCTTCGCCTCGGCGGATCACCTTTTCGACCGAGACAGGTCTACCTCAACACGCACAAGGACGGCGCCTCGTCGGCGCCGTACGTGACGCTGACGCTGGCCTCGGGCCGCGCGCTCACCCTGTCGCCCCGGCACTTCATCCCGGTCGCGGCGGGTGCCGACGGTGCCTGGGACGCCCGCGTCGCCAAGGGCGCGGACGAGGTCCGTGTCGGCGATTTCGTCTGGTCCGCGGCGGGCGAGGGCCGGATGGCGGTCGACGAGGTCGTCGCAGTCGCGACGCGGGCTGCGGCGGGCGCCTACAACCCGCTGACGCTGAACGGCACGATCGTGGTCGACGGGGTGGTCGCCTCCGCGCACAGCGACTGGTTCCTGGACGGCGTCGTCCGCGCCGACACCCAGGCCCGGGTCTACCAGGCGATCCTGGCGCCGGTGCGCGTGGCCTACCGCGCGATGGGGCCGGCGTGGATGGAGGCGGTGATCGAGCGGTGGGGAGTGGTCGACCTCGTGCGCGAGAGCACGACGCCCGGCGGGCGCGGCGCCCGCCCGGCCTGGGCCCTGCTGGCGCTGCCGATCTGCTCGGCGGCAGGCTGCTCCTGCGGCGGAGGCGGCGGGCTGCCGTCCACTAGCGGCGGAGCTACCGGACCGCGAGGCAGCCCAGCAGCGAGGTTGTGCCCCGGGCACGCCGTGATCAGCGGCGGGACCAGCGGGATCGGCTTGGCCCTGGCGCGGCAACTGGCGTCCGCGGGTTGGGACCTGACCATCCTGGCAGGACGCTGCCGAGCAACGCGCGCTCCCGCGCGGAAAACACGCTCGTCGGCGGCGAGCGCCTCGGCCAGCGTCGCGATCAGTCGCGCGAGGTCGTCGTCCGCCACCGTCCCTCCTTACATCGATGCACGAGGACCGGAACGGCGCCGATGATAGCACCCGTGCCCGTGGAAGGTCGCCGCGTGGTCATCGGTGCAGCCACCCGTTGACGGTGAACCGGCTGTCTGCGAAGGCCCGCGACGGGACGTGTGTCGGTCGCACCTCGTGCATGAGGTGGCTGGGAAAGAAGACGACCTGGTTCTGCCGCGGCGGGATGGTCGCGTGGGGAGCATCGATGCCGGGGACGGGGGGCAGCGGCGACTCGTAGATGCGCAGCCCGCCGCCGCGGAAGCCCTTCGGCTCGCAATGGAAGTAGTAGACGAAACGTCATCTCGCGCCGCTCCAGGGCCTCGTGCGCGTTGTTCGTTGTGCGGCCGGAAGAACTCCCCATCGTTGCTCGCGGTGAGCTGCGCCTCCACGTCGGTGACTTGAAACGGTGGTCGCCCAGCGTGTCAAGGACGCGCGGCAGCACGGCTAGCACCCGGTCGACGAGTATGGATTGGCGGGGCTCGAACGCGTAGACGACGCGCGAGCGGCGCTCGTCGTGATTGAGCCTGCCCGTCTGGTGGTCCACCTGCACCACCTGTGTCTCCACGAATGCCCGCTCGTGCGTGAGCGTAAAGTCGAGGAGCGCGGCCAACTCCTGGCGGACGAGGAACTCCTCGAGCACGACAAACGCCGGGGCCAGCGGACGGCAGCGACCCGGGAGGGATGCCAACGCGGACACGGCGCGGTGCCCCTTGAGCTGCCGGACGACGGCCCGACCCACCGGGCGCGCCAGATCGTCGATGATTACATAGAGCTCCATTCTAGATCGGTCCCCGCCTGGCCGGATGCCGGGCGTGGCGACGCGGCGGCTCGTGTCCTCGCGCCCTCACTACTGCGCGGACAACGGGTCTGCCAGGGCGGATCCGCTAATGAGCACTCCCGTCGGCAGGCGCTTGCACCAAGCCGCAGTAACCCGGGCGCTCCCTCCACACGAAGCCCGCAGCCTGAGCGCCGCGTCTCCGACGGGGATTTCTGAGCCAAGGCCCGGTCTGACTTCCCTCGCGAGCGCGGTCAGCTCGCTTCGCCCACATAGTAGCCGGGGTTCGGCGGATTCGTGAAGTAGCGGTAGCCGGCGTCCTCGGATTTCTTGACGCCAGTCAGTACGGTGCGTTGCCAACGAACCGACCAGGTGTACGCGGGCCGATACGTGACGTCCGCGAATCCGGCGAGCGCCATCCAGCTCGCGATCGCGCGGCGCGACGGCACGTGCGTCATCGTCGACACGCCGCGATAGGTCTTCGGGTGGTGAATCCTCACCACGTTCATCCACAGAAGCAGCGGGTTTTGCGTCGTCGCGCTCTCGATCACGACCATGCCACCGAGGTTCGTCAAGTTGAAG
>JBKPAK010000237.1:0-15606 GCA_046726415.1 Candidatus Methylomirabilota bacterium
TTGTTGGTCCCGCCGTGTCGCGCGCGGCCGGCTTTGGGGGGGGGGGGCCCAGGGCGGCCCCCCCACGCCCCCCCACGCTCGGGGCGCCCCGGCGCAGCCGTGGCACCCCTCGATCTCCCGACGCTCGGGCGCCCCGGCCCAGCCGTGGCACCCCTCGATCTCCCGACGCTCGGGCCCCCCGGCCCAGCCGTGGCACCCCTCGATCTCCCGACGCTCGGGCCCCCCGGGGCAGCCGTGGCACCTCTCGAATACCCCTCGGGCGCCTTCGCGTCATCGGGGGGCGGGTCGCAGATGGGCGGGTCGTGGCAAGAGCTCCTTGTTGGCGAGGACGTGCGGCATCTCGCCGCGTAGCACGCGCAGCATCTCGCCGGCCACCTGAAGGGCCATCGTCCGGTTGGCCTCGGCCGTCACCCCGGCGACGTGCGCGCTCACCACGACGTTGTCGAGATTGAACAGCGGGTTGTCGACGGAGCTCGGCTCCTCCTCGAAAACGTCGAGTCCCGCGGCACCGAGCTGACCACGCGCCAGGGCCTCGAACAGCGCGCGCTCGTCCTGCACGGGACCCCGCGACGTGTTCACGAAGACGGCGCCCTTCTTCATGAGCCCCAGCGTCCGCGCGTTGATCATGCCGCGCGTCTCGGGGGTGAGGGGAGCGTGGCACGTCAGGACATCGACCAGGGGCAGGAGCGCCTCCAGGCTCGTCATCGGTTCGACGCCGCAGCGGGCCAACTCGTCAGCGGGAACGTAGGGATCGTAGCCGAGCACGCGCATGCCGAAGGCGGCGGCCAGCCGGGCTGTGATGCGGCCGATATTCCCCACCCCGATGATTCCGAGCGTCTTGCCCTTCAGCTCAAACATCTCCTCGGCCCGCACCCCTCCCCAGTTGCCGGCGCGGGTCAGGCGGTCGACCCGGCACGCCTGCTTGGCGCAGCTCAGTATGAGCAGCATGGCGTGCTCGGCCACCGACTGCGAATTGGAGCCGGGAGCATGCACGACCGCGATATTCAGGCGCGAGGCAGCGGGTATGTCGATGGTGTCGAGTCCAGCGCCGTAGCGGCCGACCACCTTGAGCTTCGGGCAGGCAGCCATGAGGTGTTCCGTGCAGCTCGGCTTGAGGAAGAACAGGATGCCCTCGGCATCGGCCGCGGCCTTGATCATCCCCTCCTCGGTGGGATCATCGCAGCCGACCACGCGCACTTCGCTCTCCAGCAACGCCTGGCCGTCCGGGTGGATGGGACCTGCCACGACGACGAGCGGACGGGAAACGGTGGCCATGGCGATGATCTCCGTTTCGGATCAAAGCAGAGCAGCGGCGCTCCCTGGACGTCAATCGATTTGGGACGTCAATCGATCTGAATGGAAGCGCTGACCGACATGCCTGCCCGAAGAGGCTGCGGGTTTCCGATCTCCTTCTCGTCGAGGAGGATCTTGACGGGAATGCGCTGGACCACCTTCACCCAGTTGCCCGTGGCGTTCTCGGGAGGGAGGAGCGAGAAACGGGCGCCCGTCCCCGCACTGATGGAGTGGACCTTGCCCGTGAACTTCTTGCCGGGCAGGCCATCGACGGTGATCTCCGCCCACTGGCCCGGGTGCACCCGCGCAAGCTGAGTCTCCTTGAAGTTGGCCACCACCCACACCTCGTGAAGCGGCACGATGGCCAGCAGCGGCTGGCCGGTTTGGACGATCTGCCCCAACTCGACCGTGCGCTTGGATACGATGCCGTCACCGGGGGCCCGGACCTCCGTGTACTGGAGCTGAAGGTCGGCATGGGCCAGGTCGGCCTGGGCCTCCTTGAGGCGCGCTTCGGCCCGGCTCGACTCGGCATCTTTGATGGCGACCTGGTGGCGGCCGCTCTCTGAGCGCGCCAGGGCCGCCCGCGCCTCCGCCACGCGCTGCTGCGCCTGCTCCACGGCGATGCGCTTCGACCCCAGCTCCGCCTCCGCCTGTTGAACCTCGCGCTCCGCCTGAAGCAGGCGGCGGCGGGTCGCATCGAGCGTCGCCGCCGCCGTCTCCATCACTGAATCCGCCGTGTCGAAGTCCCGCTGAGCGACGAAGCCACCCTTCACGAGGCGATCCATCCGCTCGCGCTCGCGCACCGTCTGCCGGGACGCGCTCTCCGCACCCGTCACCTCGGCGCGCATGGCTTCAGTTGCGGCCCGTCGAGCCTCCAGGCGGGCTCGCGCCTCTTCCACGCCGGCCTCGGCGGAGCGCACGGCCACCACGGCTGCCTCCAGCGCGGCCCGCGCCTGGTCGATCTGCGCGCTCGTGTCGTCGCGCGCGAGTGGCACTTCGGAACGTGCCGCGCGCAGACTGGCCTCGGCGGTGGCCACGGCCGAGCCCGCCTGGTCGCGCCGGACCTGAAAGTCCCGCGGGTCGATGCGCAGGAGCAAATCCCCTTTTTTGACCGGCTGGTTGTCCTCGATGAGCAACTGGACGACGTGGCCCGGCACCTTGGCGCTGATGGTGGTGATAGTGCCTTCGACGTACGCGTCGTCCGTGGAGACCCAGGAGCGAGACTGGTACCATCGGTAGCTCGCATAGGCAAGGCCCAATACGAGGGCCACGCCTCCAAGCGCGAGCATCAGACGTCGCATGTCAGGCTCGGCCGAGGCCGAGCAACCCGAGCGGCCGTATCGCCATCAGGACGTCGCGGAGCGTCGCAGGACTCTCCCGAGGACGGTGCCCGGCATCGCCGTCCCCCGATGATCGGAACGGCTACCCGGGCCACCCGAGTCATGATTCACCCTGCGGATCCGGAGCATCGTCGATGATCCCCCCTGGGAGCGCCCGGCCACGGTCCGAGTTCAGTGCGGTTCCGCGACGCGTCTCGAAACGCCTCCGTAATACCGGGGCGCTGGAAGGAAGTCAAGAAGCCGAAAGGCGTTCTACGGCGAAATCTATGGTATAAGGAACGCCGACTTCCGTATGCGACGCCCCGCGTGTCTCCGGATCCTCCTCCTCGGCGTCGGCCTCCTGCTGGCGGCGGGATGCTCCTGGCTGAAGCCCACGCCGACGCCCATCCTGCCGGCCGACGAGCTCTACAAGCTCGGCGAGGAGGATCTGGACAAGCGTCTGTACGAAGACGCGCGGGGGCACTTCAAGAAGATCGTGGAGCGTTACCCGGAATCGCCCTTCGCCTCTCGGGCGCGCTTCCTCTCCGGCGAGGCGTACTACCGCGAGGCGGAGTTTCCCAAAGCCATTAAGGAATTCGAGATCTTCCTGTCGTTCTATCCGCGACACCAGATCGCCGACCTCGTCCAGTACCGGCTGGCCATGTCGTACTACGATCAGATGAAGCCAATCGAGCAGGACCAGTCGATCACCACCAAGGCGCTCGAGCAGTTCAAGAAGCTCGTCAAGGAATACCCTGAGAGCCGCTACGCGACCGACGGCTTGGCGAAGATCGACATCTGCCGCGGTCGGCTCGCTCAGAAGGAGCTGTGGGTGGCCAACTGGTACTTCACGCAGGGGAATCCCAGCGGGGCTCGGCAGCGGCTGGAGCTCATTCTCAAGGAGTACCCGCGGACCCTCGTCATCCCCGAGACTCTCTGGCTGCTCGCCGAAGTCAACGCCCGCGAGGGCAAGACGCGCGAGGCGAACGAGTTGCTCCAGCGCTTGTCCGCCGACTTCTCCCACACCGACTACGGGCGGCGCGCCGCCCAGCGCCTCCGGGCGCAAAAATAGACCGAGGAGGAACTGTGCACGACGTCGTCGACCTCCGCTCCGACACCCTCACTACCCCGACGCCCGAGATGCGCGAGGCGATGGGCCGAGCCGAGGTCGGCGACGATGTGTGGGGAGAGGATCCGACCGTCCAGCGCCTGGAGACCCTGGCCGCCGAGCGGACAGGCCAGGAGGCCGCTCTCTACGTGACGTCAGGTACGCAGGGAAACCTCGTCTCGGTGCTCGCCCAGACCCAGCCTGGTCAGGAGGTCATCCTCGACCTGGACTCCCACGTCTACAACTACGAGGTCGGGGGCGCGTCGCTCATCGGGGGAGTCCAGATGCGGCCGGTGAAAACCGAACGCGGCTTCCTGACGCCCGAGCAGGTGCGCGAAGCGGTCCGGCCCGCAAACATCCACCTTCCGATCAGCGCCCTCGTGTGTCTCGAGAACACGCACAATCGGCACGGCGGCACTTGTTGTACCCCTGAGGACATCGCGGCGGTCGCGCGCGCCGCCCACGAGGTTGGCCTTCGCGTGCATCTCGACGGGGCCCGCCTCTTCAATGCCGCGGTCGCCCTGCGGCGCGAGGCGCGGGAGTTCACGCGCGATGTCGACTCCGTGACGTTCTGCCTGTCGAAGGGGCTCGGCGCCCCGGTCGGATCAGTCGTCTGCGGAAGTGCGGACTTCGTCACCCGGGCCCGGCGCTGGCGCAAGCTCCTCGGCGGTGGGATGCGGCAAGCCGGAGTGCTCGCGGCGGCCGGCCTGGTGGCCCTGGAGCGCATGGTCGACCGTCTGGCCGAGGATCACGCCAACGCGCGGGCGCTGGCCGACGGACTGACACCGCTGCCTGGCCTCGCCATCGATCGGGCGAGCGTCCAGACGAATATCGTCATCCTTCGCGTCACTGGTGCCGCCTCGATACAACGGACGGCGGAGCTGGTCCGGGCGTGCGCGGAGCGGAAGGTGAAGGTGCACGGGATCAGCCCGACCAGCATCCGCTGCGTGACCCACAAGGACGTCGACGCCGATGACGTCGCCCGCGCGGTCGACGCGTTCCGCGAGGCCACCAGCCGGTGGTAGATGCGCGCCGACGGGGGGTCTGCAGTGCGTCGCGCCCCCTCCAGGGGGAACATCGAGGTCGGCTGAGCCATTATTCTAGCCCCAGGGTCGCCGGGGAGGTCGAGGGCGTCGCGTCCCCTCGGGCAGAAACCGTCGTCGCTCCCAGCGTGAAACGGGGAGGTCCGGAGGGACCGTCGTCGCTCCCAGCGTGAAACGGGGAGGTCTGGAGGGGGCGTCGCGCCCCCTCAAGTAAGACAGAGAACGGAGGCGGCATGGCCGAACGGCTCCTGGAAGTGAAGGGCTTGAAGACGCACTTCTTCACCGACGAGGGCGTGGTGCGCGCCGTCGATGGCATCGATTTCCACATCGACAAGGGCGAGACCCTGGGGATCGTGGGGGAGTCCGGGTGCGGCAAGAGCGTGACGGCGCTATCGGTCATGCGCCTGATTCCGCAGCCGCCCGGCCGCATTGTCGAGGGGCAGATCGTCTACAACGGCAAGAACCTGCTCGATCTCTCCCCGGCCCAGATCCGCAAGATCCGCGGCAAGGAAATCTCGATGATCTTCCAAGAGCCCATGACATCGCTTAATCCGGTGTTCACGGTGGGAGAGCAGATCGCCGAGGCCATCCGCTTGCACGAGGGGCTGGGCCGGCGCGATGCCATGGACAAAACGGTGGACATGCTGCGACTGGTCCACATCCCCAACGCCGAGCGCCGGGTGAAGGAGTACCCGCACCAGCTCTCGGGTGGAATGCGCCAGCGGATCATGATCGCCATGGCCCTCTCGTGCAGCCCAAAACTGCTCATTGCCGACGAGCCCACGACCGCCCTCGACGTCACCATCCAGGCGCAGATCCTCGAGCTGCTCAACGAGCTGAAGGCCAAGTTCAACATGGCCGTCATGCTGATCACCCACGACATGGGGGTCATCGCGGAAACGGCCCAGCGCGTGGTCGTCATGTACGCGGCCCAGGTGGTGGAAGAGGCCTCGGCGGGGGAGCTGTTCAAGGAGCCGCTGCACCCCTACACGCAAGGGCTGCTCCGCTCGATCCCCCGCATCGATCTCGCCGCCATCCAGCGGACGCGCCTGCAGACGATTCCCGGTGTGGTGCCCACGCTGCGGGGGGCAGAGAGACCCGGGTGCCGATTCGCTCCGCGTTGCTCCTTCGCCAAGCCCACGCACTTCGAGAACACGCCGCCGCTCAAGGAAGTCAGGCCCGGCCACAAGGTCGCCTGCTTCCTGTACTGAGGCTCGCCATGGCAGAGCTCTTGGTCGTCAAGAACCTCAAGAAGTACTTCCCGATCCGGGGCGGTCTGCTTTCCAAGGAAGTAGCCCGCGTGCACGCCGTCGACGACGTCTCCTTCGGCATCATGGCCGGAGAGACGCTCGGCCTGGTCGGCGAGTCGGGCTGCGGCAAATCGACCACTGGACGAACGATCCTGCGCCTCATCGAGCCGACGTCGGGGGAGGTCTGGTTCCAGGATAAGAACGTCACCGCGCTGGACAAGCGCACCTTGCGGGCTCTCCGGAAGGAGATGCAGATCATCTTCCAGGACCCCTACGCGTCGCTCAATCCCCGAATGACTGTCGGCTCGATCATCGGGGAGGCCCTTGTCATCCACAAGCTCGCCCCGAACCGCAAGGCCCGCGAGGAGCGCGTGGTCCAGCTCCTGGAGACGGTGGGGCTCAACGCCGAGCACCTGCGGCGGTACCCCCACGAGTTCTCCGGGGGCCAGCGGCAGCGGATCGGGATCGCCCGCGCCCTCGCCGTCAGCCCGAAGCTCATCGTGGCCGACGAGCCGGTGTCCGCCCTGGACGTGTCCGTCCAGGCGCAGGTCATCAACCTGCTCGAGGACCTCCAAGCCCAGTTCGGCCTGACCTACCTGTTCATCGCCCACGACCTGTCGGTCGTGGAGCACATCTCCACCCGCGTGGCGGTGATGTACCTCGGCAAGATCGTCGAGATCGCCCCGGCCAAGGAGCTGTACACGAATCCAAGGCACCCCTACACGGAAGCGCTCCTGTCCGCGGTGCCGATCCCGGATCCCACCGTGAAACGCAAGCGGATCATCCTCGAAGGGGACGTGCCGAGTCCGATCAATCCGCCCTCCGGCTGCCGCTTCCACACGCGCTGCGCCCTGCGCGTCCCCTCGTGCTCGGAGAATGAGCAGGTGCTGAAGGAAACGTCGCCCGGCCACTGGGTGGCCTGCCAGGTCCGCACCGGCGTTGCCACCGGATGATCCGACACCGGGGTGACCTCTTCGTGGACGGCCACCGAGAACGCTGAGCGCCCGAGCGCGCGCGCTCGTTCTCGGCGCTCTCGTCGTCCTCGGTCTCGCCCTCGGCCTGGTGGTGGCCGAGATGGGGGTGCGCTTCTATGAGGCGGTGCGCGCGCCCCGGAAGGCGTCGCTCGGCATCGACGATCCGATCCGCCACCACCGCTGGCGAGCACATGGCCGCGGCCAGATCCGCGGCATCCCGTACGAGACGAACTCCTTGGGCCTGCGCGATCGCGAGTATGCCGAGACCAAGCCGACGGGCGCCGTGCGGATCCTCATGCTCGGCGACTCTTTCACCGAAGGATGGACCCTCGAGTTCGAGAACGTGGTCGTCAAGCAAGTCGAGCGATCCCTGGCCCGGCGCTGCCGTCAACCGTACGAGGTCATCAACGCGGGCAACGCTTCGTACTCGCCCCTCCTTGAGTATCTGCTCCTCAAGGAGATCGGCCCCCGCCTCAAGCCGGACCTCGTGCTCCTGAACTTCGACATGACCGATGTGCACGACGACTTTGTTCGCAAGCCGCTAGCGCGCTTCGACAGCCACGGGCTCCCTGTCGCCGTGCCGGCCAACCGGCGGCTCCAGACGGCGATCCTCATTCCTCCGCTCGGCCCGTCGCCCGTGCTGCGGGCGCTCGACCCCATCAACCAGGCTTTGAAGTCCTCCATCCTCTACCAGAGACTCCGGCGCTCTTCATTCGGCGAGTCCCTGCTGGGAGGGCTCACCATGACCCCCGAGCGGTTGGAGGAGCTGGGTCTGGTGGGAAACGTCCAGTTCGACATACTGGCCATCAGCCGGGATGGCCGATTCCCGGGCCTGCAGGCCGCGTGGGCCGACACGCTCCGCTACATCGTGGGCATCCGGGACCTGGCGCGGGCGAACGGAGCCGACTTCGCGCTCGTCGTGTACCCGTACGCCCATCAGGTGAGCGCCACCGCCTCTCTGGAAGGTCGTCGCAAGTTCGGGATGCGTCCCGGCCTGTACGCCTCCGATGCCCCTTTTCGAATCCTCGAGGAACTGGGGCGGGACAAGGGCTTCCCGGTAATCAATGTAAAACCGCGGCTCAAGGCCATCATCGAGGCGCAGGAGCACAGCGGCGTCCCGCAGCTCTTCTACTGGCCCCATGATATTCACTTCACCGTGGACGGCGCGACAGTCCTCGCACAGGAGATCGAGAACGGCCTCGCCCGAGAGGGATTTCTCGGGGACTGCCGGTGACCGGCGCCATGAGGGGCCGCATTCGTTGACTCGTTTCGAGAGCGCGCAGTATGATCGAGGGCGCCCATGGACGATTTCTATCGCATCAAGCGTCTGCCCCCGTATGTCTTCGCGATCGTCAACGATCTGAAGTCAAAGGCGCGCTCCCGCGGCGAAGACATCATCGATCTGGGGATGGGCAATCCCGACCTGGGGACTCCAAAGCACATCGTGGCCAAGCTCATCGAGGCCGCCCAGAACCCCCGCAATCATCGCTATTCGGCCTCGCGCGGCATCACGCGGCTCCGCGGGGCCATCACCCGCTGGTATCGCGATCGCTACGGCGTCGAGCTCGACCCCGACACCGAAGCCATCGCCACCATCGGCGCCAAGGAGGGGCTCGCGCACCTCGCCTTGGCCGTACTCCAGCCCGGGGACGGCGTCCTGGTTCCGAATCCAACGTATCCGATCCACTCCTACTCCGTGGTGATCGCCGACGGGGACCTGCGATCGGTACCCATGACGCCCGAGGTCGATTTCTTCGCCAAGCTGGAGGAGACGGCGAAGTTGGCCTGGCCACGGGCGAAGCTCCTCATCCTCTCCTTTCCGCACAATCCGACCACCATGTGCGTGGATCGCGCGTTCTTCGAGCGGGTGGTGGCCTTCGCACGCGAGCACCGCCTGATGGTGGTCCACGACTTCGCCTACGCCGATCTGGCCTTCGACGGCTATCGCCCTCCATCGTTCCTGGAGGTCCCCGGGGCTAAGGACGTCGGGGTGGAGCTGTTCTCCATGACCAAGTCCTACAACATGGCGGGCTGGCGACTGGCCTTCGCCTGCGGCCAACGCCAGATGATCCACGCCCTGGCGCGGATGAAGTCCTATCTGGACTATGGCGTGTTCCAGCCGATCCAGATCGCCGGCATCATCGCGTTGGAGGGCGATCAGTCGGTGGTGGCGGACATCAACGAAGTGTATCGCCGGCGGCGCGACGTGCTGGTGGACGGGCTGAATAAGCTCGGATGGTCGGTGCCGAAGCCGAAAGGCACCATGTTCGTGTGGGCGCCCATCCCCGAAGCCTTCCGGTCCCTGGGATCGCTGGAGTTCGCCAAGCTCCTCATTGAGGAGGCCAAGGTGGCCACCTCGCCGGGTATCGGGTTCGGGGAGTACGGAGAAGGCTTCGTGCGCTTTGCGCTGGTCGAGAACGAGCAACGCATCCGGCAGGCGCTTCGCGGTTTGAAGCAGCTCACGCGCTGAGCCGCCCTTCATGCGAGAGGTTCGCCTCGGGCTCCTGGGCCTCGGTACCGTCGGGGCGGGAGTGGTCAAGCTCCTGGAAGCGCAGCGGAGCACCCTGGAAGAGCGGGCCGGTTGTCGCCTCCACCTCACCCGCATCGCTGACGTCGACGTGACGCGCCCCCGCGAGGGTCTCGATCTCTCACGCTTGCCGCTGGCCACCGACGCCGCCTCCGTCCTGGGCGATCCGTCGATCGCCGTGGTCATCGAGCTGGTCGGTGGACTCGAGCCCGCCCGGACGTTCATCCTCAAGGCGCTGGCGGCTGGCAAGCACGTGGTCACGGCCAACAAGGCCTTGCTCGCCCACCACGGCGTGCAGCTCTATGACGAAGCGCGCCGGCGGGGGGTGACGCTGGCCTTCGAGGCGGCGGTCGCCGGTGGCATCCCCCTCATCCGCGCGGTCAAGGAGGGCCTGGTCGCCAATCGGATTCTTTCGGTGGCCGGGATCGTCAACGGCACCTGCAATTATGTGCTATCGAAGATGTCCGACGAAGGGTTGGACTTTACCGCGGTCTTGAAGGACGCGCAGGCCCGCGGGTATGCGGAGGCCGATCCGACGCTCGACGTGGAGGGGATGGACTCCGCCCACAAGCTGCAGATCCTCGTGTCCCTGGCCTTCCGGACGTTCGTGGACCTCAAGGACATTTACACAGAAGGCATAGGTGGAGTGACCCAGGGGGACATTGCGTACGCGCGGGAGCTGGGCTATGCGATCAAGCTGCTGGCCATCGCCAAGGCCACCGACGGCGGAGTGGAAGCGCGCGTGCACCCGACCATGATCCCGTCCAGCTCACCACTGGCCGCCGTATCCGGGGTGTTCAACGCGGTCTTCATCACTGGTGACGCCGTTGGCGACCTGATGTTCTACGGGCGCGGCGCCGGACAGCTTCCCACGGCGTCCGCCGTGTGGTCCGATACCTTGGAAATCGCCCGCCGAATCGCCCACGGGATTCCGGCCCTGGCCCTGGAGCTTCCCGCCGAAGGGGCGGCCGCTCTGCCGCTGCGTTCCATGGAAAGCGTGCGCTGCGGGTACTACCTGCGGGTCATGGCGCAGGACCGCCCCGGTGTGCTTTCGCGGGTGACCGGCGTTCTGGGAGAGCACAGCATCTCCATCGCCTCGATGATCCAGAAAGGCCGGGCGACGGGGGAGGCCGTGCCGATCGTTATGATGACGCACGAGGCGGCGGAGCGCGACGTCCGCGCCGCCCTGGCCAAAATCGACCGCCTGCCCGTGGTCGCCCTCCCCACCACCTTGATTCGCGTGGAGGGTGGCCCCGCGTGAGGAGGCGGTCGCCGCCCGACGTGGTGCCGACTTCCCTCGGCTTCTGAACAAACAGCTCAACGTCCTGATTCTGATCGGTGTCGCCATCGGCGTCGTGCTCTTCATCTATCTCGCGACTCTTCTCGCCTTCGCGGTGTGGCTCGCGACATTCCTCGTGGCCTTGGGGGGAGTTGTCGTCGCCACCTATCTCCTAAGTCCTCAAGATCTCGGCGGGATCCTGAAGATCGTGGTCGGCCTCGCCATCAGCCTGGGCCTGATTGGCTACCTCCTGGCTACCATCGATCTTTCGATGTTGGCGGCACAGCTTCAGCGCACCGCGTGGGGCTGGGTGGCTCTCGCCGTGATCTTGACTCCTGTCGGCCTTTGGGCCCGGGCCGTGCGGTGGCGGTACCTCTTCCCCGAGGACTCCAATCCGCCCGGCCTGGTCGCGGCCACCATGATCGGCTACATGGTCAACAATGTGTTGCCCCTGCGGGCCGGTGAGGTCGCCCGCGTGTACGTCGTCGCCCATCGCTGGCGTCGGGGTTTCTGGACGATCCTGGGCACCGTGGTGGTCGAGCGGGTGCTTGACGGTATCACCGTGGTCCTCCTGGTCGGCGTCACCATCTTGGTGATCCCAGTGCCCGGTTATCTCCGGTGGGGCGCCCTGATCATGCTGGTCGTCAACCTGGTGGGCATCGCCGCACTGATGGGCATGGCCTGGCGTCCAGACGCCATGCACGGGCTGGCCCGCTGGGTGTTCCGACACTGGCCCCGGTTGCAGACTCTCGTGACGCGCGTATTCGATCGCTTCGTGCAGGGCGTGCATGGCATTCGCACGCCCTCGCATATCGTGCCGCTGCTCCTCTGGACCGTGACCGTCTGGGTCATTCCGGCCTTCGGTGCCTGGACCGTTCTACGCGCCCTGCACCTGTCGCTCCCATGGGTGGCGCCCTGGGTGGTGCTGGCTTTCGTCGGAGTGAGCGTGTCCATCCCATCCGCGCCGGGCTTCATCGGCGTCTTCCACGCCGCCGCCGCCGTGGCCCTTGGCATGCTCGGAGTGGCGCGGGCGGAAGCGGTTGGCTACGCGTTGATCCTTCACGCCGTGCAATTCATCCCCGTCACCCTCATCGGGTGGATCTTTCTCCTGCGCGAGCACGTGACCCTGGCTGAGGTCGGCCGGGTCCGCGCGGAATCGTCGGCATGAGACCGCCGAAGGACCGACACCGGCGGTCCGCCGGCCTTGCGTGACCGGGCTCCGGCGTGTAGATTTCCCCCGTCATGGCGCTGATCCTTCAGAAGTACGGCGGCTCGTCTGTGGCCGATGACGAAAAGATCCTGAGCGTGGCCCGACGTGTGGCCGCCACCGCCAGCGGTGAGGGCCGTGGAAGCGGGCACCGCGTGGTCGTGGTGGTGTCGGCCATGGGCAAGACGACTGACGGTCTGATGGCCCTGGCCCACCGCATCGCGCCCACTCCTGATTTGCGCGAGCTGGACATGCTGCTCGCCACGGGCGAGCAGGTCACCATCGCTCTCCTGGCCATGGCGCTCCACACGCTCGGCTTCAAGGCGCGCTCGTTCACGGGACTCCAGATCGGCATGCGCACCGATCGATCGCACACCCGGGCCCGCATCACGCGAATCGCCGCCGATCGAGTCCGACGCGCCCTCGACGATGGCGAAATCGCCGTGGTGGCCGGGTTTCAGGGGGTGAGCGATGACGACGAGATCACCACTCTCGGGCGGGGCGGCTCCGACCTCACAGCAGTAGCCCTGGCCGCCGCCCTCAGGGCTGATGTCTGCGAGATTTACACCGACGTGGATGGGGTCTACACTGCCGACCCCAACATCGTTCCCGACGCCCGGAAGCTGTCGCGCGTCGCTTACGATGAGATGTTGGAGATGGCGAGCCTGGGTGCCAAAGTGCTCCAGGCGCGCTCGGTCGAATTCGCCAAGAAGTACGGGGTTCCGGTGCACGTGCGCTCGACATTCAAGCTGAATCCGGGCACCCTGGTGACGAAAGAGGAGAATGGGATGGAAGCGGCCGTGGTCACCGGCATCACCCACGACCGCAGCCAGGCCAAGATCTCGATTCTGCGGGTCCCCGATCGACCTGGAATCGCGGCCCGCGTCTTCGGCGCCGTGGCCGAGCGCAACATCGTGGTGGACATGATCGTCCAAAACATCAGCCGCGACGGTTACACCGACATCTCCTTCACCCTCCCCCGCGGCGACCACGCGCGGGCGGCCGCGGCGCTGGAGGAGATCGCGCGCGACGTCGGCGCCCAGGGAACGCTTCACGATGAGCGCGTGGCCAAGGTGTCCATCGTGGGAGTGGGCATGCGAAGCCACTCCGGGGTCGCGGCCCGCATGTTCACCGCCCTGTCGAAGGAGGCCATCAACATCCAGATGATCTCCACCTCCGAGATCGCCGTCTCGTGCGTGATCGAGGACAAGTACGCCGAACTGGCCGTGCGCGCCCTCCACGACGCCTTCGAGCTGGAGCGCGAACGCCCCACCCCGGGAGACGGGGAACCCCGAGATGACCCCCCAAGCCTCATGGGACGCACGCCATGAGCACCGGCAAAGCCGCCGTCTTCTTCGGACCGGGAAAGCCCTTCGAGATTCGCGAGGTGCCGCTTCCGGAGGTCGAGCCCGGGGCCGTCCTGATCCGCGTATCTATGGCCAACGTCTGCGGATCCGACCTGCACTTCTGGCGGGGCGACGCGCCGCTGCGACTGCCCGAGGACGGCTGGATCTTCGGTCACGAGATGACAGGACGGGTGGCCAAGCTCGGATCGCAGGTGAAGACCGACTCCCTCGGCCGGCCCCTCAAAGAGGGCGACCGCGTGGCCTACACCTACTTCTATCCGTGTGGGCGCTGCTACGCGTGCCTAAACAACGAGCCGGCCAACTGCCCCGCCAAGCTCGAGCGCCCGCGGGGACCGCGCGAGTTTCCGCACTTTCACGGGGCCTTCGCCGAGTATTACTACCTGCGGCCGGGCGGCGCCATCTTCCTCGTGCCCGACGCGCTCTCCGACGAGCTGGTGTCGCCTGTGAACTGTGCTCTCTGTCAAGTGATCTTCGGACTGCATCAGGCAGGCCTGCGCTTCGGGGGCAGCGTCGCCATCCAGGGGGCGGGGGGTCTGGGCGTCCAGGCCGTCGCCGTAGCCAAGGACATGGGAGCGCAGACCGTCATCGTGCTCGATCAGATCCCGGGACGGCTGGAGCTCGCCCGGGCCTTCGGGGCCGACCACACCGTCAACGTCCGCGAGCTGGCCGATCGGAAGGAACGCCTCAACGTGGTGCGCAAGCTCACGGGCGGGGTCGGCGTAGACGTAGCCTGCGACTTCGTGGGCTTTCCCGCGGTGATTCCCGAAGGGATCGAGATGCTTCGCTCGGGTGGCACGTACCTCGAGATCGGCACCATCAGCCGCGGGGCCAAGGTGGAACTGGAGCCGTCCCTCCTAGTGTGGGGGGCCAAGCGGATCGTGGGGGTCATCCAATACGATCCTTGGGTGATCCCGAGAGCGCTCGATTTCCTCATGCGCAACCGGACGCGCTGGCCCTTCGACCGCCTCCTCTCGCACAAGTATCCGCTCAGCGAGATCAACCGCGCCTTCGCGGAAAGCGAGTGGCACGCGCGCGAGACGACCGCCATCACGCGCGCGGCGCTCGTCGTTTGAGACCCTGGGGTTCCCGGCTTCGCCGGGGCCCCCGCGATCGCGCACTCCCGCGACGACCAGCGTCTTGGAATCTCAACGGTTCGATGTATCTGCTTTCTCACTCTGGTCCCCGGGAACGGGACGTGGCACCGTCGCGATGTGATCCTCTACTCCCGGCATCAGCTGTTCGTCCTCCTCGGCCTGCTCATCGTCTTCGGGGGCGGTCTGGTCGTCGACCGCTGGCGGCGCGTGCACCCGGACGCGGTGGAGCGTTTGGAACGCTTCGACCGGGAAGCCCCGATCGCGGCCCCTGACGGCGAAGAACAACCGCGAGTCGCCCCACCCAGTTCCATCAAGCTTCGCGCGGTCCCGGGTGCCCCTGGCATCGTCCCGATCGACCTCAACCGCGCCACGGCCGATGAACTGACGCGCCTTCCTGGCGTCGATCCTGGCCTGGCCGCGCGAATCATCGAAGCTCGCGACGCGGAGCCGTTCGCGTCCGTGGAGGACCTCCGGCGAGTTCGGGGCGTGGGCAAGGCCAAGCTCGAGCGCGTGCGGCCCCTCGTCACCGTCAGCCCGCCGTGAGGGGACGGTGCCCTGGCTACCCGTTCCGCTGGCGCCTCTGGCCTTGGCGTTCGCCACCGGCGTCGCGCTCGCCCCGCTCGCCCCGGAACGGGCGATCTGGTGGGCGTGGGGTCTCAGCCTCATCGCCGCGGCTGTTCTGAGTGCAAGTGGACGATGCGGCTTGGCAGCTCTTCCCCTCCTCCTCGCGACCGGTGTCCTGGGAGCCCTGCGCGCGACGCCGCCACCGATGCCGCTCCATCATGTCGCTCGCCTCTGCCTTCCGACGACCGGGCGCATCGAGGGACGGCTCGTCGCCGAGCCGACGCGTTGGGCTCCTGACCGCACGAGACTGCTCGTCGAGATCGAGCGCGTGGACGGGTTACCCGGCACTGGTCGCATCCAGGCCACAGTCTACGGTGAAGGACCGGCACTGACCGAGGGCCAGCGCCTCGCCGCCGAGTGGCGGCTTCGGGAGGCCGTGAGCTTTCGCAACCCGGGCGTCTTCGACTACGGGGCGTACCTCGCGCGCGAGGGCATTCACGTGGTCGGCACGGGGCGCGCCGATCGGGTCGTGCCACTCGATGACCCAACTCCTCCGTGGCCGGTGCGAGTCAAGCGCCGCG
>JBKPAK010000238.1:0-14300 GCA_046726415.1 Candidatus Methylomirabilota bacterium
CACGAGGACACACAGAGGAGCGTGGAGCTGGGCCATCAGGAGCCGGAAACGCTCGGTGTGTCGATAGACGACATCGGCCTGCTGCCCCAGTCGCGCGGACAGCGCCGCGTGCGAGCGCGTCGCATCGACCTCGGAGATCGCCATCCGAATGCTCGGGGTCGGCTGGTTTCTCATCATCGGGGCGGCCACCAGGATCGCGTCGCCCTCCCGGAGATCGCGCCCGCCCAGGTAGTCGACCTTCACATCGCGGCGGTCCTTCAGGACATGGAGATGCAGAGCCAACTCCGCGACGTATTCGTTAGGATCGCTCAGGTTGACCAGAACGGTGCCGTGCCGGACCACTGCGGTCGCCAGGAAATCGACGAGGCGCTGATTGGCCGCGTCGATCGCGACCTGGAGACGGCCGTTCGTCAGCGCAGTGGCCAGGCTCAGGAACGCCAGCACCACGGTGAGGATCAGGAGGGTCCGGGCTACCATCCTGACGGCTCTCCTCGAGGCGCCCAGCGACCGGACCACCGAGGCCATCCCGATCCCGGTCAGGGCGGAGACGCCAATGGCGGCCGGCAGTAGGTAGTACTCGAACGTGGAGTGCCACGGCAGCATGATGAGAGTCCACGCGATGATCCAGAACACGGACACCAGGACCAACCAGGGGTCCGCGCGGAGACGGTGCCGCTCGCGCCACCACACGAAGGCCAGGAGTGGCGCGAGGAGCGGGAAATCCCGGACGTACCAGGCGAGATGCCTCAGCGCGCTGGCCGCCAGGACCTGACCGCTCACCGCATAGTGATGCGAATCCCCGCCGGCGCCGATGGCCGCCGTGCCCACGGCCGCGCGGACAGCCCAGAACAGCGCCGTGCCGGCCAGGTTCATGGCCAGACACCAGCGATCGATCCGCTCGGCGCTGGGCTGGCGAGTGATTCCGGGCAAGCGCCGTAGCGCGATGACGCACAGCACGCTGACGACGAGCATCGCTTGGGCCGTCTCCTTGGTGAGATAGGCGAAGAGCAGCGCGAGCGCGCTCGCGGCCAGCAGACCCCGGCTTCGCCGGGGAGCCGTCTCCCACTGCGCGCGGGCTCCGGCCCAGCCACCCAGCGACACGGCGAGCCACAGCGCGAGGGGGACCTCGGGTTTGGAGAGCGTGTAGTAATTCTCGACGACCGGAGGCGAGAGCAGATAGGCCAGGCCGCCGATGGCACTGGCGAGGGCATCTTTCGTGGCAAGGGCCACCGCCGCGGCCACCGCCAGCCCGGTCAACAGCAGCGCCACGCCGTTCGCGATGAAGAATCCCAGGGGACTCGGTCCCCACAGCGCGTACTGCAGGGCGTTGTGCACCCAGTACCACGGTCGAAAGCGCCCGCGATGCACCTCGAGGGTGAAGGGAAGGAGGGCATCAACCTGGCCCACGATACGCCGCGCGACCTCGATGGTGACGCCGTCGTCGAGAAGCCCGAAGTTCGGGCAGAGGAGTCTCGGCGTCATGACGACGACGGTCACCAGGCCGAGGAGCGCGGAGATGACGACCACGCGCCGACGGGCGATGGCGGTCAGTCCGTCGCTCGGCAATCAGTAGGCGAGGAAGGGCTCGGTGGCCGTTCGCACCCGCACGAAGTACTCTTTGAAGCGCTCCGCCTCGTCCCCACTCACCATGTCCGAGACGAGGAAGCAGGCGAGATCACCGTGCCGCCACACCCACGTGGCAAAGCCGCTATCCTGCATGAGGATGGGCCGCCAGGCCCCCACGCTTATTCGCGCGCGATCCGGTAGCTTCAGCGCCGGCGCGGGAAGCGCCACGTACGTGATAAAACGGCCGGCGTGGTCGCGATAGTGCAGGGCCACCCCTCGCTCGCGCTCGAGATACACGGGCTCCGCATTCACCAGCCACAGCGTATCGTCTCCCGCGAAGACCCGAGCCAGGGCGATGCCCGACTCTTGCGTGAGCCACGACGAGGCCGTCGGCACGATGGTCGAGTTGCGCGCGCCCCACATGAGGGCACGGCTGTGCTCGCTCACCACCGCGCGCACCAGGCGCTGCACCGGATCGGGTCGATTGCTGGCCGGCAACCCCGGAAGCAAAAAGAGCACCACGAGGGCCGCGGTGGCCAGCGCGGCCACAATGGGGGCCATCCACACCGGCCGGTGTGACTCCCGAGGGGCGGCCACGATGGCCGCTCGCAGGTGGTGCGGCGCCGTGTAGCGCGGCAACTCGCTCTGGAGCCGGCGGCTGAGGGCCTCGTCGGAAAGATCGTGGGGCTCGCTCATCGGCTGCGATAGTCGGGCAGGAGCCCGCGGAGCCTCTCCTTGGCCCGGAAGATTCTCGACTTGACGGTTCCGACAGGACAGCTCATGACCCGCGCCACTTCCTCCAGGGGCATTCCCTCGATCTCAGCGAGCAGCAGCACGGTGCGGAATTCCTCGGGCAAGCGTCGCATGGCGCGTTCGAGATCCGTGTGCGCCTCCAGGACGCGCCCGGTCTCCTCCGGCGCGTCGTGGAACATCGGAACATCCCAGTCCGGAACGCCATCTTCTGCCAACGCGGACTCCCGTTCGCGCAGCCGGTAGAAGGTGAGGAATGTGTTCCTCAGGATCTGAAACATCCAGGCGCGGAGGTGGGTTCCCGGCTGGAAGCGGTGCGAAAACCGGAAGGCGCGCAGGTACGTCTCCTGCACGAGGTCTTCGGCATCCGAGGGATTGTGGGCGAGATACATCGCGAAATTGTAGAGGGCGTTGAGGTGCTGGAGGGCGTCATGCTGGAACTCGGGCGAGGCCACGCCTCAGCCCTCGAACCAGCGGCGCGGATAGGGCGCCGGGCGTACGTCGTGCTCATCGCTCAGCGCTTCGAGAAGCTCCCGGATGGTCTTGTACTCGAGCGGATGCTCGAGGTCGGGGGCGATGTCCGCCAGAGGCCGGAGGACGAACCCGCGCTCGTGCAGGAGCAAGTGCGGGATCTGCAGCTCGTCCGGCACGCTCAGCACGAGGTCCTCGTAGAAGAGGATGTCGATATCCACCGTACGGGGGACAAAGCGGCGCTCCTCCGGGGTGCCCGCGGGGCGCACCCGACCCAGCGCGGCTTCCATCTCCTGGAGGCGGCTGAGCAAGTCAGCGGGCGGGAGAGAGGTCTCGATGGCGATGACGCAGTTGAGGTGCCACGTCTGTTCGTGGAGTCCCGCCCCCGGCGTGCTCTCCCAGGGTTCGCTCTCGTACAGGGGTGAGGCGTCCACAATCTCCACGTCGCTCGTCGCCGCGAGCCGTTGGTAGACGGCGCGCAGCAAGGATAACCGCGCCTCGCCCGCGTTGGAGCCGAGACCCAGAAAGACGCGAGGCATTAGGGCGTCATCGGGCGCGCACCAGTTCGACGGCCGGGATGCCATGAATACCGCCGAGGGGCACCGTCAATTTGCGCACGCGTACGCGGACCTCGGGGGTCGGATACTCGCGCAACAGCATCTCCGCGATGAGACTGGCCAGTCGCTCCAGCAAGTTCACGCGACCTCCGGAGCCCAACTCCACGATCCGCCGAGCCACCTCACCGTAGTCGACGGTGGCCTGGAGATCATCGGACAAGGCGGCGGGGGCCAGGTCCAGGGCAAGCTCAACGTCCACCGAGAACCACATGCCGATGGTCTGCTCAGCCTTGGTCACGCCGTGGTGTCCGTAGAAGCGCACGTCCTCGAGCAGCAGCCGATCCATGACAGGACCCACGACGCGCCGGCGCGGGATCAGGTCAGACCGAGGACGTCCTGCATCGAATACAGCCCGGGGGGCCGATCGGCCAGCCAGCGGGCCGCCCGTATGGCGCCGCGCGCAAAGGTGTCGCGGCTGTGCGCCCGATGGGTCAATTCGATCCGCTCGCCCAGCGTGCCAAATGACACGGTGTGCTCACCGACCACGTCGCCGGAGCGCAGGGACATGACGGCGATCTCTCGCCGGGTGCGCTCGCCGGGATGGCCTTGGCGTCCGTACACGGCCACCGAAGAGAAATCGCGACCCAGCGCCTCCGCGATGACCTCCCCCATGCGGAGCGCGGTTCCGCTGGGGGCATCCTTCTTGAAGCGATGGTGCGTCTCCACGATCTCGATGTCGTAGTCATCGCCGAGCGCGCGGGCCATCGTGGCGAGCAACGAGAAGGCAAGGGTGACCGCGACCGACATGTTCGGGGCGAGCAAGATCGCAGCCCGCCGGCCGAGGGTGGCGATCTCCTCGCGCTGGGCGCGACTGAAACCCGTGGTGCCGATCACCGCCCGCGCCCCGGCCGCCTCCACCAGCCGAAGGTGGGCGAGACTCGCTTCGGGGATGGAGAATTCGATGAGAAGTCGCCCGCCCGTGATGGCGGCGGCCGCGTCGCTGGCAATGGGCACTCCGCGGGTACCGATTCCAGCCACCTCGCCGGCGTCGCGGCCGATGGCCGGTTGGCCGGGCGCCTCCAGAGCACCGACCAGGCGAAGATCATCGGCCTCGGTCAGACAGGCCACGAGACGGGACCCCATGCGGCCGGCGGCGCCGGCGACCACCACGTCGGTCATAGCACTGCGGTTATTTCACGAGACCGTACGACTCCAGGATGCCGAGCAGCTTCTCGCGGTTGGCCTCGCCCATGCGGCACATGGGCAGGCGAAACTCCGGCTCGAGCATCCCGGCCATCGCCATTGCTTCCTTGATGGGGATTGGATTCGTCTCGAGGAAGGCCGCACGCGCCAGCGGGAAGAGCTTGTAGTGCAGCTCGCGCGCGCGCTTCCAGTCGCCGTCGAGCGCGGCGTGCACCATCTCCGCCGTTTCGCGCGGCACGATGTTGGCGATCACGGAGATGACGCCGCGTCCCCCGATTGCCAGGAGCGGGAGCGTGATGTTGTCATCGCCGGAGAGCACGGAGAAATTCGGTCCGCAGGCCAGGATGACCTGGCTCATCTGATCCAGCGAGCCCGAGGCTTCCTTGACCCCTACGACGTTCCTGCAGTCGCGGGCGAGCCGGGCGAGCGTGTCTGTCTCCACGTTCACCGCGGTGCGGCTCTGGATGTTGTAGAGCAGGATGGGAATGGACGTGCTCTCGGCCACCGCCCGGAAGTGCTCGTACAACCCCCGCTGGGTTGGCTTGTTGTAATACGGGTTCACGACCAAGGCGCCGGCGGCGCCCGCTCGCTCCGCGTGCCGGGTGAGATCGATGGCTTCCGCAGTGGAGTTGGAACCCGTTCCCGCGATGACGGGGATGCGCTTGCGCGCGGCGTCCACCACGATCTCGACCACATGCTTGTGCTCGTCGTGGCTCAGGGTTGGGGACTCACCGGTCGTACCGCAAGGGATGAGCGCATCGGTTCCGTGCCCGACGTGGAACTCGACGAGTTCCCGCAGCTTGGTGTCGTCGATCTGTCCGTGCCTGAACGGGGTTACCAGCGCCACAAACGAGCCCTGAAATGGCGTCATCCTGTCGTCTCCCCGCCACTGGGACCTCGGCGGTCTGCCGGCGGCGCACTGGCTCATGATGGCCAAAAGATCACCAGCGCCCCGCGACACGCGTTCGCGCGAGCGCTCCCCTCTCCATGGGGGGAGGGTATCCATGTGCGCGTAAAGTCTGGCATTCGGCCCCGGTGAAGTCAAGGAACGCTGACGCTCGCCTCGTTAGAGTGGGCGCTCTCGTTGGCCCGCGAGCTGCCATCCTGGGCGGTCACCACGTATCGATAGCTTGCCGGCGCGACGCCCCGGTCCACCAGGGTGGTGGCCGGGGCCGCGATAGAGCCCACGCGGGTGAATGTCCCCCGCGGATCAGCGCGATATACGACGTAGCGAGCGACGTCGGGATCTGGGCTCGCCGTCCACGAAAGCCGCACGTCCCCGGCGGCGGCAATCGCCACCAGGTCGCGCGGCGGTGCGGGTGGCGTGACGTCCACCGGGGTGGCCGTGATTCTCGCTGAGGGCGCGCCACGGGCGCTTCCGCCTTCATCCGCGCGGAGGGCCCGCACGGCATACGTGTACGTTTGGTCGTTGACGAGGCCGCGATCCACGAAGGTCGTCCCGCTGACGGGCGAGGGTGTGATCGGTTCCGGCGTTCCCTCCGCGCCGGCGGCGCGGAGCACTTCGTAGCTCAGCGTTCCCGTGACGGGATTTCCGTCCACGAGCTGGGCGGGCCGATCCCAGCGGAGCCGGACCTCGCCCTCTCCCGGCGTGGCCTCGACATCCTGAGGCGGGCCCGGCGGGGCGATGTAGGTCACGGACAGTCGGGTGGAAGGTGGGCTCACCCGGCCCTCTTTGTCCTCGACGAGCACCACGTACGTGTAGCGGCGGCCGTACGCCAATCCCTGCCGGTCGGGAAGCGCGACGCGCGAGCCGTCGACGGTGGCGGGCGCCGGGGCGGCCATCGGGACGCTGGCGATCTCCTCGTAGCCGGCGATTCGTCCACGACTCCGCAACGCGGATTTGGGCTCACCCGTTCCGGCGTCGTCGACGCGAAACACGTGAGCGACGGCGAGATCGCGGATCACCGTGCCGTCGACGCGCCGCGTGGGATTGGTCCAGCTCAGCTCGATGAGCCCGTCGCCCGCCACCGCGTTCAACTCGGAGACCGGCAGGGGTTCGCGAAGCTGGGGCGCGACCGGCGGCCCCACCTTTCCGCAGGCGACGAGAAGGAGGAGAGTGGCGGCGGCGCCGAGGGCGCGCGCCGTCACGCGTTGCCGACCAACGCTTGCGCGAGGGCGAGGGAGGCGCGCACGGCATCGGGCGCGGTTCCGCCGGTCACCAACCGCGCGCGCAGCGAGGCCTCCACGGACATTGCGTCCACGACGTCCTGATCGATGAGGTCGGAGAAGCGGCGCAGCTCAGCCACCGACAGCTGCAGGAGATCTCGCCCCTGCTCGAGGCCATAGCGCACGATGCGCCCCACCACCTCGTGGGCCTCTCGGAACGGGAGCCCCTTGCGCACGAGATAGTCGGCGACGTCGGTGGCCGTGGCGAAGTTTTCACCAGCAGCCTGACGCATCCGTTCGGGGCGAAAGCTGAGCGTGGAGACCAGGGGGGGCAGGACGCTCACCATGGCGGCGAGCGTATCGACCGAGTCGAAGAGAGGTTCCTTGTCCTCCTGCAGGTCAGAGTTGTAGGCGAGGGGAAGGCCCTTCATGATGGTCAGCACGGCCATCAGGTTGCCGTAGAGTCGGCCGCTCTTGCCGCGGACCAGCTCGGCCACGTCGGGGTTCTTCTTTTGCGGCATGATCGACGAGCCAGTGGCGAAGCCATCCGCCATCTCCACGAAGCCGAATTCCGCCGTGGCCCACAGCGTCAGGTCGGCGGCCAACCGCGAGAGGTGCATGCCGATGATGGCCGCCGCGGCCAGAAACTCTAGGACGTAATCGCGATCGCTGACCGCGTCAAGGCTGTTGGGGGTCACCGAGGCGAAGCCGAGATCCGCGGCCAGGGCTTCGCGATCGATGGGGAATGCCGCCCCAGCGAGCGCGGCGGCTCCGAGGGGCAAAACGTCGGCGCGCGCTCGGCACGCGGCGACGCGTCCGCGGTCGCGGTCGAGCATGAAGACGTAGGCGAGCAAATGATGGGCGAGGAGGATGGGCTGCGCTCGCTGCAGGTGCGTGTAGCCCGGCATGGCGACGTCCACGCTCTCCGCGGCCCGGCCGATCAGCGCTCGCTGAATCTGACGCAGTCCGTCGTCCACGCCGTGACAGACGTCTTTGAGATACAGGCGCTCGTCAAGGGCAATCTGGTCGTTGCGCGATCGCCCGGTGTGGAGCTTGCCCCCGGCGGGGCCCACCAGTTCCACTAGGCGGCGCTCGATGTTGATATGGATGTCCTCCAGCTCCGGGCGGAAGGGGAACGTTCCGGTTTCCAGCTCTTCCCGAATGCGCATGAGTCCCTTCGCGATGCTCTCGTGCTCTGGCGAGCTGAGCAGACCGGTGCGGGCCAGGGCGCGGGCCCAGGCGAGGCTCCCCGCGATGTCATGTGACCAGAGGCGCCGATCGAAGGCCAGCGAGGCGGTGAAGCGCTCCGCTGCGGGATCGATGCCAGCCGCGAAGCGTCCACTCCAAGCTTTCATGGTCGCGACCGGGCGCCAGCGGGCCTGAGCCGAGGATGGCCCGTTGTCGGCGCGCGGGACTTCGCACCGTTCGCCGATTCGTTGACCGGGTTCACCAAGGTATCAAGCCGGAAGAAGGGCGGCGATGTCGCCCATGATTTTCTCGGTCACGTCGGCCCGAGTCAGCCGTGGGCCTGAACCATTGGCCGGGGCGAAGCGCCGCGCGGGGCCGAAGCGTACCCGCACCGGGTGCCGACGTGGAACGTAGAAACGCCGGCGACTGAGAGCCTCGTAGGTGCCACAAATGCCCGCGGCCACGACGGGTACGCGCGCGCGGAGCGCGAGCAACGCCACCCCCGGCAGCCCCCGCTCGAGCTGACCGCGCATGCTAGACGGCCCTTCGGGAAAGATCCCCACGATGCGGCCTTCCTGAAGAGTGCGCAGAGCGCGGCGGAGCGCTCCCGCGTCAGGCCGTTCGAGATTGATGGGAATGGAGCCGATGCCATCGTGGAAGAACGGATGGAGGGGGGTGGCGCGATACACGCGCGGCATCACGATGAACGCAATGGGCTCAGGGACGACGAGGCCGAGGATCACGCCGTCTAGATAGTTGTGATGGTTTGCGGCGATGATGTAGGGCCCGCGGGCGGGCAGGTATTCGCTGCCCTCCACGGCGAGGGAGAAGAAGCGCGACGCCCAGGGGCGCAGCCAAGACCGCAGCGTCTGGTACAGCGGAAGGGGTGGGGGAGGAGTGGCTCCGGCGTCCGCATCGGCAGGAATGGCCGTAGTGCGAGACATGCTCGCTCGCCCTTATAGCACGAAAGACGCGCGCGTCATTGTACCAGGGACCGCCCGGCCGGCTTGGACCGCAGATGGCCGGTTCGGGGTGGCCGGGGCGTCATTGTACCGGGGACCGCGCGGCCGGCTTGGACCGCAGATGGCCGGTTCGGGGCGGCCTGGGCGTCATTGTACCGGGGACCGCGCGGCCGGCTTGGACCGCAGGTGGCTGATCGGCGCACATGGTGTCGTCGGCGTTAGCCCCGTGGGCGCGTCAGGCGATAGCGGGTGACCGCGGCGTTGTGCTGCTCCAAGGTGGTCGAAAACTCGTGGCGCCGGTCGTCCATCGCGACGAAATAGAGGTACGGAACGGGAGCGGGGTCCAGCACCGCCTCGATGGACGACATTCCGGGGCTGGCGATTGGCCCGGGAGGCAGCCCGGGTTGGCGGTAGGTGTTGTAGGGATGGTCGGTATCGAGGTCGGCCCGCGTGAGCGTTCCACGCTGCCGGCGGACGGCGTACTGGACCGTCGGGTCCGCCTGGAGGGGCATCGCGCGCTGGAGGCGGTTCCAGAAGACCGCCGCGATGAGTCGACGCTCCTCCGGCACCACAGCTTCCCGCTCCACGATGGAGGCCAGGGTGAGAAGCTGATGCACGCTCATCCCGCGCGCGGCGGCCCGGGCCACGATGTCCGGCGTGAGCTTCGTCCGCAGCCGCTGGACCATCCGGGTCAGGATCTCCTCCGGGGTCATGCCCCGCACGAACTGATAGGTGTCGGGAAAGAGATAACCCTCCAGGCGGGGAGCGTCGACCGCAAGGGTCCGGAGGAAGGGGGGGTCGCTGGCCGCCCGCTCGATGCCGTCGGCCGATGCGAGCCGCGACGCCTCCAGCGCACGCGCCAGCTCGGCCACCGTCGCACCTTCCGGATGGAGCACGACGTGCTGTCGCACCACGCCCGCCGCGATCCTCGACAGTACCGCGGGTGTGGCGGCTCCCTGTGGGAACTCGTACTCCCCGGGTTTGAGTCGGCGGGCCTGGCCGCCCAGCACGCTCAGGGCCATGAAGCCGACCGGGCTCCGAATCACCCCCGCCGCGCGCAGACGCTCGGCGATCGCGCGTAGACCCTCGTGCGGAGGGATCTCGACCACTCGGGGACCCCCCTCGATAGCGGCCGTCGGCGTGAACACCCGCCAGGCCTCGATGGCCAGGGCGACCATGCCGAGGGCGAGGAGGGCTCCTAGCGCGACCCGCCACCGCATGATTCGTCGAGTCTACATAGGGTGGGCCGCGGCGCGCCAGCTTTGTTATACTGCGGGGTCGGGGCTTGGCGCCCCGGAATTCCTCAAGGGGGTCTTCATGTTGGAGCTTGAGCTCCCCACCCGTCACGAATGGATCGCCCAGGAGCCGACCTACGGCAAGCTGGCCATCGACGCCTTCGAGGCGGGCTTTGCCCTGACCGTCGGCAATGCCTACCGCCGCGTGCTGCTGTCCGCGATCCACGGAGCGGCTCCGACCTGGGTGAAGATCGCGGGGGTCCTCCACGAGTTCTCGCACCTGCCGGGCGTGACCGAGGATACCCTCGACATCATGCTCAATCTCCGGAAGGTGGTCTTCAAGCTCCACGTGAACCGGCCTAAAATCTTGCGCCTAAAGGCCCAAGGGGTCGGCCTGGTCAAGGCGGGGGACTTCGAGGCCGATGCCGACGCGGAGATCCTCACCCCAGACATCGTGCTAGCCACGCTTGACAAGGACGGCTCGGTCGAGATGGAGGTCTGCGTCGAACGGGGGCGGGGCTACGCGGCCGCCGAGAAACGCGAGCCAGAGGCGCTCCCCATCCATGCCATTCTCCTCGACGCCGACTTCTCGCCCGTCACGCGGGTAAACCAGCATGTGGAGGAGTTGGAGGATGGGCGCGAGCGTTTGATCCTGGAGGTGTGGACCAACGGCGCTGTCACGCCGGCGGTGGCGGTGGCCGAGGCCTCTCGGCTGCTCGAGGACCATTTCGACCTCTTGACCGAGTTCCCCGACGCAGCGCCGCCCGAGGAGACTGTGGAGGTGGGGGAAGAACCCCGCCCGCGCGCGGAGCTGAACGAAAACCTCTTCCGCAATGTAGACGAGCTGGAGCTGTCCGTCCGGGCTTCCAACTGCCTCAAGACCGCCAACATCCGGACTATCGCGGACTTGGTGCAGAAGTCGGAGTCCGAGCTGCTCAAGACCAAGAACTTCGGCAAGAAGTCCCTCAACGAGATCAAAACCATTCTGGGTGAGATGGGGCTAGCCCTGGGCATGCGGCTCGATCCCGAGGAGCTGGAGCGCCTGCGGGCCCAGTTCGAGAAGGCGTTCGAGGGGTAGGCGATCGAGCGCGCTCAGCGTTCGAGGGGCAGGCGAGGGAGCGCGCTCAGAGCCTGATCTGACTCTTGATCCGCGCCACGGCCTCCTCCGTCTGCTCGCGCCCTCCGAATGCGGTGAGGCGGAAGTACCCCTCGCCGCTGGGCCCGAAGCCGGAGCCGGGCGTGCCAACGACATGGGCTTCGCCCAGGAGCTTGTCGAAGAAGTCCCAAGAAGACAGCCCGGCCGGGGTCTTGATCCAGATGTACGGTGCGTTGCGCCCCCCGTACACCGTCAGTCCCGCCGCCTCCACGCCTTCGCGAATGATCCGGGCATTATCCATGTAGAAGTCGACCAGGGTCCGCGCTTGGCGCTGCCCCTCGTCGGTGTAGACGGCGGCCGCGCCGCGTTGGATCACGTACGGCACGCCATTGAACTTGGTTGATTGACGGCGGAGCCACAGTGCATGCAGCTCCACGGCATCACCGACCGCAGTCCGCCCCACGACGTCTTTGGGCACCACCGTGAACGCGCAGCGGGTGCCGGTGAAACCGGCCGTCTTGGAGAAGCTCCGAAACTCGATGGCCACCTCGCGCGCGCCTTCGACCTCGAAGATGGAGTGGGGGATGTCGGGATCGCGGATGTACGCCTCATAGGCCGCGTCGTAGAGCAGGATGGCGCCGTTCTCGCGCGCGTAGTCCACCCAGCGCTTGAGGGTAGTCCGGCTCATCACCGCGCCGGTCGGGTTGTTCGGGTAGCAGAGGTAGATGAGGTCGACCATGTCCGCGGGGAGGGCCGGCAGGAACTCGGTGTCGGCCGTGCACGGCAAATAGACGAACCGCTCGTAGCGCCCCGTCTCATCGGCATGGCCGGAGCGTCCGGCCATGACGTTGCTGTCGACATAGACGGGGTACACCGGGTCGGTCAGGGCCACCACGGACTCCACTGAAAAGATCTCCTGAATGTTCCCGCTGTCGCTCTTGGCGCCGTCGCTCACGAAGATCTCGTCGGGGGCGATCGACACGCCGCGCGTCGCGTAGTCGTGCTTGGCGATCAGTTCGGTGAGGAACTCGTACCCGGGCTCGGGCCCGTACCCCCGGAATGTCTCGGGACGCGCCATCTCGTCGACGGCTTCGTGTAGTGCCCAGATCACCGCCGGCGGCAGTGGCCGAGTGACGTCGCCGATGCCGAGGCGGATGATCTTCGCGGAGGGGTGGGCGTCCTGAAAGGCCTTCACGCGCCGGGCGATCTCCGTGAAGAGGTAGCTGCTCTTGAGCTTCAGGTAGTGCTCGTTGATGCGCGCCACGAATATATCTCCTCGCGGGCGAGCGCCATCGGGTCGCCGCGCCCCGATTCTAGCAGATCGTTTCGGGATCGAGGCAGTAGCGGTCGTGGCGTCGAGACGCCCAGGTCGTCACCTTGAGTGAGCGCCCATCGGTCTCGAAAATGACCGCGCCGTCGCGATCGGTTCGATAGATCGTGGCCCCCGCCCGAACGAGGCGCGCGATGACTTCGGGACTGGGGTGGCCATAGGTCCCGCGCGTCCCCACGGAGATCACCGCGATCAGGGGTCGGACGGCCGCGAGGAACTCACTCGTCGTGGAACCGCGGGCGCCGTGGTGCGCGACTTTGAGCACGGTGGCCGCGAGGGGAGTCCTGCGCCGCAGCAGCCCGCTTTCGGTCCGCGCGGTGATATCAGACGCCAAGAGGAAGGACGCGAAGCCCAGCTCGAGTCTCAGGGCCAAGGCGGCGTCGTTCCGAGTCCGAGCATCGTGGCCGGCCACGACCAGGGAGGGGTCGCTCAGTGCCGTGACCTCGATACCCCCCAGATGAGCTCGGGACAGGGTCTCAGCGATCCCTGAGTCGGCCACGCGGAAACGACGCCGGATGGCCGCCATCCCGCCGGCGTGGTCGAGATCCGCGTGGGTGACCACCGCCGCGGCGAGCGAGAGGTGGCCGCGATTCCAGAGAAACGGCGCGACCACCCGTTCACCGGTGTCGAGCCTGTGGGGGCCGCCGGGCCCAGCATCGATCACTGCGGCGCGTCGGTCGGGAGTCTCCACGACGATGGCATCGCCTTGACCGACGTCGAGCACGGTGATGCGAAGCTGGCCATCGCCGGGCCGGATGATCGGCCAGACCTCGAGCGCGGCGGCGGTTAGGAAGAGCATTGCGGCGGAGGTGGCGAACGCCCAGGCACGCCCCGCCGGATTAGCGCGCCTCTTCCACGCGAACAGTGCGAGCCCGAGCGCGCTCGCGTAGGCCATCACTGCCGTCCACGGCGGGGCGGGGAGGTGGATCACCGCGCCGGGTACAGACGCGGCCACCATGACGACGGCTCGGAGCGCGACGAGCACCGGCCACGCGGCGTTGAGGAGGAGGTTGCCCCCGGAGGCGGCGATCATGGCGAGTGCAGTACCAGCCAGGCCGACGATCGTTGCCATTCCCGCCAGCGGCACCACGGCGAGGTTGGCGATCACGCCGATGGTAGAGACCTGATTGAAGTGGAAGAGGGTGACCGGCAGCACGGCCAGTTGGGCGGCCACGCTGACGGCCAAAGCGCCGAGAAGTATGCTCCGGGGCAGTGGCATCAGGACAATTCCCACGGTAGCGGCGAACGAGAGCTGGAAGCCGGGATCGAAGAGATCTCCGGGGCGCACGGCCAGGACGATGAGCGCGGCGAGGGCGAGGCTATTCAGCACGGAAGGCTCGCGCTCGAGCAGGATGGCGCCGAGCACGAGCACCCCCATGATGGTGGCCCGTAGCACCGACGGCTCCGGCCCGACCACGAAGGCGAAGCCGATGACCGCCACTATCGCCGCCGTCGCCGCCACCCGGCGGCCCGCTCGGGCCACCACGAGCAACGTGAAAACCGAGGAGGCGAGGAGGACAACATTGAAACCGGAAACGGCGAGCACGTGATACACGCCGGCGCGGCGGAAGGCATCGGTGAGGTCGTGCGGGAGGGTTGTCCGATCACCCAGCAGCAGACCACCGAGGAGCGCTGCCGAGGTCGGGGGCAACGCCTCGCGCATGACGTCCAGTGCGCGGCGCTTGACTCGCACCGGCCACGGAGGAGTTGGGTCATCGAGTGGCACGACCCGATCGGCGCGCCCCGTGCCGACCACGTGAATGCCCTCGCGCGCGAGGTACGCCCCGTAGTCGAAGACGCCCGGGTTGCGAAAGC
>JBKPAK010000239.1:0-25028 GCA_046726415.1 Candidatus Methylomirabilota bacterium
AGACGCTGGCCGACGCCGGTGAGTCGCTGCCGCTCGGCCGACTGGCGGAACGCCTCTCCTGTGTGAAATCGAATATCACGCAACTGGTCGATCGCCTCGAGGCGGATGGCTTCGTCGCGCGGGAACCAGACCCCGAGGATCGCCGCACCCGGCTGGCGGTGCTGACGACGGCGGGCCGTAGGGCATGCCGAAAGGGGACGCGGCTCCAGCGGGAGGCCGAACGAACGCTGCTGGCGACGCTGACCCGGGGCGAGGCGCACCAGCTTGCGGCCTTGCTGGAGAAGCTGGGGAAACCAGGCGGCTGACCTTTGTCCCAACGCCATGGGTGACAGGCGAGCGCGGCACAATCAGAACGGTGAGGTGACCGATGGACAGTGAGCGCGGGAGATCGACGATGAACGTCGCGCTGTGGATCGTGCAAGGGCTGCTGGCGGCCCTCTTTCTGTTTGCCGGTGGCGCGAAGCTGGTCCTACCGCTCGACGAGATGACGGGGCCGGTGGCGCTACCGGGCTGGTTCTTGAGGTTCATCGGCGTCGCCGAGGTGCTCGGCGCGCTTGGCCTGATCCTCCCCGGGCTGCTGCGTATCCGGCCGGGCCTGACGCCCCTGGCCGCCGCCGGCCTGGTGATCATCATGATCGGCGCGATGGTGATCGGGCTGGTGGGCGGCATGGTGGCGGTGGCGCTGTTGAACGTGGTCGTGGCATTCTTCGCGGCGTTTGTTGCCTACGGCCGCTGGCGCCTGGCGCCGCATCGCGACTCGTCCCGCCCGTCGGTGCTCAGGCCCGCCAGCTGAGCGCGAAGCCGCTCTCTCGGAAGAAGCAGACGATGAGTACCGGAGCATTCTCCAAGGCGGCTCGGTCGCATGCATGACGTCATGGGCTTCCTCTGCGAGTGGCCACGATTCGAGGAGGACCGGTTCATCACCGGCCCTCGACGCCGAGGAAGCGAGTCCAAGGCTTCGAGTCCTTGACCGCCGCATCCTTCAAGTTGCGGGGGGCGACGGGGTCGCCGCTACGCCCGCTCGCTATTCCAATTCAGCGCAGATAGAGCTTGGCGAATCGCGGCCCGCCTCTGCTGCTGACCCGGCGGGCTGACCATCGACGGCCATGCGGCGGCCGAGCGACTGCGCGGGTCGGGGGTGATTCAGCCCAGTCCCCCCATCTGGCAGACGATCCGCCACTCGGCCTCCGTGACTGGCTGGACCGACAGGCGCGGGAGCCTGACCAGCGCCATGCCGGCGAGGCGGCGGTCCGCCTTGATCCGGCCGAGGCCGACCGGTGTCGGGAGCTGCTGCACCGCGGCGACGTCGACGGCGCGCCAGGCGGAGTCGGTCGAATCGGGATGCGCCTCCGCGATCACCCTGACGATGCCGACGATCGCGCGTTCCTTGCCGGTGTGGTAGAAGAACGCCTGCTCGCCCTTCTTCATGGCGCGCAGGTGGTTCTGGGCCGAGAAGTTGCGGATGCCTGTCCACTCCGCCCCGTCACGACGTTTCGCCACCTGCTCGGTCCACGACCAATCGTCGGGCTCGGACTTCAGGAGCCAATATGCCATGGCAGACCATCCTCGTTCCCCCAGGCTGAGAGCGCCGGGGGCCGCGGCCACACAGTAGTCGACCTCAAGGGCATCATGTACGACATCGCGCCGACCTCCGGCTGGCCCAACTCCTTCTCGCTGTCGCGGTCTTGATGCGAACCATGATGTCGGCTTTCGACAATCCCGCCAGCGCCAGCTACGTCCGCTTGAGCTGGATCGGCAGTACCGATCGAGCGGCCTGTGGGTTGAGGCAAACGGGAGACCGCCCGCCTCCCGAACGCCTGGGGCCGCCTGCCAAGTCGTATCCTAATCGGGAGCCAAAGGGAGATCGCCATGCCGTTCGAGCTAGTTGAGCCAGGCATCCTGACCGTTGGCGTCGATGCGTCCGCACCTGGCGCCCTGCACTCGGATCCATCCGTCCCCGGCTTCGAGGGGTTCGAGGTCGACCTCATGACGGAAGTGGCCGTGCGTCTGGGGCTCACGTACCGGTACCGCGGCGGCCCGGGGGCCGGGCTCATCGACGAGTTGCGGGAAGGCAGACTGGACGCCGTCGTTACCGCGGCGACCATCACGGAGGAACGCAAGCGCCTTGTCGACTTCAGCGAGCCTTACCTCGAGTACCGGCTGGGGATCGCCGTCGGGCGTCACGGCGCCATCCGCACGCTCGCCGATCTGGACGGAAAGCGGATCGCCGTCCGCATCGCGACCACGGCCGCACAGTTCGCGCAGACCAGAGCGAAGGCGGCGGAGATCCGTAGCTATCATACGAACGTGGAGGCGTTCGAGGCGGTTCGCGCGGGTGTCGTCGATGCGTGGGTCGAGGATGCGCCGATCGCGCAATGGTTCGTGGATCGCATTCCGGAGCTGGAGCTGGCCGGGACCATCGAGGCGACGAGGCGCACTACGCGATCATGTTCCGCAAAGGCAACGATGCAGTCCGGCAGGCGGTCGATCAGGTGCTGGCGCAGGTCAAAGCCGATGGCACCTACGATCGGCTCTGCGAGCGGTGGTTCGGCCGGGGCGTCTGACGAGCGGAGTCCGCCCGGGGTCATGAGCTCGTATCCGAGCGGCCAGTCCCCGTCACTGGCGAGTAGCGCATCGTCAATGGCATCGGACCATTCTCAGCCCCGCCGCGATTGGCGAGGGCGTCGAACAAGCGGCCTCCGTTCCGGCGCAGCCGCGCTTTGCCGAAACTGCGCCGACATTGAGGTGGCAAGGATGACGGCCGCGGGTGGGCGTTCTATCCTCGCGACGACTCTCCCTGCGGCGGCGGCCATTTTCGTCTTCGGAACTCTCTACGACGCCGGAGCACGCCTGGTGCTGGGCGTGCCACTCACCATCGCCTCATTCGAGCCTCGAGGCGTCCCAGGAGTTTCTGCAGACGGATGGCTACGCCTCCTACGTGAACGATGTCGAGCCGCTACTATCGGGCCCACCACAAATTACCGCCCTCACGCCGGTGTGGTCCAAAGGTGCCTAGCCCTCGTTAAATAGGCCGTCACGGAGAAAGGAGGGCAAGCTCGACCCCACGCCAGCATGCCGACGCAGCCGTACATGACGGCAGGGAGTATCAGCAGCAGAATACCCGCCATCTTCTCGATTACGGGCCCATGGGGCTCGTGCGTGCGCGTGCAACCTCCAGCCCACGCGGGGCACGACCCCGCGCGTCTATGCCAGCACGGAGGCGAGTCGCTTGACACCCTCGACGATCGCGGTGTGGTTCAGGGTGCCGTAGCCCAGCAGCAGAGCGGGCGGTCCCGGGTGCTGCGCACGATGCGCGTGGACTCCGTACACGGCGACGGAGAGCCTGGCCGCGGCGTCGATGACCTTTTGCTCGTCCGCGCCTGGTTCGAGCTCCACCAGCAGATGCAGCCCCGCGGCGACGCCGTGGACACGGAGTCCCGGCGCGAGCTTGCGAAGGGCGGCAACCAGAACGTCGCGGCGGCGCCGATAGAGCAGCCGCATCCGTCGCAGGTGGCGGTCAAGCTCTCCCCGCTCGAGAAAGTCGGCGTAGGCGAGCTGGTCCAGGGCGGGCGAGCCCATGTCTTCCCGGCCCTTGAGCTGGGCGACCTCCGCCACGAACTCCCCGGGCAGCACGAGCCAACCGAGACGCAGAGCAGGGGCCAGTGTCTTGCTAACGGACCCGGCGTAGATGACACGGTCGGGGGCGAGTCCTTGCAGCGCCCCGATCGGCTCCCGGTCGTACCGATACTCCGCGTCGTAGTCGTCCTCGATCACTATCGCTCCGCGCGTGGCCGCCCAATCGAGCAGTGCCGCTCGGCGCTCCGGGGCGAGAACGGCGCCGGTGGGGAACTGATGGGCCGGCGTCACGACCACGGCGCCGGCATCGACGGTGCGCAGGCGCTCCATGCGCAATCCGCTCTGGTCGACGGGAATCGGAGTCAGCCTCAGGCCCAGCGCCTGCATGGTGGCGCGGTGTACCGCGTGGCTCGGGTCCTCGACGACGACGCGCGTGACCTCCCGCGCTCGAAGAGCCTGACACACGAGCCTCAACCCCTGGGCGAACCCTGTGCAGAGGACCACGTGGCCGGCGTGCGCGGCCGTACCCCGCACACGGTTGAGATAGGCCGACAACGCCTGGCGAAGCGGGGCGACGCCCCTGGGGTCGGGGTAGCCGAACGCCGCGCCCGGGGCGGAGGTGAGCACGCGGCGTAGCGACATCAACCACGCCCGGCGAGGAAACATCTCGGCGTCGGGCACCCCGGGCCGAAAGTCGTAGCGCATCGGTGGCGCGACTCGCTCGACCGGCACGGCGGGCTCGACTTTCGATTCGCGAGTGGCCACTCGCGTCGCCGAGCCCCGACGCGCCGTCAGATAACCCTCGGCGAGGAGCTGCTCATAGGCCTCGACAACGACGCCGCGAGAGAGCCCCAGGTCAGCCGCGAGAGCCCGACTCGACGGCAGGGGGGTCCCCGGCCGGAGCCGGCCGACGCGAATCGCGTCGCGCAGCTCCCGCTCGAACTGGGCGCGCAACGGCGTGCCAGGGCGCCGCTCCACGCGAAGCAGGATCTCAGGTCGAGAAGTGGTCCTCTTCATCTCCGGATAAGTGGACCTTCACAATATACCAATTTGCGCCCAGGCTCAGACCAAGGAGATAGGAGGAGGCGCCATGCTGGTGCTGTTCGGCGTTCTCACCGCGAGCGCACCGTTTGCCGTCGTGATCGGCCTGCTCGCCTGGACGGCTTGGCGCGAGCGTCGGGCCGGGAGGTTCAGGATCGCCAGATCGCGCTGACTGACGGCATCCACGCTCGGCTCGGCGCCGCCGCGGCGCCGGTGGTGCGCCGCCGTCACCGCGGCTGGCAGGTGCGGATGGCCGTGCCGTTCCAGCGTCCGGCCGAGACCGAGACGCTCCTGGCGATCGTGCTGGAGGCCTTCGCGCCGGGCGATCGCAATCCCCGAGCACTCGAAGTCGTCTTCACCCGCCCGCCCCACGCGCCCGCGACGAAGCTCGTCGGGGCCTACGGCGTCGGGCGGGAGTCCTCGTCATGAACATGAACGAGTACGCGCTCCGGGTTCTCGCGCGCGATCGGCTCGCCGAACTGCGGGCGGCAGGCGAACGCCCGAGCCGGATCCGAGTCGTGAGGCCGATTTCCCGTCCGCTGCGGACCCTGTTGGGCCACGCGCTCGTCCGAGTGCGCCAACGCTGCAGGGTGGACGGGAGTGTTCGCTGATGCTCAGCGCCGGTGGCGGGGACGAGGCCCCAAGGACATCGGCGCCTGAGGCTCTTCGTGGGTGACGCCGACCTCGTGAAGGCGCGGTGAACGACGCGGCGAATCGGTCGCCGGGCGCCCGGCATCTCATCCGCTAAGAAACAGTTTCAGGCTCGAACTATGTGGCCGGGTCTCCTGGAGGGTAGATGCGGTGGCCTGGGCTGGGAGGATTCCGCATGAACGAAAGCGTTCGCATCCTCGGTATCCCAGGCAGTCTGCGCAAGGCGTCGTTCAACCTCGCGGCCTTGCGCGCGGCCCAGGAGCTCCTCCCGCCGGACGCGACCCTCGAGATCTTCGACCTCGAGGGTATCCCTCCGTTCAGCGAGGACGACGAGCGGACACCCCCGGCCCACGTCATCGGGCTGAAGGCGAGGATCCGTGAGGCGGATGCGATTCTTATCGCCACCCCTGAATACAACTACTCGGTCCCCGGGGTGCTGAAGAACGCGATCGACTGGGCCTCCCGGCCCTATGGCGACAGCGCGTGGGACGGCAAGCCGGTCGCGATCATGGGGGCGTCAGTCGGGGCGATGGGGACGGCGCGGGCCCAATATCATCTGCGCCAGATGTTCGTGTTTCTCAACATGCACGCGCTGAATCGACCCGAGGTCATGATCCCGAACGCGGCCCAGCGCTTCGACGCCAACGCCCGCCTCGTCGACCCGACGTCGCGGAAGCTCGTGGAGCAGCTCCTCGAAGGGCTGGTGGTGTGGACCCGGCGCCTCGGCAAGGGTAGCTGAGACGGTCGGCGTCGGAGTACGCCGTGCGGGAGGCTCGATAAGCGTGGCGGAGGCTCGATAAGGAGGTGCGCAATGGCGATTCGACTGGACCACACGATCGTCCCGTCCAAGGACAAGATGGTGTCGGCCGAGTTCTTAGCCGACATCTTCGGCCTGACGGCTAAGCCCGGCTACTTCGCCCAAGTGCGAGTCAACGAGAGCTTGACTCTCGATTTCGCCGACGAGCCGGAGGAGTGGGGTGGGCCGGGTTTCGACCCCAAGACGGGCCGCAGCCATCACTACGCCTTCTATGTCGGCGAGGCGGAGTTCGAGGCGATCTTGGGCCGGGTGAAGGCGAAGGGCATTCCCTACGGCAGTGAGCCGCACAGCCACACCAACGGCCGGATCAACACTCGCCGGGGCGGGCGCGGCTTCTACTTCGAAGATCCTTACGGCCACTTGCTGGAGGTCATGACGGTGCCCGAGACGGGAAGCTAGCCGCCCGGGAAAGAGCGGACGAGCTCCCGCCAAGCCGAGTGAGGTGACACCGACCTTTGCTCGCATCGCTCCTTGCGCTTGGTTCCGCCACCCTGTACGGCGCCGCCGACTTCCTGGGCGGGCTCGCGGCTCGCCGAACCGACACCGTGGCGGTCGTCGTCGTGTCGCAGTTTTCCGGGATGGTCGTCCTTGCCGTCATGCTTCCGTTGCTCCCGGATGCTTCTCCGGCCGTGCCAGACCTCGCGTGGGGCGCGGTGGCGGGTATTGCCATTGGCGGTGGTCTCGGTCTCCTGTATCGGGCGCTTGCCATTGGCAGGATGGCGGTGGTCGCGCCGACCACCGCGGTGTGTGCCGTTGTGATTTCTCTGATCGCGGCGGTGCTGCTCGGCGAGCGGCCCGGTCCACGAACCTTTGTCGGCATTGCGCTGGCGATCGGGTCCATCGCCCTCGTGAGTCAAGCGCCCACGAGGACGGCGCATGAGGAGGTCACCGCTGCCGCTTCTGGTCCCCCCTCCGGTCTTGGGCTGGCGCTCCTGTCGGGCGTCGCCATCGGAATATTCTTCCTATCGCTGGCGCGCACGGCATCGACCGCGGGCCTGTGGCCTCTGCTCGTCGCGCGTCTCGCGTCGGTCGCGATCTTTGGAGCATCCGCGATCGCTGGCGGGCGATCGCTGCGAATGGCTACCTCTGTTGCCGCGATCGCCATCGTCGGCGGCGTGATCGACATGCTCGCCAACGCACTGTATCTACTGGCGACGCACAGCGGGCCGCTCAGCGTGGTGGTGACGCTGACATCGCTCTATCCCGCCACCACCGTGGTGCTGGCGCTCGCGGTGCTCGGCGAGCGTCTCAGCGGGCGGCAGGGCGCGGGGATCGTATGCGCATTGATCGCGGTGCTGTTGATCGTCGTGAGGTGATTCGGAGCTGGTTCCCGTCCTCTTTGCTTTGAGCTCATCGTGGCCCGTGCAGAAGTACAGGGATCCCTCTAGCCAGACGGCCACCAGCGGTGTGACGTGGGGGCGTCCGTCGGGGCGGACGGTCGACAACCAGAACACTTCGGCCCTCTCCAGGATGTCGCGTGCCTGCGCCCACGGTGTGGCCGTGGCTTTTGGATCACTGAAAGGGACGTGAAGCTCCGCCCTGGGATCCGTGTCGGTCATCTCGCCCTCCCTGTCCAGGTCTCTATCGGGGAGACCACGGCGAATTGCTCCCTGGATGCATCGCCTCGCGCACTTCATTCTGTGCTACGTCGTGCTGCGCCCCGCCGCACGGCGCTCGACTTCAAGAAGGTCGATCCGGTTGCGCGGCGCCGAACGCGACAGTTTCCTCGCAACCAGTCGACAAGCAGCGTAGAATGCTGAGCGCCGGACCCAATCGACGCCCACCTCCTTGCTCCCAGGGAGGACAAGGAGGCCCCGCATACGAGTCTTTGCGAGCGTTCAGTCGCGCCATTCCTCCGTGGGGAGTGAGTTTGCCCCCACAGCCTCCGCGCCGAGCGCCATCGTCGAGATCCGGCGATGATGAAAGGCGGCGACGATTGGAGGATGTTTGCCCCGCTCCGACGCGGCGAGCCCATCTCGCCGGAAGCCAAGCTGGTCGCCGTGCTCAAGATGCACTCGGCCGGGGCCACCGCGGCCACGCTGGCTGACGAGCTGCTCCAGACCGGTTCCGTTGTGGGGATGAGGGCGCCCGTGACGAAGCGGATCGGCCAGTTGCTCGACGAGCTGGAGCAGACGGCGCGGGTCGAGCGAATTCCCGACGGACGCTACCGCGTGGTCAGGGCCCGGGCGTGACCGTATGAAGCTCAGCCAGCCTCAGCGCGAGGTGCTCGAGCGGATGGCCCAGGGAGGGGTGCTCTTTGTCAGGCTCGAGCCGCGCGAGGCGGGCGTGCAGGAGACGTGCTGGATCGGCACGGTCGAGCTGCCGCCGATGACCGTCAACGCCCTCATCACGGCTCGGCTCGTCGAGCAGCGGGACAAGATCCCCGGAAAAGGCGGGGGGCTGACCGCGTCGTACGTCATGAGTTTCGCCGGGCAGGTGGCTCTGCAGGTTTCGTGAGGCACGCCACACGCGCTAGCCGACCCGCCTCGGAGGCGCCTCGCCACTGGCGCTAGCCGACCCGCCTCGGAGGCGCCTCGCCCGGGGTGCGACCGAGCAACGACATCGGGCCGCGGCCGGATGTGCCTGAACGGTGACCTGGGGTGACCTGCACCTGTGATGCGCGCCGGCGAATCTCATTGACAAGGCTCGCGCCGTATGCGCTAATGTCTGCGCTCTGGTGTTTTGTTACGGCTACGCGCTCAGCAGAGTCCGCCTGAGATCGAGTTTGACGCCGCGCGAGATCCAGTTCGCGCGGCGTTTTTGTTTGTCTCTGCGTCTCGCGCAGGCGCTCCCCGTTGAGGGCGGGAGCATCCACGGGGCCGAGGGCCCCTGAAAGGACGGCAGGAGATGGCCACAGGACAGGTGAAGTGGTTCAATGATGCGAAGGGGTTCGGGTTCATCACGCAGGAGGGCGGCGAGGACGTGTTCGTGCACTTCAGCGCGATCCAGGCGTCGGGCTTCAAGAGCTTGACCGAGGGAGAGCGCGTGGAGTTTGACATCACGCGAGGTCCAAAAGGCTTACAGGCGGCGAACGTTCGCAAGGCGTAGCGGCTCGCGAGGTCGTTAGGCGGCCCCGGCGCCACCGACGGTCGACGGCGCCGGGGCCAGCCCCACCGAGCACACGGGAGACTCAGGAGGCGGAGGCCTTCACCGCCTTCAGCACTTCTGCTGGATCCAAGAGGTCGAGCGGGTTGTCCATGATCTTGACGAACTTCACCGTTCCCGTCTTGTCGATGATGAAGTACGCCCGCTTGGCGTAGCGGTAGACCGGGCTCGCTGGGTCAGTCTGCATCGCCCCGTAGGCGGGGATCATCTGGCGCCGGAAATCCGAGAGCAGAAGCTGCGTACTCGAGTTCGCTTTCTGCCAGGCGGCGAGAGCGAGGTGATGATCGGTGCTGATGCCCACGACCTGGGCGCCTGCGGCCTCGAACTGCGGCAGCGCCGCCTCGAAGCCGTTCAGCTCCTTTGTTCAGGTGGGCGTGAAGGCCGCGATGAATGTGTAGATGACCACGGGGCCTTTGGCCGTCAGCTCGGACAGCTTGACCGGCTTCCCCTCGGGGTTGTTCAGCGTGAACTCGGGTGCCTTCTGCCCAACCTCCAGCGCCCTCGCCACACTGGCCAGGGTCAGGCTGAGCAGCGCGGCCAAGACGATGCCTCGGACCAGCAAGGATCTGCGCATACGACCCTCCCTTGCACGTGCGTTGTCGTCGCACGAAATGCTACGCCACTTCGGGAGTGTCCGACACTCCATTCTCAATGAACGATGTTTCGCCGCCGGTCCTCCCGATCGCCGGCGGTCAGGCCCGGCATCAGTCGGGGATACAGGCGGTGGCCGTGATTTCCACCAGGAGTTCAGGAGAGTTCAGCATCACCTCCACCGTGGTCCTGGCGGGTTTGCCGGTCGGAAAGTACTTGGCGTACTCCGCGTTGTAGGCGGCCAGGTCCTCCCGTTTGGTCAGATGCGTGGTGACGGTCAGCACATTATCCAGCGAGGTGCCGGCCGCCTCCAGGATGCGCTTGATTCGCTCGAGAACGTTGTGAGTCTGCTCCCGGATGTCTCGGCCGATCTCCCCCGTGGTCGGGTGTCTGCCGGTTTGGCCGGCGACGAAAACCAGGTTGCCGAACCTGGTGGCGGGAGACAGATTCGGGTTGGCCGCGGCCAGATCGGCCTCAACGATTTCTTTTCTCGGCATGGCGATTTCCCTCGGGTGGGTCTGACCGGTGAATATTCGATGGACCCACCGCGCTGTGAGACAGCCTTCAGGAGTCCGGTTGGCCGGCGCGCGATCCTTCGCTTGACGGAATCGACCATAGATCGCTGAAGCGAGTGGCCACCACGTCGTCGTAGGCGACCGGCCCCGCGAGCAGGCCGATCGCCTGCGCGAACCGATTCATGGTGGCCACCGACACCTTCGAGATGACAGGGTCGTAGAAGGGGAGATCGCGCTCGACGATCGCGGCGATGATGTCGGCGGCGGCTGGCGGGAACCGCCTTCTGCCTACCTCGGTGGCCCGCGCGGGATCTTTCTTGAGAAGGTTCTGTGTCCGGACGATGGCCCGCACGACGGCGGCGACGCGCTCGGGCTCGCGGGCGATCAGGTCCTCAGTAGTCGCCAGGGCGGCCCATGTGTAGTGCCCCGCGCCGGGCGGGCCGTCGCCGCGCCGGACGTCGACCACGACCTTCCCGACACCGCGCCGCACCGCAGTCTCGCTGCCGAGCGCGTTGGCCCAGAATCCGTCGACGAGCCGGCGCTCGAGGGCCTCCGCGGCGAGCACGCCGAAGGATGCGCCCGGGGCGTCACCGCCGGGCACCGGTGCGATCGCCACGCGGTCCCGCGCGGGATCGATGCCCACCTCGTGGAGGAGATGGAGGAGCGCGCGGTCGGGGCCGGCCGCGGCGCCAATGCGAAGGCCCTTGATGGCAGCGATGTCGCCGCGTCGCACCGGGAGATCCGCGCGCAGGACCAGGAGCCACGGCGTTCCCTGGGATAGCGTGACGACGAGCTTCGCACCTCTCCAGCCTGGGAACGCGAGCAGCATGGTGTGGGCGCCGCCCGCCACGAAGTTAACCGCGCCATCGCGCAGGGCGTTCACGGCTTCGAGCGACGGGCGCAGCGCCACATGGGCGTCAATCCCCTCCTCGCGATAGATCCCCAGCTCTTCGGCGGCGAGGGCTGGGAAATAGGAATTTGTCACCAGATCTGGCGTGGCGATCTGCAGGGTCATTGCGTCAGCTCCTGGGCGATCCGCAGGGTCACTGCGTCGGCTGCTCGGCGATCCGCAGGGTCACTGCGTCGGCTGCCCGGCGGGCCTCCGCCACTGATCGCTTCTGCGCGCCGCGTTCGAAGTGGCGCGTCGCGGGCCCGAAGGTGCGACGTGGTCGCGCTTCGACAGCGTCTCAGCGATCGGACGGCCAGCGCTCAGAGAGCCAGGCCGGGAGGGGCTCGCCCACCCCGGTGACCTCGAGTTGCCCGTCGCCGTCACCCCGGCCATCGGGGAAACGCTGCAAGGCTCCGGACATTTCGTAGTAAATCTCCAGCCGGTTCCCGTCGGGATCAAAGAAGTAAATGCTCCGCTGGTTCACGTGGTCCGTGGCGCGGTCGATTTTGACCCCGTGCTCCAGCAGATTGGAGTAGGCCTCACCAAGCGCCTCGTAGCTGGCCACCTGAAAGGCAGTATGGGCTACCCCAAGCGGCGTTCCGCCGGGCCGTTCGGCGCGCTCCGGGCTCGGGTGTTGGACTAGGTCGAGCGTGTGAAAGTCGTCGCCAAGGGTCATGAAGACCCCGCCGTGGTTGGGGTCCTCCTCGGCGACCCGGAAGCCCAGAACATCGCGATAAAAGACCTTGGACTGCTCGAGGTCTGCCACCCGAAGGAGCACATGGCCGATCTTCTTGAGCTGGATCATCGCAACCTCCTCACCCCGCGTGTGCTCGGATACTACCCCAACCTCGTGGCCATGGCGCGACGGCGTGCCTACCCGTCACTCCTGCCGGCAGTAGCTGGGAACCCACGTCCGCTCGAGCAGATCCGCCGGCACGTCGCTGTAGTCGAAGCTCAATCCGTCTTGAATCATCTGGTTGATGTCAAAGAGATACACGCTCTCGGGAACGTCGCGAAGAAAGGCGCGGAACAGTGGCCCTACGATCCAGCGCGCCATCCGGGTCCCCCGGCGGCCGAGGAAGTTTCGGCGCTGGCCGATGTGGGCGAGCTCGTCAACCATGATCTCATGCAGCAATTCGCGAATGCGCTGGCAAGCCTCCGGCTCATCGCCGAGCAGCTGATCCAACAGCGCGTCGACATGGCGGTAGAACGTGATCCCGAGCAGCTCGGTGACGAACGCGGGGGGATCCTTGACGGCGTTGGGGATGCCCGGGAAGAGGCGATAGAGTCGTTGCTTCAGGGGGCTGAGAGGCAACCAGGCGACCTGGTCGAGCTGAACGGTTCGAAAGATCTCGTCGAAGTAGCGCATGTGGCAGAACTCCTCGGCGAGATGGTAGCGACTGATCTTCGCGGTGGTCGTCCTCGACTGTTCCAGGCGCAGGGTAGCATCCCAGGCCGCCGAGATGCCCACCCACTCGTGGCGCGCGACCTTGTAGAGGCACGTGAACAGGAGGGTTTTCCGGTCGATGGTGGCCGGATCGTCTCGAAACGCGACGTGGTTGCGATAGAACTGCGCGGGGTCGGCTAGGGGGCGCCGCGAACGGACGGGTCGCGCTCGAAAGGCACGGAGCTTCTGGCGCTTCGCCGCGAGGTCTTTCTCGGCTTCGAAGAGCTCGCCGTTCTGTGAGCGGGTGAAGGCGAGGTAGTCCTCGAAGTTCGCCTGTCGTTCGCGCGGGGTGGCGTCGGTGAAGATCGAACGGTAGTGGCCATTCTGGTGGGTCCGACTCGGCATAGTGAGGTCCTCGATTCGAGCGGAGTGCCAGGCACCGCAGTCATTCTGGTTCGGCGGGAATCAAGAGGACGCGCGTCCGGCGGACGCTGATGCCTTCGGTCGCGTCCCCATTCGGCCGGGCGATGACTAAGCGCACGCCGTGCCGCGCCGTGACCAGGACCAAGGTCGCTTCCCCCACGCGCAGGTACCACGCGCGATCGCCCACGCGGAGGCGTTGGCTCAGGATGAGACCGAATAGCGCGCTGACCGGCCTCCAACGCGCGCGCAGAGGCGCAACGAAGAGGCCGGCGACGAGAACCACCAGCGCGAGAATGACTGTGCGCCTGGCTCCGAGCCCAAGTCCGGAGAGCACCCCCCAGAGCGCGCCCCACGCCAGGAGGGCATCGACCACGCGCAGGGCGCGGGCACGAGCGGTCCAGCGGGCGATGACAGGAGGCAGGGGTTTGAGGGGCGTTGGCATGACCGATCGTCTTGAGTGTGCCGTCATGCGGCCGAGCTGTCGAGGGGATATGTGCGGAGCCCGCTGACCGGTCTGACCGGCGCAGAGAGGGCGCTGGGCATTCAGCCTGTGGGACGCCGGTTCGAGTGCCTGGTCGACGAGGGCGGCCGCAGCTCCGATGGCGTCCCGGGATTACTTCACCATGGACTTGAGAGTGCTCATCTGCTTCTGCAGATCGCTCAGATCGGTCGCGAGCTGTGGGAGCCGGGTCGCCTCGACCGGCCGCTCGGCCTCGCTCTGGAGCGAGTTGGCCTTGGCGAGGAGGTCGTCGGCCTGCTCCACCTGTTGGGGCGCGAGCTTGCCGCTGCTCTTCATGGACGTGAGCTCCGCCACCATGTCCCTCGCCTGCTTCAGCAGCGCATCCTTGGAGAGCCCGCCGGTGGGAAGCGATCCGACCCCCGGGACCTGAACGCCCCCCGGGAGCTGCGCGAGCGCCGCTCCTGTCGTCATGAGAAGTCCCACCACGAGCCACGCGCCGATCAGCCGTCGCTTCATCACTGCTACTCCCCCTGGAGGCTTGCCCGATTGAATCGCGCTCGCCGGCGCTGAACACTCGAATCTTGGGGCTATATGCCAACCACCGCCGGCGCTATGCGGCGCGCTGCTGAGTGCGACCGCTTTCCTTCGAGCGTGAGGAACGGCCAGCCTTGGCCCGCGTCGCACCTCTTCGTGCCGCAGACGTCGACTTTGTCCGCTCGGCTGTCTTTCGCTTCTTCCAGTACGCCCTCATCCGCCGCGCCGCCGCCCGGCGAGCCGCCGGGCTCATCCGAGAACGTCGGGGCTTCGTCCGAGCCCTTGCCGCACCATTCTCGCCCGGCGACGAGCCTGGCTGGTGCGTCGCCGCCCTTCCCCCCTTGTGCGTCACGCTCATATGCCGGCCCAGATGCAGTGGAAGGGCGAAGGTCCGGCCGCATTCGGAGCAGGTGAGTGGCTTGGCGCCGCGCGACGCGGATTGACGGCGCCGAGATGATCTCCGCGGGACACCCCGAGAGCTGTTGCCGCCGATGGGCTCCAACCGATAGCCGAGCCGCGCCAAGACCTCGCGGAGATCGGCGAGGAGTTTTTCCTCGCGCTTGAGCACGGCCTGTTTCTCGGCGGCCAGGGCTTGGAAGGCTGCGTGAAGGCCAGTTTTCATCGTCCAGACTCCTTCGGGTCGGATCGACCGCTGAGCAAGACCAGACTACCCTTTTCCTGCATCGCCGCAAAAGAATCTCCAGCGCGAAACGGGTCAAACAGGAGCGCCGTCGTGCTGTGGCGTCAGGTGGACCATCTGAACGCCGTCGCCGACAATAGGAGGGCTGGTCCGTCTTCAGCCAGTTTGCCGCGACAGCCGCCGTATTGATCGGTCAGACCGCCTCAATGCTTGCATATCATGTGCCGACGGTCATGGGCCCCGGCCGGACTGAGCTGCTCTCATCGCATCGTGGCATCTTCGACGGAGATGGAGAATACCCTGCGTTCCCGACGGCCATGGGCGAACATACCCAGAGTGTCAGCAAGTGAGCATTGACCGTCTGGTTCGCCGACAGACGCCTGGGACTTGCCTTCTCTGCCATTCCTCCCCCGAGACCCTGATTTCATTCCTCCCCCGAGACCCTGATTTCCGCAGAGCCCGCGTGTGAGTGAGCGGCTCGAGCCGATGCCGTCGTCGACCGACGCTCTTCAGTTCAATGGATATGTACGGCGCGAAGCACGGGTCGACGCCAATAGGGGAATTGCCACTGCGCACAGCCAGGCGACCCCGCGGAGGGATCAGGGGATGGGAACAGTTCGGCCGACGGTTACCGTCGGTGACGCGGGCATCGACGACGAGCGGGCAGCGCCACTGGCGAGCGTCTCATCACACTGCCTCATCCGCGATCGAAGAGTGGCGCCAGATGTCGGCCAGATCGGCGTCGAGCCCCGACTCGTCGAAGGTGATGCCGTGTTCGGCGAACACCGCTCGAATGACCGACCTCGACCCCTCCTGTCGCGTGATTGTCCGTCCCGGGATGATCACCAGGCCCGCCCCCTTCATCCGGGAGGTGGGGCATCGCGCGTCGCATCGAGGGATCCCGCCGAGGATTCCCGTCAGGTCAGCGTGCGGTCGACAACTCGCTCATGAAAATGGTCCGGATGGCGCCGAGCTTTCTCGACGCCGGCCGGAATATGGCTGGCCCGCTGGCGCACCCCGGCGGTCAGCGGGTACGGCTCGCGCGCAGGGGGGCCGCGGCACCGGAATCAGCGCCCGCGGTTCCACAGCTCTCGCAGTAGATGCCCCCGCGCCTGCTCCAGCTTCTCAATCGCTTCTAGGATCGAGTGCGCCTCGGCGGCGCAGCCTGGAAGCTCCGGGTACTCCGCTCGCCGCAGCCATTGGCCCTCGCGTTCGACCGACTCAACCACCAGTAGGTAGGGGACCGCCTCGTAGTCATCGAGGGTGGGTAGAATACTGGACTCGCCCGCCGACCAGCTCATGGCACGAAGGGCACCCACGCGATGGGCACACCGGCGTCCGACTGCCGGGCCTTCTCCGTGGCGGTGATCCAGCTCTCCCCGTCGGGCAACAAGACCGAGGCGGGGCGAACGCGGTACAGGTTTGCGTCGTCGACGTTCGCCGGCGGGGTGCCGTGCTCGCGCAACGCCCGGGCGGCGTTGAGGAGACAGCGCCGCACGAAGATCACCATCGCGTCGGTCGTGCCCAGGTGCTCCTGCGTGCGGTCGTAGATTGGGCCCATGGTCTCCGTCATCGCCCTATCTTGTAGATTTCCGAGGAACGGAATGCCGATGGTCAACTCGGTCTTCTGCAGCTCGTAGTCGACGAGATAGTCATTGTGGATGTTGGCCTTGGTGTAATAGCGGGTCAGCGGGTCGCTGGTGGGCTCGAGGTATCCGCCCCAGGAAGCGAAGGGATCGGTCAGTCGCTGGCGCTCTTCGGCCGTCACCGGCCGGTCCAGCCGCCCGCGCATCACGAACTGGAGATTGTAGTGATCGTCCAGCGGCACCCAGGCGCGCGCCGACACCAGGTGCGGGTCGCTGGCCGCGATCATCGAGTAAAAAGGCAGAATGAACTGCGTGATGCGGTGCCAGGAGAGGCCGTCGACATCCCAGCGCCGCCGCGCCGAGTAACAGGCCCCGTAGTCGGTGGGCAACACCTCCAGCCGCGGCCGCTTGTCGCGATGATAGGTTCCGCGCGGCTTGCTGTCCGCGCGGAGCTTGGCGTGGACGAAGTCGATGTGGGACGAGTCGATGTCGCCCTCCAGGGCCTGCACCCAGTTGCACTCTTCCAGCATCAGGTGGGGCGGATAGACGTGGTCGGCGGGCAGCGTGTTGATCTCGAAAGCGGGCAGCGGCGGTGGCACTTCGCGTGAGCCCATGTAGATCCAGATCACTCCGTTGACGTCCTGGCACGGGTACGCTCGCGCCCGCACCTTGTCTTTGAAGCTGCTCTCCGCCGGCTCGTTGGGCATATCCACACAGCGGCCCGTCACGTCGAACTTCCAACCGTGGTATGCGCAGCGCAAACCGCATGCCTCGTTGCGCCCGAAGAAGAGCGAAGCCCCGCGATGGGGGCAATTGGCGGCGAGGATTCCCATCGCGCCTCGGCTGTCGCGGAAGGCCACCAGGTTCTCCCCGAGGAGCCGCACCTTCTTCGGCGCGCCATCGGGCTCGGGCAGCTCAGCGGAGGGCAGGCACGGCATCCAGTACTGGCGCAGCAGCTCGCCCATCGGCGTTCCAGGCCCCACCCGGCACAGGAACTCGTTGTCCTCTCTCGAGAGCATCCCCTTCTCCTCCCCCTGCCCCGACGGGCGCGGTCAGCCTCCGTGTCAGCGCCGGGCGATCAGTCGCCTGAAGATCTCGCCGTACGTGAAGTCGTGGCCCTGTGCCACCTCGGCGGCTCGGTTCTTGACCCGGTCTTCGATCGTCTCTCCCGGTTGCACGTAGAGACCGGCCACCTGGCTCTCGTGCCGGATCAGGGCCGCAACCTGCTTGTCGATCGAATCCGTAACGTCGACGATGATGTCGGGTTCGTCGGCACCCCAGTACCACAGTTCCCGCACCTTGTGCGGCTCGAGGCCTTCCTCGGTGATCTGTTCGGGGAAATGCAGATGGTCGCGTGCGAACGGATAGATCGCGTCCGTGGTGACGATGCCCGCCATCCGGTGGTCGCGGTGCTGGAAGCCCTTGAGGCGGTAGGGATCGTGCGTGAGCACCGTGTGCGGGCGGTACTTGCGCAGGGCGCGCACGATGTCAGCACGGAAGACCCGACTGTCTTCGAGTCCTCCGTCCGGGTAGTCCAGCATGACCACGTTCTTCACGCCCATGAAGTCTGCGGCGGCGCGTTGCTCGATGGCCCGCTGTTGTGCCAGCTCCGCGGGGGTCAGCGATCGGTCGGCCGTGCCGGCGCCCCCGTTGGTGCACAGCACGTACGTGGCCTCGCACCCCGCGGCCACCCACTTCGCCACCACCCCGCCCGACCCGATTTCCGCGTCGTCTGGGTGGGCAAAAATCACCATGGTCCGGTCTGGCACCTCGGTCACGACCTGGAGCTTCCGAACACTGGCCCCCTGGGCCTTCTTTTTCGTCACGGCCGTCCTGGACCCTCGTCTGGTTGTCCGCATGGCGGAATTCTACAGGAGCCGCCCGTTCGACTCGGCGGTAAGCTCGAGGCCCACGGGAGATGGTCATGGCGCCGCGAGTGCTCTCCATCAGCGCGGTTACCCTCGCCACGAGGGACATGGGGCGGGCCGTACCCTTCTACCGCGCGCTGGGCTTCACCCTCGCTTACGGAAGCGAGACCGCGGCCTTCACGTCCTTCCGCGTCGGGCGGGGGTTCCTCAATCTCGCGCGCACGACATTGGAGTCCACCTGGGACGGATGGGGCCGCGTCATTTTCTACGTCGACGACGTGGACGCGATGTACGCGCACGCGCGTGCCCAGGGCCTGAGCCCCCCGGCGGCACCCCAGGACGCTGCGTGGGGCGAGCGCTATTTCCACGTCACGGATCCCGACGGTCACGAGTTGTCGTTCGCCCGGCCGCTGTCGGGCCCCCCCCGGTAGGTGCTCGCCAACCTCGCCGCGGGGGGCCTGGTCAACCCTTGACGGAGCCCGCCGTGAGTCCTTGGACCATGTACTTCTGGAAGACGAGCACCAGGAGGACCGCGGGAAGGGCGCCGAGAAAGCCGGAGGCGGCGATCACCGAGTAGTCGATGTTGATCTGGCCGTTCATGCCGGCAATCACCGGAGGCAGCGTCGTCGTGCCGGGTTTCGTGTTCAGCACCTGCGCTACGATGAACTCGTTCCAGCAGAGCATGAAGGTGAAGGCGCCCCCCGCCACCAGCCCGGGACCGGAGACTGGCAACACGACCTTGGTATAGGCCTGAAAGCGGTTACACCCGTCGACCAGGGCGCTCTTGTCGAGCTCGCTGGGGACCGTCTCGAAGTACGCCTTCATGATCCACACGGTGAACGGAAGGGTGAAGGAGCAGTAAGCGACGATGAGCCCGGTGAGGCTGTTCTGGAGCCCGAGGGCGCGCAGCATCAGGAAGAAGGCCGGGATCAGCACCACCGTCGGCAGCATGCGGGTGAAGAGCAGCGCGAAGAGCGACAGGCTCTTCAGCGGGAACCGGTACCGCGCATAGGCGTAGCCGGCGGTCGTGCCGACGGACAGGTTCATCAAGGTCACCACCGAGGCGACGATGAGGCTGTTCAGCATGGAGGGCAGGATCTTAGCGGCCTGGCCCTCGGCGTGGAACCGGATCAGCCCGAAGATCATCTTGTAGTTCTCGAGCGTGACCTCCGGCGGAATGAAGGCGAGCGGGCGCGCGAGCAGATGGCGCTGGTACGAGATGCTGGTGATGAAGAGCCAGATGAATGGCGCCACCAACCACGCCGTCACCGCGAGGACCAGCCCGTAGAGGACGAGGCGGCTGCCCAGCGACCGCCCCTTGTAGCGTCCACCGCGGTAGCCGCGATCGACGACCGTCGCCCTCTCCAGCCTCACCGCCATGTCGTCGTCACCCCTCGGGCTCGAACCGGGTCAGGATGAGTCGCTGGTACGCGATGGTCAGGAGCAGGCACAGCGCCGTCAAGGTGTACAGGATGGCCGTGCCGGGACCGAACTTGAAGAACGCAAAGGTGGTCTGGAAGCCGAGCCACGAGATGGTGGTCGTGTCGTGGGCGGGGCCGCCCATGGTCAGGACGTAGATCAGGTCGAGCATGAGAAAGCCGTTCACCGTGGCCAGGACCAGGACGAGGAACACGATGGGCCGGAGCGCCGGCAAGGTCACGTAGCGGAAGCGCTGCCAGTACCCCGCACCGTCGACCTCGGCCGCGCTGTAGAGGTCCACCGAGATCGACTGCATGCCGGCCAGGAACAGGAGCGTGGCGAACGGGGCCTGGTTCCACATGTAGACGGAGACCAGGACGTTGAGCGCGCTGAAGCCGTGCTTGAAGAACGCGATCGAACCGTCGATGAGGCCGAGCCGGGCCAGCAACCCATTGAGGGCCCCGAATTCGAAGTCGAGGATCCCGATCCAGAGGAGCCCCACGACCACGCGGGAGAGCGACCACGGGATCAGCAGGAAACTCCGCACGAGCGGACGGCCGTGGAAGCGTTCGTGCAGCACCAGCGCCATGCCCATCCCGACCATCGCGGCCTCGAGCACGAAGGCTCCGACGAAATAGAGCGTGCGGCCGAGCGAGCTCCAGTACAGCGGATCGCCGAAGATCCGAGCGTAGTTTTGCAGCCCGACGAAGCGGAACAAGGGCACACGGACGCCGAACAGCTCGAGGGCGGGGCCGGTGGTCCGAAGCAGGTTGACATCGGTGAAGGAGAGCCACAATGAGTAGAGCAGCGGGAACAGGACGACGACGACAATCGCCAGGAGCGCCGGCGCGATGAGGGCCAGCGCGAACCAGCCGTCGGACAACCGGAATCCCAGTCCCGGAACGGTCCGACGGATGGCGCCTCCGACCGTCCGGGCGACCGCCATGACTGCCGATTAGGCTAGCGACTTCTGCAGGCTGGCCAGCTCCTTGAGCCCCTTGGGTACGGGGGTGGCGCCCCGGATGATGTTGTGGACGGTGGCCACCGCCTTGGTGTCGTACTCGCCGTACCACGGCTCCTTGTAGGCCGCGATGACCTTCCCCTTCTTGTATTGCTCGCGCAGCAGCTTGAGGTCGATCCAGCGGTCGTACGACTGGATGATCTCGGGATGGTCATACATCTCCGGATACGGGTTATCGAGCCCGGAGATCAGGCACCACTGGCGCTGAACGTACCAGTCGCCGTTCAGATTCCCCCCCAGAAAGCGCGTGAACTTCCAGGCGTCCTCCAGCACTTTGGTCTTGGCGTTGACCGTGTAGGAGTCCGTCCACATGTACGTCTGCCCCGTACCGGGGTACATGACCATCTTGGCCTTCTTGGGGGCAAGCTTGGAGTTCTCGGGCTCCCCGGCGATGGTCTTGAGGTAGTAGGAGTGGTTCGTGTGATAGGCATACCGCCCGGTCCAGAACAGGCGGTGGGTGTCGGTGGAAGAGGTCTTGGTGAGGACCTCGGGGTTCACCAGCTCGGCCTTGTAGACTTTCTGCCAGCGCTCCATGGCTCGCGCCGCGCCGGGCTCCTGATCGACGATCACCCGGTTCTTGGCGTCGAACACTTGGGCTCCTTCCGAAAAGCAGTCGGTCATGAACTGCGGCATCGTCCCCGACGGGCTGTTGTTCCAGTTTGGCAGGAACGGCGTGTCGCTGAGCTTGTCCCGCTTGAGCTTGGTGCAGTGCTCGACCAGCTCGTCCCAGCTCTTGGCGGGCGCCTTGATACCGGCCTGCTGGAGCAGCGGCTCGTTCACGATCAGAATGAAGAGGCTGGTGAAGTAGGGCAGCCCCAAGAGCTTCGTGCCGTCCTTGCTCTTGAGGCTCTCGAGGTTGGCCGGCGTCATCTTCTTCTTCAGCTCGTCCACTCCGGGGAGGTCGTCGATCGATCGAATCAGGCCATTCTCGTACCAGCGCTCCCGGTTATTGTGGTTGCAGTACATGACATCGACCACTTCACCGGCGAGGGCCCGCGTCTCCATTGTCGGATGGTACTGAGCCCACGGGATGGACTCGTACTTGACCTGCCCCCCGTGCTTTTGATTGTAGAAGTTCACATAATCCTTCACGGTGTCGGGCTTGAACACCCACCCGGAGAAGCTGATTGGCTTGTCCGCGTGGGCGACCCCGCGGACCGCCTCGGCCAGGGCCGCTGAAGTCCCGAGCAGTCCCGCGTTCCTCAAAAGCTGCCGCCGGCTGATGGTCGTCATCGGTCTCGTCTCCTCTGGTTCGGGCCCTTTGGCTGCGACGTGCGATGCCCCTGGCGTCGCGTCCCGGGGGAGCCCGGGACGCTCGTCGACGAGCCGAGAGGGTCCTATTCGTACACGACGACGCTGCGCTTGACCTCGCCCTGCAGCATCAGGTCGAAGGCGTGGTTCAACTCGGTGAGCGGAAGCCGGCGACTGATCAGCTCGCGGAGCTTGTACTTCTCGGCCATGAACAGATCGATGAGCATGGGCACGTCGGTGCGCTGGTGGCCCCCACCGAATGACGTCCCCGTCAGCGTCCGCTGCTGCAGCAAGAGGAGCGGATCGATGGACAGTCGCGTACCGGCCGGACAGACCCCCACCACCACGGCCATGCCACCGCGATGGATGGAGAGAAAGGCCTGTTCGATCGTCTTCTGGATACCCACGACCTCGAAGGCGTAGTCGACGCCTCCCGTGCCGCTGAGAGCCTGTACCCGAGCGATCGGATCGTCCCTGGACGCGTCCACCACGTGCGTGGCCCCGAACTCCTCGGCCCACTCGAGCTTCTGCTTCACCACGTCTACCGCGATGACCTTCCCAGCCCCCACCAGGCGCGCGGCCTGAATGGTGTTGAGTCCCACCCCGCCGCAGCCGAACACCGCCACGCTGGCGCCAGGCGGCACCTTGGCTCGGTTGAACACGGGGCCGGCGCCGGCCAGCACCCCGCAGCTCACCAGGCATACGACATCGAGGGGGGCGTCCTTGCGGATCGGGATCACGCCCTCCTCGAGGAGCACCGAGTACGTGGCGTAACCGGCGACCTGCAGGTAGTGGTGCAGCCCTTGGCCATTCTTCTGAAAGCGGGGAGTTCCGTCCAGCATGAACCAGCGCGGCTTGTCGCGCAGCGCGCACATCGTGGGCTGGCCACCGATGCAGTACCAGCACTTGCCGCACGAGGGAATGTAGCTCGAACAGACGTGATCGCCCGGCGCGACCGTCTCCACACCCGGCCCGACCTTTTCCACGACCCCGGCGGCTTCGTGACCCAGCACCACGGGCAGGGGATGCGGAGAGTCCCCCTTGATCACGTGGAGGTCACTGTGACAGACGCCGTTGGCGATCCAGCGGACCCGCACCTCATGGGGCCCGGGCTCCAGTACATCGACGTCCTCCACGACCAGTGGCTTGTTGATCTCGTACAGCACGGCGGCAGTGGCCTTCATGAACGCCTCCTTCTGGATCGCGGGCGAGGGCGGTGGTGCGCCGACCGTCCGAGTGTAAACCACATCGGCCACGGCCGTTCGGTCATGTCCGACCCCGGTCGGCGCGGCGGGCGAGCGAGTAATAGAGGTTTTCGCACGCCAGCCCAGCGTTTGATGTTTACTGAAACCGTCCGCACGCGGCATCAGATCGACCGCGGGACAGGAGGCCGCTATGGACTTCGGCGTCGTCATGTTTCCCACCAACTACGCCATCCAGCCTGACGAACTGGGGCGGGCGCTCGAAGAACGAGGATTCGAGTCGCTGTGGGTGCCCGAGCACACCCACATTCCCGCCAGTCGACGCAGTCCCTGGCCCGGCGGTGGGCCCCTGCCCAAGGAGTACTGGTCGTCCTACGACCCGTTCGTCGCCCTGATGGCGGCTGGCGCGGCCACCCGCCGGCTGCGACTGGGTACGGGCATCTGTCTCGTCATCGAGCGCGATCCAATCGTCACGGCGAAGGAGGTCGCTACGCTCGACCGGCTCTCTGGTGGCCGGTTTCTCTTCGGCATCGGCGGGGGCTGGAACGCCGAGGAGATGGAGCACCATGGGACGAACTTCAAGACGCGGTGGCGCGTCCTTCGCGAGCGGGTGCTGGCCATGAAGGAGATCTGGACCAAGGACGAGGCGGAGTTTCACGGGGAGTTCGTGCATTTCGACCGGATCTGGTCACAGCCCAAGCCCGCGCAGGCGCCGCATCCGCCAATCGTGATCGGCGGCGACGGACCCACCACCTTCGATCGCGTCGTGGAATTCGGGGATGGCTGGATACCCATCCTGCGCCCGGGCGTCAACCCGGTGGCCAAGATTCCGGCTTTGCGAGAGCGACTCGAGCGCGCCGGCCGCGATCCGGGATCCGTCCCCGTGTCGGTCTTCTTTGCGCCGCCGAAGAAGCCGGATCTCGAGGGCCTGGCCGCAGCGGGGGTGGCCCGCGCGATCTTCGGTCTCCCGTCGGAGCCTCGGGACGCCGTGCTCCCTCGCCTCGACAAGTACGCGGCGGTGATCGGGTCGATGTGACGGGCACCGCGGCGATGTGAAGGATCTATACGAGAGGGCGGGACGTGAAACTCCGCGGCCGTCAGGGATCGTGCGTCGATTGGTGGGACCGCGAAGACGGTGCGGGAGCGGTCGCGGGCGGCCGCTCGCCGATAGATCCTCGGCGAGGATCACTCCGGCCGCCGTCGTTCAGCTGCGGGTGATCCGGGTGAGGCCGGGCAACCGGCCGAGCACGTTACCCGTCACCCCACCATCGACGATCAGGTCGTGCCCGGTGATGTAGCGCGCGTCGGGTCCAAGCAGGAACGCAATGACGTCCGCCATATCCTCGGGGGTCGCCACGCGTCCGAGCGGGACGAGGGCGGCGCGCTCAGCGGCGAGACGCTCGTCGGCGTAGACGGCTGCGGTCATGCCCGTGCGGACCATGCCCGGTGATACCGTGTTCGCGCGGATGCCATCGGGGCCGAACTCCTGGGCCAGGACCTTCACCAGCATGATGAGCGCCGCCTTGCTCGGCCCGTATGGCCCGAGGTTGGCGTGGGCCTCCGAGCCCGACATGGAGGCCACGGCCACGATGGCCCCGCCCGACGCCTTGAGTGGGGCGTAGGCGGCCTGCGCCAGCAGCCACGTGGCGCGCGTGTTCACCGCGAACACGCGGTCCCAGTCGTCGACGGCGTAGCCCACCAACCGCCCCGGTCGATTGATGCCCGCGTTGCTGACCAGAGCGTCGAGACCGCCAAAGTGCTCCACCGCCGCGTTCACCATCCGCTCCGGGACCTGGGGATCGCCCATGTCGCCGTGCAGCGAGAGCGCTTCGCCGCCGAGGGCTTTCAGTTCCGCCGCGACCTTCGCCAGGTCCTGCGACTGTGGAAGGTCGACGGCGGCGATCTGTGCTAATCGCCCTTGGATCTGCGCGTCGCGCGCCAGTCGGAGAACCGTTGCTCGTCCGATTCCGCTCGCTGCTCCCGTCACCAAGACACGCATGGAAGGGACCTCGACGTCGAGACTCTCGCGACCGAGCCGCGCCAGCGGCCCCG
>JBKPAK010000240.1:0-32677 GCA_046726415.1 Candidatus Methylomirabilota bacterium
GGTGTCCATGGCGTGGCGCTCGAGATACGGCCGGTACTGGCGCACGGTGAGGAGCTGCTCGCCGCCGCAGATCGGCGTGCGCGTGCCCGCGCGCAGCTCGACCAGGGCGTCGGCGTCCTGGTTGTCGATCTCGAGCCAGAAGAGCTTGAACGGCTCCAGCTCGCGCGCGAGGAGGAGCGCCTCGCTGGGCTTGAAGTTGACGTTTACGTCGAGGCAAATATCGATGGCCGGCCCCACCGCCTCCCGCATGGCGCCGATCTGCGCCACGGCCTGGTCGATGATCTCGCGCGGCGCGAGCTGGTCGTGCGGGCCGACGCGGCCCTGGCTGATGCGGCGGGCGGGATTGCCGGGCCAGATGATATTGGTCTTAAACGCGGTGTAGCCCTTGGCCACCGCCTCCCGCGCGCAGTCGGCGACATCAGCCATCGTTCGGAGGGGCTTGGCGCGGAAGAGCTCCCAGTTCTCGACGCGGTACGTCGCGCAGTGAGACCAGTACACGCGCTGCCGCTCGCGGTGCGGGCCGCCCATGAGTCGCCAGACCGGGACGCCGAGCGCCTTGCCGGCCAGGTCCCACAGCGCGAGCTCGATCCCCGCGATGGCCATCTGCGTCGCGCCGTACGCCGCTTGCCGCGTCCCGCGGTACATGTCGACGTAGTGCTTCTCGACGGCGGTCGGGTCCTTGCCCACGAGCCGTGCGCCGAGGTCCTGCACGAGCCCGACCAGTCCACGGGTGATCCCGTCGCTGCCAAACTCGCTATAGCCCGTCAGACCCTCGTCGGTGCGGACCGCGCAGAACAGCCACGGCCGCGGCGGATTGAACCCGGTGTTCACGACAAATGTCTCGATCGCAGTGATTTTCATGGCGCCTCCCCGGCGGCATTACACCACATGACGAACGCGGTCGGGCTCGGGAGCGGCGCCACGCGAAAGGACTCAGTCGGCGGCTCGCCTTCATGTCCGGGGGATGACGTGCGGGAGTCTTCAGAGTCCTCCGGCCATCGATATACTCACTGCGTCCGCGGACGCCTCCGTCCGCCGCCGGTCATCGCAGAAGCCGGTGACTCAGAAAGGAGTCGCGATGGCGAAGTATCTCGAGGGGACCGACACCCAGAAGAGCCGGGCGTACTCGCCGGCCGTCATCACCGAGGGCGGGCGCATCGTGTGGATGGCCGGCCAGACCGCGACGGTCGACGGCGACGGCAAGGACATCTCCGGCAACTTCGAGGCCCAGACGCATCGCGTTTTCGCGCTGATGGCAGAGACCTTACACCGCGCCGGCGGCACACTGGCCAACCTCGTCACCATGACGGTCTTCGTCAAGGAGCCGCGCTACGGGGACCGCTTCGTCGAGCTGCGCAAACAGAAGTTCCCCGACGGCCACTACCCGGGCAGCGCGCTGATCACGGTTGCGAACTTCGCGCGTCCCGGCATGGAGATCGAGATCCAGGCGATCGCCGTGATCGGCGACCGCGCGACCTAGACCATCGCGGCGGCCGCGATCTCCGCGAGCAGCTCGGGCCGGTACCAGATACACCTGGTCAGGAAGATCAGGTGTATCTGATCGAGGAGGCCAGGCTAGAACTCGCCCCCGTGCGCCATGGATGGGTCAGCCTTCTCGGCTTCCGGGACGTCCGTGACGAGCGCCTCGGTGGTGAGCAGCAACGACGCGATCGAGGCCGCATTCTGCAGGGCGACGCGCTCGACCTTGGTGGGGTCGATGATCCCCGCCTGGATCATGTCGACGTACTCGTTGGTCTCGGCGTCGAAGCCGTGCGTGCTCGGGACCGCTGCCCTGACCTTGGCGACGACCACGGAACCCTCGAGCCCGGCGTTCTGCACGATCTGCCGGATCGGCTCCTCGAGCGCGCGCCGCACGATACTGACTCCGGTGCCCTCGTCGCCCGAAAGCTTGAGGCTCTCGAGGGCCTCCGACGCCCGGAGGAGCGCAACGCCGCCCCCCGGCACAATCCCCTCCTCCACGGCGGCCCGCGTGGCGTTGAGCGCATCCTCGACCCGGGCCTTCCTTTCCTTCATCTCGGTCTCGGTGGCCGCCCCGACCTTGATGACGGCAACGCCGCCCGCGAGCTTCGCGAGCCGCTCCTGGAGCTTCTCCCGATCGTAGTCCGAGGTCGTCTCCTCGATCTGCGCCCGGAGCTGCTTGATGCGGCCCTCGATCCCCTTGGGGCGGCCGGCGCCCTCGATAATCGTGGTGTTGTCCTTGTCCACGACCACCTTCTTGGCCCGACCGAGGTCGTCGAGCTTGAGGTTCTCGAGCTTGATCCCGAGGTCTTCCGTGATCGCCTTGCCGCCGGTCACGGTCGCGACGTCCTCGAGCATGGCCTTCCGGCGATCGCCGAAGCCCGGCGCCTTGACGGCGCAGCAGGCGAGCGTCCCGCGCAGCTTGTTGACCACCAGGGTCGCCAAGGCCTCGCCCTCCAGGTCCTCGGCGATGATGAGGAGCGGCTGGCCCGCCCGGGCGACCTGCTCGAGCAGCGGCAGCATGTCCTTCATCGCGCTGAGCTTCTTCTCGTAGATGAGGACGAGGGCGTCCTCCAGCACCACTTCCATGCGCTCGGCGTTCGTCACGAAGTAGGGCGAGAGGTACCCGCGGTCGAACTGCATCCCCTCGACCACGTCGAGGGTGGTCTCCGTCGCCTTGGCCTCTTCGACGGTGATGACGCCGTCCTTGCCGACCTTCTCCATGGCTTCGGCGATCAAGTTGCCGATCGTCCTGTCGTTGTTGGCCGCGACGGTGGCCACCTGGGCGATCTCCTTCTTATCCTTGGTGGGCTTGGACAGGTGTTTGAGCTCCTCGACCACGGCCTCGACCGCCAGCTCGATCCCACGCTTCAGGCCCATTGGGTTCGCGCCCGCGGTCACGTTCTTGAGACCCTCGCGGAACATCGCCTGGGCGAGCACGGTCGCGGTGGTCGTCCCATCGCCGGCGACGTCCGAGGTCTTGGCGGCGACCTCCTTGATCATCTGGGCCCCCACGTTGTTGTTGGGGTCCTTCAGCGCGACTTCCTTCGCGACGGTCACGCCATCCTTCGTGATGGTGGGGCTGCCATATTTCTTGTCGATGACGACGTTCCGCCCCTTCGGCCCCAGCGTCACCTTGACGGCGTGCGACATGATGTTGACGCCGCGCAAGAGCGCGGCACGGGCTTCCTCATTGAACAGGAGCTGCTTAGGCATGGTTACCTTCCTCCCGAGTGTGCGTGAACGGTTGACCGCGGCTGACGCGGCTGGGTCACGAGCCGACGATGCCGAGGACGTCCTCCTCCTTCATGATGAGGTACTCCTCGCCGTCGAGCTTGACCTCGCTGCCGGAATACTTGGCGAAGAGGATGCGGTCGCCTTGCTTGACCGCGAGGGGCAGGTGCTTGCCGTCATCGGTGACCTTGCCGGTGCCCACGGCGACCACCTTGCCCTCCTGCGGTTTCTCCTTGGCGGTGTCGGGAATGACGATGCGGCCGTGTTTGGCCTCCTGCTCGTCGAGGCGCTTGACGAGAACGCGGTCGTGGAGCGGGCGCAGCGGCGTCTTGGTTGCCTGAGCCATTGTGGAGGTACCTCCCTCTTCCCGGTGGTGTGAGCGCGGCTGGTGAAATTGTCCAGCGGGTGCAGTGTACCACCAAAATAGTACACTGAGACAATTATTCAAAACCCTCGACGACCGAGGCTTGACGATATTGATCTAGTGTACTATGATTGTCATACAGTATGACAGTTGCCATGAACCTGCAGGTGGATGCGCACAGCCCGATCCCCATCCGGCGACAGCTGACGGAGCAGCTCAAGCACGTCATCGAGTCCGGCGGCGTCCCGCGGGACCAAGCGCTGCCCAGCATCCGGGAGCTGGCCGGCTTTCTCAGCGTCAACCCGAATACCATCGCGCGCGTCATCGAGGATCTCAAGCTGAGCGGACACGTGCAGGCTCGGCGGGGAAAGGGTGTGTTCGTGGCCCCGGCGCCGCCCGCCCGTCCCGCCATGCACCTCCGTGCAGGCTTCTTACAAGATACGGTGATCCGGGCGGCGGCCCTCGGGATGACCGCCGACGACGTGGCGGTGGGCGTGCTGAGCTTGGCCGGGGTCCGGCCCGTGGCCCTCCAGGGGGCTGTCGAGGTCCTCCTCGTGGAGTGCAGCCCGCCGGAGCTCGACTTCTTTGCCCGCCAACTCGAGGCCAACCTCCCGGTCCGCGTCGACCAGGTACTCCTCGGCGAGCTGGCGACGACCGTGCAGCGCCAGAAGCGACCCGGCCGCTGGGGCGCGGCGGTCACGAGCTTCTGCCATCTCCCGGAGGTGGAGCGGCTCCTCAGCGGCCGGGGGGTCCCGGTGATCGCGCTCCTCGCCGAGGCGCATCTCGAGACCCTCCACCGATTGGCCCAGCTCCCGTCGGGGACGCGGGTGGGCGTGGCCTCCGCCGCCGTCGAGACCGCTCACAACCTGGAGCACTCGATCGCCAACGCCCGCCTGCCGAACATCGCGCTCGTCGGGGCGTGCCCCGCCGAGGGGGCCGCGCTGGCTCGCCTGCTGCGGCGAGTGGACGTCATCGTCTGTTCCACCGCGGCGGCCGAGCGGGTCCGGGGGCTCGCAGGCCCCGCGGTGCAGGTGATCATCGACGACCGAGCCCTCGACCCACGGGCGATCGAAATGCTCGCGACCCTTCTGGTGCGACAAAACGGTGACCGGGCGGCAGCCGCGCGGCCCGCCGCCCGGAGGCGCCTGCTCCCTCGTCCATCTAACGAGCGCACGGGGGCGCAGGGCGCGATGCGGGCACGTGATGCGGGTAAGCCATAACGGGGTGAAGGAGGAAGAGTCATGAGTTTCACTATGTTCGTGACGTGGGTTCTCGTGGGAGTGCTGGCCGGCGTGCTGGCCGGATTGGTCATGAAACGCGGAGGCTATGGCTTGAAGACTGACGTCGTCCTCGGTCTAGTCGGAAGCATCGGGGGATGCTGGATCTTCCGGGCCCTCGGGGTGTTCCCGGGAGCCGGGATCATCGCCATGGCCGTCGTCGCGTGCATCGGAGCGGCCATCCCGATCGTCGCTCAACGCATGCTTCGGCCCACCGAGAGTGTTGGCGAAGAGAAGGCTGACATGTGGTGGAGGTGGGGGCTGGGCGCAGCGATCGTGGCTGTGGTGGCGTGGATGACCCTCGGCCCCGCGCCGCAGCCGGCAGCAACAGCCGCGGCGATCGAGGACAAAACGTACACGGTGACGCCAGCCGCGATGAAGGTCAAGGCCGGGATGGTCACGGGCGAGGTCACGGAGATGAAGGTGACGGAGCGAGTCGAGCAGGGCTCGGGCCGTGTCGTCTCCGCGGCGAAGCTCACGGCGAAGGTCGTGCTGAAGAATAGCTCAGCGAACGAGACCGTCCGCCTCGTCGCAGGGACGATCCAGTACTTCGACGCCCAGGGGCAGCCGATCAAGCTCGAGGAGACCCGGACCGAGCCGACCCTCAAGTTCAACACGTACGGCGGCAGTGACCGGCTCGACCCCGGGCAGGAGGCCACCCAGTCGCTGGACGTGGACTTCCCCGCCGAGGCGCTGAAGGCCAAGAAGTTGAAGGAGATCCGCCTCGAGCTCGCCTACATCCCGTCACCGTACCGCGAGGAGACCGTCCGCTTCATCGTGTCCATCGGCGGCCAGTGAAAATGGATACGGGCGTGCTCGCTCGGATGGCGACCACAGGCATCTACCTGGTGAGCGGCGTCTCGCGCGACCTGCAGCGGGCCGCGCGCGTCCGCGCCGTACGTGAGGAGACGACCCTCCGCGCGGTGCTCGTGAAAGCCCTGGCGGAGTATGCGGCGGGAAACTGGACACCTGGCGAATCGCGCGAGTCGGCCCGTTGACCAGACCGGCTCGCGTGGCCTGGCTCGCGGGCTTCGCGCACCCGCGTGACGTCCGTGCGGAGCCCGTGCTGGGTCTCGGCACCGGAAGCCCTCTAGTCTTTCCCTAGCGCCTGAGGATCATGCCGCTGTGACCAGATGGTCCCCGCTCGGCGACACGGCCCCGGGCCAGCAACGTGCCGCTGCTGGGACTCGCGGGGGCCGCCCTGACCGGCTTAGTCCATCGAGACGTCGAGCTGGACAAGTGCTCGGGCTGCCAGGGGGTGTGGCTGGACTTCGGCGAGCTCGATCAGGTGGTGGCGGAGGACACCGGCTTCCTCGGCGCCGTGCGGAAGATCTTCACGTGAACGACAGAAAGGCAGGCACTCTTCATGTCTGAACACATCGCGCAGATGGGTCCGATGCTGATCCTCGCCGGGCTCATGGCCGGGTGGGTGGCCGAGGCGGTCTCACGAGCGGACGGCTATGGGCTTATCCTCGATATGGTTCTCGGGCTCATCGGGAGTGTGGTCGTGGGCGCGACCGTCTGGGCCGTGATCTCCAGCGACGCAGGGATGCCGGCGACGTTCCTGATCGGGTGCGGAGGCGCGGCGCTCGCGATCGTCGCTCAGCGCAGGTGCTGGCGCTCCGCCCGACCCGGAACATGAGCATCATCGCGGCACTGTCGGGACACCTCCGCGCCCTGACTCCGGCCGGGCGGATCCCTCATCCGAACGCAGAGGAGACAACCATGGACGATTTCCCGACGACACGGGTTTCCCCGGTCACCATCGACGCGGCGGCCGAACGGGTGTCGGCCTTCCTCCGGACGGTGTACGGTTGGATGTTCGTGGGCCTGGGCGTCACGGCGGCCGTGGCGTATGCGGTTGCCAGTTCACCCGCCATCATGCAGACCCTGGCGTCGAATCACCCCCTCTTCGTCGGCACCCTCATCGCTGAGCTGGGGCTAGTGTTCTACCTGTCCGCGCGCGTGCAGCATCTGATGCCGAATGCCGCCATGGTGCTCTTTCTGCTCTACTCGGCGTTGAATGGGGTGACGCTGTCGGTCCTGTTACTGGCCTATACCGGGGGCTCCATCGCCACCACGTTCGTGGCCACGGCCGGGATGTTCGGGGCGCTGGCGGTGTTCGGCTCGACGACGAAGCGGAGTCTGGCCGGCGTCGGGCAGTTCCTCCACATGGGGCTCATCGGCCTGGTGCTCGCGTCGATCCTCGGCCTCTTCTGGCACAACGATGCGCTTCAGTTTCTCATCTCCGTGGTCGGCGTCATTGTCTTCACGGGCTTGACGGCCTGGGACGCCCAGCGGCTGAAGCAGATGGCGGCACGACTGCCCCAGGGGCAGCACGGCTCGTACGCGATCGTGGGCGCGCTCTCCCTCTACCTGAACTTCGTCAACTTGTTCCTCATGCTGCTCCGCCTCCAGGGCGGGCGGAGGACGTGAGCCGCGAGGCGCAGGAGAGTTCACCACGAGGTGCGGGATGAGATGGCACATGGAGTTCTACCACGAGAGGCGAGGGATCCTGGCGCACTATGACATTGAAGCACCGTCGCCCGCCGCGGCGGTCCTGGTAGGTCGAAAGGCAGTTCTCGCCGAGCATCCATCGACTCCAGCGCGCGGGAGGCTGAGTCTATTCGAGCGGGCCGAGCGCACCGGAGGGCATGACGGCAGCGGGTGGATCCTCTACCGAATCGTGAAGGACAACGGTAAAGGATCAGCCGACACGGCACCGGCTGACGTCCTCGCTGTGTAGAGGGCGCTCTGGGGTCAGCCACCCTGGTCTCGATTCCCATGGACGGGCCGGCGCCTTCCTGGCTGTGAAAGGAGAAACAACATGATCACGCGGTACAACACGGTACTTGCTCTTGCCCTGATGGTCCTCGTCGCGCTCGCCGCCCCGCGGACGGCCGACGGCCAGGTCCCCACCGCCGCCGATTTCGCCGGCTGCAATGCCGAAGCGCTCGAAGCGGTCAAGGCTGGGACTTCCTCGCCGACCAAGGGCGACCACGTCCGAGCCGATCGCGCCCGCGCCGTGACCACGAAGTCCGTCGACTTCACGAGCACAGTCGTCCAGTCGTCCGATCCGCAAATCCACGGTATGGAGGCGGAGGGCGCCAAGGAGGCCACGTATCAGGCCGCCTATCGCAGTTGCATGAGACGGAAGGGCTTTTGAGGGGCGCGGAACCGGCGGCCTGCCCGGTGAAGGAGAGCGGGGCCGCCACGGGAATCAGCCGGTTGTCCGCGTCGGCACCCGCCTGAGCGGAAGGCCGCGCGCCGCCGATTCGCGCGCCCACGCCACCGGCGGTCCAACGATGACGAGCAGGCGCAGGGCGGCGAGCGCGCGGATGACCGGCCACGACGGATCGAATTCCGCGCCGCGGACACTGAACTTTGCCGAGCGCGGATGGGCGTGGTGGTTGTTGTGCAGGCTCTCGCCGCCGCTGACCCATGCGAAGAAGCGCGAGTTGTACGCCGTGTTCTCGAAGTTCTGACGACCGTGCCAGTGGCCGAGCCCATTGATCAGGGGCGCGAGCACGAAGACGTAGAGAACGGCGTGGGTGAGGCCAGCGATGAGGCCAGGCCCGAACCCGATGACGACACACAGCAGGGTCAGGCCGACGCCGACGCCCAGGAGGCCGCAGGAGAACACGGCCCGATCGAGACGATCCTCGGGCAGATCCGGGGCGAACGTGGCGATGGTGTGCGCGTTCCGGCACTCCCGCACGTAGTAGTAGACGTTGAAGAGCTGGACGCGCCAGAAGCCGAGCAGCCGCGGGCTGTGCGGGTCCCCTGCGCGGTCGGTGAAGGCGTGATGCTTGCGGTGAACGGCGACCCAGTGTTGTCGACGTTGGCCGGTGGTCAGCCACAGAATGACGCGAAAGACGACGTCGGCCGCCGGGTGCAGGCGCAGGGACCGGTGCGCCAACGCCCGATGCAGGTAGATCGATGTCGCGATGACGGCGATCTGAGTCAGCGCCACCGCGACAATCGGTATCGCCCACGCTCGGTTCATGCGGATACCTCCCTCAAGGAGATCGGCGGGCCGCCGCGCGGGGGTTCCCGTGAACCGATATCCAGATCAGACAATGGGAAACGATACCACAATACTATATAAGAGCTAGATGGAATATAATTTACGCAGTGGTCGCCCCCCTGGCGATGCTTGGTTCAGCCGAGGACGACTCGGACGCGATGTGTGTTCCGGTCATCGGCGAGCGCAATGCTGCGCTCGCCGTTGAGGGAGGCGCCGTCGACCTCCACTGACGCCACCCCCCGCGACACACCCCGCGGGTTCTCCACGGCGATGTCATAGCGCGCCGAGCGATAGCGGAACGCCATGTTGAATCCGGGCCACGCACGCGGGATACACGGGTCGACCACCAGCTGCGCGCCCCGCAGCCGGAACCCGAGAATCGACTCCAGGCCGGCCCGATACATCCACCCCGCTGATCCCGTGTACCACGTCCAGCCCCCGCGGCCGACGTGCGGCGGCTCGGCGTAGACGTCGGCCGCGACGACGTACGGCTCGACCTTGTAGCGCTGGATGCCCCCGTCGGTGCTGGCGTGATTGATCGGATTCAACATCGCGAAGAGCTCGGCGGCTTTGTCCCCATCGCCGAGGGCCGCGAAGGCGATCGCCGACCAGACCGCCGCGTGCGTGTACTGCCCGCCGTTCTCCCGGACACCCGGCACATACCCCTTGATGTAGCCGGGCTCCAGGGACGTGTCGCCGAACGGCGGCGTGAAGAGCAACACGACCCCGTCGGCGCGATGCACCAGGTGTTCGTCGACGGCCGCCATGGCCCGCGCTCGCCGGGCCGGGTCGGCGGCCCCCGAGATCACGCTCCAGGACTGCGCGATCGAATCGATGCGGCAGGCGTCGTTGACGGCGGCGCCGAGCGGCGTCCCGTCGTCGAAATACGCGCGCCGATACCAGTGGCCGTCCCAGGCCTCGCGTTCGAGCGACTCCTTCAGCGCGCCCACGTACCCACGCCATCGCGCCGCGCGCTGGCCCTCCCCGCGCGCGTCGGCCAGCGTCGCCCACTCGGAAAGAACGGCGTGAAGGAACCACCCGAGCCAGACGCTCTCACCCTTCCCTTGGGCGCCCACCTCGTTCATCCCATCGTTCCAATCCCCCGTGCCCATCAGGGGCAGGCCGTGCGCTCCGGCCGTCAGGCTGTGGTCGAGCGCGCGCGCGCAGTGCTCGAAGAGCGTGCCCCACTCGTCGGAGGCGCGGGGCTCGAAGTACGACTCGCGCTGTTCCACGGCGAGCTTCGGCCCTTCGAGGAAGGGAATGACCTCGTCGAGGACGGCGCCATCGCCAGCGACCTCGACATACTGGGCGACCACGTACGGAAGCCAGAGCAGGTCATCGGAGATCCGCGTCCGGACGCCGCGACCGCTGGGTGGATGCCACCAGTGCTGGACGTCGCCCTCGGCGAATTGCCGTGCCGCGGCGCGTAGCACATGCTCCCGCGCCAGCCCGGGCTCGGTCACCGCGAGGGCCATCACGTCTTGAAGCTGATCGCGAAACCCGTACGCGCCGCCCGCCTGATAGAACGCCGACCGCGCCCAGACCCGACACGCGAGCGTCTGGTACAGCAGCCAGCGGTTGAGCAAGATGTCCATGGAGCGGTCCGGCGTCGTGACTTGCACCGTGCCGAGCACCTCGTCCCAGCGGTCGCCGACCGCCCGCAAGACCGCCCCCACGTCACGCGTGCGATAGCGGACGATCAGCTCTCTCGCCCGCTCGGGGTTCTCCGCCTCGCCGAGGAAGAACACGACCTGCGCGCGGCCTCCAGCGGGCAGCGCGATCGCCGTCTGGAGCGCGCTGCACGGATCGAGACCGGCCCCGACCCGTCCCGAGAGCCGGTGTCCCGGCGCGAGGGCCGCCGGGTGATCCGGCGCGCCGTTGCGGCCGAGAAATTCCGTCCGGTCGGCGGTCCACGCCGTGTGCGTCCCGCTGAGGTCGGCAAAGGCGATGCGCGCACCGAACTCGCGCCTGCACGCGTTGCGCGCGAACATCGCGCCCGTCGACTCGTCGATCTCGGTGACGACGAATGGCGCAGCGCCGCCCCGCGACACGCCCAGGACCCACTCGACGTAGGCGGTCACGGACAGCCGCCGCGGCCGTCCGGACTCGTTGGTCAGCGTGAGGCGCGAGATCTTGATGGAGTCGTCCAGCGGCACCAGCTGCAGCAGCTCGAGCGAGACGCCGTGCGAGACGTGCTCAAAGCGCGTGTAGCCCTGCCCATGACGGATGACGTAGGGCGAGGTCGCCTCGTGGATCGGGAGCGCCGTCGGCCCCCACAGCTCTCCCGTCTCTTCGTCCCGGACGTAGATGGTCTCGCCCGGGGGATCGCTGACCGGATCGTTCGACCACGGGGTGAGCTGGTTCTCGCGACTATTGACCGACCACGTGTGGCCCGAACCCGACTCGGAGACCTGGAAGCCGAACCTCGGATTGGCGATCACGTTGATCCACGGCGCCGGCGTCCACCGCCCCTCACCGAGGACCGTCACATACTCGCGTCCGTCCTCCGCGAAGCCACCCAGGCCGTTGAAGAGCTCGAGATCCGACCGCCGGGTTGCCACGGCCGGCGGCACCGGAGCCGCCGCCGATCGCCGGAGCTGAGCGAGCGGAGTCGCGTCGGCTCGCGGCGCGCGCGCCATCTGCTCGGCCAGTGTTCCGCGCCGGCTCGACAGCACCGCGCGCGCCATGGACTGGAGCACGTCACGCTGCGGCGCCGTGACGCGGTCTCCCCGCACGATGTACACGTTGCCGTGTGGCGCATGTCCATCGTGGGGTCCCGCCGACTGGCTCGTGCGAAGGAGCGTCTCCAGCAAGCCCTGCAGATCCTGAACGTAGGACGCCGCCCGCTCGTTCAGGATGACCAGATCGACCGCGAGCTGCTTCATCCGCCAGTACTCGTGCGCGCGGAGGAGCTGCCGCACGATGCCCACGTCCTCGGGCTCGTCGATATGAACCAGCACGATCGGGAGGTCACCCGATATCCCGTGCGCCCACAACGCGTCGGCGGCCCCCGTCTGGCGCGTAAGGACATCCGCGGAAGGCCGGAGCGCCCGGTCCGAGTAGAGAACGCGGCTCGCCAGGCTCTGGAAGAGGTGGGCCTCGTCGGGCCCGATGCCGAGGTGGTGCTGTTGAACCTGCGCCTGCGTCCACGCCAAGGTCGCGGCGCGGTCGAACGTCGCCGCGTCGCGATACTTCTCGGCGAGGTCGACGGCCTCCGCGCGCGACGGGGCCACGAGCGTGGAGAAGGTGACGCGCACGGTGTGGCCTGGCGGCAGCCGCACGCGGCGGCGCAGGCTCACGATTGGATCGAGCACCGCGCCCACGGTGTTGGAGAGAGGCCGTCCGTCGACCACCGCCGCTGGTGTCCGGATCCCGCGGCCGCGGCCCAGGAACCGGGCGCGATCAGTCTCCCACTGCAGTTCGCCGACCGTCTCGCCGTCGACGACCGCCACGTGGGCCAGCCAGGCATGGGTCTCGCCGCGTGACCGAGCCCGGCGGGTCGCCAGCAGCGTGTCGAGTTCGGGGACGCACTCCGTCTCCACGCTCAGGTTGGAAAATGCCGGATGGGCGGCGTCCGCCGCCGGGGGCGCCAGCACCACCTCGGCGTACGACGTCAGCTCGACCTCCCGGCTCCACGCCCCGAGATTCGTGAGCGAGACGCGACGCACCTCGGCATCGTCCTCCGGCGACACGATCACCTGGAGCGTGGTGCTCAGGGGGCCGTCTCGACGGACGATCTCCACCCGATCCTCGGAGAACGTGACCTCGTAACTGTCCGGCTCGCCTCCGCGCGGCTGGTAACCGGCCGACCAGGTCTCGCCGCTTTCGACATCGCGAACGAACACGTACGTTCCCCACGCATCGCGGGTGACGTCTTCCTGCCATCGCGTGATCGCGAGATCGCGCCAGCGGCTGTATCCCGAGCCCGCCGTCGTCAGCATCACCGCATAGCGTCCGTTCGACAGCAGCTGGGTGCGCGGCCTCGACCCGTGCGGCGAGGTGAAGTGCCTCTCGACCGGCGGAACGAACGCGCGCACGTCGCCGACGGCCTGCACCTCGTCCGCGCGGGGCCGGGCGACCGCCACATCACGCGGCGTCCGCTCTTGCAGGAGCAGCTCGGTGGCCCGGACGCTGGGCTCAGAATGGAACCGCGCGCGCATGGTGCCGGCGTGGACGGCGTTCGCAATCGCCACGACCACCATGCCCTGGTGGTGCGCCATGTAGGCGCGCACCACCGCGACCTCGACCCCATCCGGAAGCCGGGGCGCGGTGTAGTCGAGCGCCTCGTAGAAGCCGTAGGCGCCGCGGGCCCCGGCGGCTGCCAGGCGCCGGAAGTTTTGCACCGCCGCGGTCGGATCGATCATCGCCGCCAGGCCCGTCGCATAGGGCGCGATCACGACGTCTTCGCTGAGTCCGCGCCGCAGTCCGAGCCCCGGCACTCCGAAGTTCGAATACTGGTAGGTCATCTCCAGATCCCGCACGTTGTAGCCCGACTCCGACACCCCCCACGGCACGCCGCGCTCGGCGCCGTATGCGATCTGCCGGCCCACGACGAGCCGGGAGGTCTGGGCGAGCAGGCTTCCCGCCGGCGCGCGCATGACGAGCCCCGGCATCAGGTATTCGAACATCGATCCCGACCAGGACACGAGCACCGAGTCCAGTTGCACCGGGGTGAGGGCCCGGCCCAGCCGGAACCAGTGCGAGACGGGGACGTCGCCCTTGGCGATCGCCACGAAGCTCGCCAGACGGGCCTCCGATGCGAGGAGGTCATACCGACCGGGGTCGAGACTGCCGTCCGCGACGCGGTACCCGATGGCAAACAGCTTGCGCACGGGATCGAAGAGAAAGCCGAAGTCCATGGCGCCGACCAGCGCCTGCGCGCTCCCGGCGAGGCTCGTGAGGCGACGTTCGAGCGTGTCGGGCATGTCGAGGTCGCGCGCGTGGCTGTCCACGGTGGCGCAGAGCGCCTCCGCCCAGACGAGGACGTCTGGCTGCGCGCCCTGAGAATCGTCGGCAACCAGCGCTCGTGCAACGTCCAGCACCGTGCGAGCGTGGGCGTTCAGCGTCGTGAGCCGCGAGCCCCACGCCGACGAATCGCGCGGGAGTTCCCCAACCGCTGCCGTGACGGCGTCGAGCGCCTCGTCCAGGCGCTTGCGGATGACGGTGCGCGGGCGGGTCTCACCGCCCGCCGCCACGGTCGAGAGGCGGACGAGCTGCGCAGTGTCTTCGATTCCGGCGAGCGCCACGCGGTCGAGGCGCGGGCGGTCGATCATCTCCCGACAGGCGTGCCCGAGCGCGATGAGATGACCGGCGAGATTTCCGCTGTCGACCGATGACACGTACTTCGGGTCGAGAGGATGACCGTCTTTCGTGTCGTACCAGTTGTAGAAGTGACCGCGGAAGCGCTCGAGGGTGTTCACCGTCGCCAGCGTGGCTTCGAGACGCTCGACGGTGTCGAGTGTGCCGAGCCACCCGAAATCGCGCGCGGCCACCGTGGACAGCAGATACAGTCCGATGTTCGTGGGCGACGTGCGATGCGCCACCACCGGGTTCGGCGTTTCCTGGAAGTTGTCGGGCGGCAACGCGTGGTCTTCGGGGCCGACAAACGTCGCGAAGAACCGCCACGTCCGACGCGCGACCACCCGGAGGGCTCGCGCGTCCGCTGCCGAGAGCGGCTGGGTGGGCGCCGTGCTCCGCGGCACGCTGATCCAGCGCGCCACCGCGGGCGACGCGACCCATAGCATCAGAAAGGGCAGCGCGGCGGGCCAGGCCTCTGGTCGCCCCAACGCGATAGCCACCGCCGCCGCGGCGGCGAGGGCGACCCCGCCGCCCATTCGGCGGCAGAAGCCACGGAGATCGAGACGGAGACCGGCCTTCGCCTGCGCCGCGGTCACCCATTCCAGCAGCCGGCGATGCGTGACGTACACGCGGACCAGCGTCCGCACGATCGCATCACTCATCAGCCAGGCCTGGTACGTCAGCATCGCAATCGTGAGCCCGATCTGGGCGGCGGCCTGGACGACATCGCGGCCGACCGCGCGGACATGGCTGCGCTTCGAGATGCCGCGCCGGTGCGGCATCAATCCGTCCAGCACGGCCAAGAGCGCAGGCCCGGCGACGGTGGCGAGGATGAAAGTGCTCCACATCGCGGGCGACGTGCCTGGCGTCATCCACGCGACGACGAGGGTCAGAAAAGCGGCCGGCGCCGATACCGTGCGACGGAGGTTGTCCAGCATCTTCCAGCGCCCGATCACCGGGATCCGGCTGCCCAGAATCCACGGAAGTAGCTGCCAGTCGCCGCGCGCCCATCGGTGCTGGCGCGCCGCCGCCACCCCGTAGTGCGATGGCGCGCTCTCGAACAACTCGACATCGGTCACGAGCCCGGCGCGCGCAAAGACGCCCTCGAAGAGGTCGTGGCTCAGCAGCGCGTTCTCGGGCACCCGTCCGGCCAGTGCCGCTTCGAACGCGTCCACGTCGTAGATTCCTTTGCCGGTGTATGAGCCCTCCCCCCAGAGGTCCTGGTACACGTCGGACACCGCCGCCGCGTAGGGGTCGATGCCGGCCGGGCCGGACGACAGACGCTGGAAGAACGAGCCCTCGCGCCCGGGGAGCGGCGGCGTCACGCGCGGCTGAAGCACCGCGTATCCTTCGACGACGCGCCGCCCTCCGGGATCGAACCGCGGTCGATTGAGGGGATGCGCCATCGTGCCGACCAGCCGCTCGACCGCGCCTCTGGGCAGCCGCGTGTCAGCGTCGAGGGTGATGACGTAGCAGACGCCAGCGGGCGCGACGGCGCCCGTGGGCACGAAGCTGGTGTCCGTCGCCCCACGCAGGAGGCGATTCAGCTCGTGGAGCTTGCCCCGCTTGCGCTCCCACCCCATCCACACGCCCTCGCGCTCGTTCCAGAGCCGCCGGCGGTGAAAGAGGAAAAACCGCTCGCCGCCATCCGGCGCGGGGCCGTGACGCCGGTTCAGACGCGCGACCCCCTCGCGTGCCGCCCCCAGCGTTCCGTCGTCACCTGGCACGCTGTCCGTGGGCGCGTCCGTCCAGTCGGAGAGGAGGGCGAAGCGAAGATCGCCGTCCGGATTGGCCAGGTAATGCACTTCGAGCCGCTCGATCTGCTCCTCGACTTCGACGACGTCGGTCAGCAGCATGGGCACGACGACCATGGTTCGCAGATGCGGCGGCACGCCGTCGCGCAACTCGAGCCGCGGCAGCACACTCGGCGTGACGAATGCGGTGACGCTTCGATTCAGCAGCGCGATGGCCAGGTCCGAGGCCGGCACGACAGCCAGCAGTGCGAGCACGAGCAGGCCCACCGGTCCAACGCCGGATGCCCCGGCCGCGAGGAGGGGCAGGGTGAACATGAAGCCACTGAGGACAGCGATCGTTGCCAGATACCCGGGCGTCGCCGCCGCGAGGTAGGCGCGAAGCAGCCGGCGCATTGGCGGCGCTCGGTGGTCAAGCGTCAGCTCGAGGGCCCGGCGTCCGTTGCCAATGAGATAGAAGCCGGGATCGTTCCGCCGGTCGTCGTGCCCGTCCGCGCGGAGCGTGTGAGCCATGGCCTCGCGCGCGACCTCCAGCTCGGACCGGCCCGAACCCCGCGCGAGCTCTTCGACCGCGTGCCGGTAGCCGTTGCGCGTGGGGAAGTCCAGCGCGGCGTAGTTCGGGCCGGCGTGCAGCACCTCGTCGACGAGGCTGACGGTCTCGAAGAACTCCGTCCAGTCCAGCGCCGACATCAGGCTCATGCTCATGATCACGTTGCGGACGGTCACGTTCATGGCGGCCTGCCGCTGATGCTCGACGCGGACGATGTCCTCGGAAGTCGTTCCCTGCGCCTGCAGTCGTTGGTCGAGCCAGTGAAGCGCCGGCGTCACTGCGCGATCTTGCTCCCGCAGCCGCTGGACGAGCTGCACCGCGAAGGCGGTCACCAGCGGGCCGCCCTCGAATTGTGCGAGGCCCCGCGCCGTGGGTGCGACGGCACCGTCGCCCACGCCGAGCAGCTCATCGGCCAGGGCGTCGGCCTCCTGGCGTGCCGCGCGCCCGCGCACGATGCTCTCCGCCAAGCGCCGAAGATTCTCGACGAGCACGATCCGCAGGGTGATGGCCACCGCCCACAGCTCGCCAATCGTCAGCGGCTGCACGCGCTGGTACGCGTGCAGGAACCGTCGGAACCACTCGGGATTGAACCGGCTATCAGTGTGGGCCACGAACGCCCAGGCGATTCCATAGACACGCGGATAGCCCGCAAGCGGTCCCTCGGCCAGCTTGGGCAGCTCCCGATAAAACCCCGGCGGCAGGTCGGCGCGGATCTCGCGCAGCTGTTCGTCCACGATGTGGAAGTTGTCGACGAGCCATTCCGCCGCCGGCGTGATCGCGCGCTCCTCACGGATGGCGTTGGCGATCACGCGGTACGCCTGGCGGAGCACGCGACCGTTGTCCCCGACGCGCGGCAACAATCGCCGGCCCCGGCCCGACCGCCGGGTGACGCGCTGGGCGATCGCCAGGCTCTCGGCGTGCTGCTCGAGGCGCTCGATGCCGAAGAGCTCGGCGCGGATCGGGTCTTCGAAAGATTTTCGGGCGATCGGCAGGCCGCCTTTCTGCAGGAGTGAGAGGGAGGGTGCGCTCAGGGTAGCACTGGCGCTCGGCCCGGCGAGGGGAAAGCGGGTGCCATCAAAGAGGCGGTGGTCTCCGCACGGAGGCCCGCCCCCGGGCTCCGCATTGACCGCAGGGAACGGCCGCGACCGGCTACCTGGGCGACATCGGCGTGCCGGCGACCGTCGCGCCGATGGACTTCGCCGCCTGGCTCGAGGCCTACGTGGGCGACACCTGGCATACCCTCGACGCCCGCCACAATCAGCCCCGGATCGGGCGCCAGCTCATCGCGCGCGGCCGCGACGCCGTAGATGTCGCGCTCACGACCGCCTTCGGCCCGGCGAACCTCACGCGGTTCACCGTCTGGACCGACGAGGCCCCAGGTCCCTGACCTCGATCAATCGAGGGCGCTGATCGGCTCGGCCTCTCTCGGGGCACGCGGGAGGCCCGCGCTGGAAGAACAAGGGCTGAACCCTGATCGGTATGCCTCCCGCCTCTTCAGGGCCCGGCCCGTCGGGCCGGCCCGACCATGGCGAAATCCATGATTCTTTTCCTTCTCCGAGGGCACCCTTCAGGTTTCCCTTGACAGACTATATAGCACGTAATAAATTATATAAGAGCAATAAATTATATGAAGGTGGAAAGAGCAATAAATTATATGAAGGTGGATCCGAGCGCCCACCGTCTGACGGACGGGCAGGCGGCTCGACACGGAACGGGAGGGGTGATGCTCGCGAACAAGACCAGAGTCCTTCTCATTCTCCCCCGCGACCTTCTGGATCGGGCCCGGGTCCTGGCGGGAAAGGCGACCGTGGCGTTGAGGCTCCCCGTGAGCCTGCAGATTGTCCTCCGGGCCCTGATCGGGGAGGGGCTGAAGCGCACCGACGACCCCGCCCTCCTCGCCAACGTGGAGGGGCAGGCCAACGCGGTCCGCCAGATTCGGAGCGCGGGGCGTCAAGGCGTGGGGGCCCAGGAGAAAGACGGAAATCGAGCTCCGGAATCCGGCGATGGGCGAGCGGTCGTGCGCCAGAGGCGCCGGACGTGAGGAGGGGTGCGCCGCGATCCAGCGAAAGAGGAGTCGGCGCGCAGGGGGCTCGACGCCCATCACACGTGACGACGACGAACGCTGAGGACGAGCGGCTGAGCAGGGAGACGACGATGTCGAAATGGATCGGTTTGACCGTCTTGGTCGCGGCGCTAGCCATGATGGCTCTCGGGTGCGCCCAGCAGCCGTAGACGACGGCAGCGGAAACTGACTAGATCTAACACGGTGACGCCAGCGTCGGTGCAGGTGAAGGCCGCAATCGTGACGGGCGAAGTCACGGAGATGAAGGTCACGGAGCGGGTCGAGAAACGCTCCATCCGTGTCGTCGCCAAGTTCTCCCCGTGCGGTAGCCGCGAGCGGATCGACCCCGCGGGCCGCGCCAAGACGCTATCGCGCTTGGGTCTTCGGCGCCTGCCCGCAACGCGGGCTCACAACTCGATCTGGCCGCCGACCTCGAGCACCTGGGCGGTCGGGATTCGATAGAATCCCGTCGCCCGGGCGGCATTCATGGCCATGAATGCGAACAGTTTCTCCCGCCACAACGCCATACCCGGACGCGGCGAGGCGATGAGCGTCTCGGGGCTGAGGACGTAGATGGCGACGCTCGGGTCGATCACCAGCCCCTGCCCCCGACACTGACTCACCGCCCGCGGAACGTTCGGCTGCTCGAGAAAGCCATAGCGCGCGGTCACCCTGAAGAAGCCCAGCCCCAGGGGCTGGACCTTCAGGCGATTGCCGGCCTCGACTCGCGGCACACGCTCCGCGAGGACCGTCAAGAACACCACATGCTCGTGCAGCGCGTTGAACACGCGCAGCAGGCGGCGGAGGGCCGCCGGGATCAGCTCGGGATGGCCGGTCATGTAGATCACGGTTCCCGGCACGCGGGCGGGCCGGGCCGCCTCGACGTGCTGCTTCAGCTCCCCGAGGCTCATGGACTGCTCCCGGAGCCGCTCGATCAACATGCGCCGACCGGTGCGCCAGGTCGTCATAAGGAGCACGGCCCCCACGCCGACCAGGAGAGGGAACCACCCGCCATCGGCCACCTTGACGAGGTTCGCGGCGAGGAACGCCGCGTCAATGGCCAGGAAGAAGCCCGTGAGCGCGGCCGCCAGGGGTAGGCTCCACCCCCAGAGTCGGCGCATGACCGTGAACGCGAGGATCGTGGTGATCACCATGGTCCCGGTGACGGCGACTCCATACGCGGCCGCCAGGTTGCTCGACGTCCTGAACCCGAGGACCAGCGCGACCGTCGCCACCAGCAGCCCCTGATTGACCAGCGGGATGTAGATCTGCCCGATCTCATCCTCAGAAGTGTGGATCACGCGGACGCGCGGCAGGAGCCCGAGCTGGACCGCCTGCCACGTCAGTGAGAACGCCCCGCTGATCACGGCCTGTGACGCGATGACCGTCGCCGCCGTCGCCAGCGCGACCAGCGGATACAAGGCCCACGACGGCGCCAGATGATAGAAGGGGTTCGCCGCCAGGGCGGGGTCGCGGAGCAGCAGGGCGCCCTGGCCGAAGTAGTTGAGGAGCAGCGCGGGCAGGACCACCGTGAACCAGGCGAGCCGGATGGGCCGGCGGCCGAAGTGTCCCATGTCCGCGTACAGCGCCTCGCCGCCGGTGACCACCAAGAACACCGATCCCAGCACGAGGAACCCCCGGCCTCCGTTCTCGGAGAAAAAGCGCCCCGCATGTCCCGGGTTCACCGCGGCCAGCACTTCCGGAGCTCGGGTGAGCGCGGCCAGGCCGAGGACGGCGAGGCAACAGAACCACGCGACGGTGATGGGCCCGAACAGCGCCCCTATGGCACCCGTACCCCGGCGCTGCAATGCGAAGATACCGACGAGAACGGCAACGGTCAGAGGGATCACGTACGGCCCGAAGACCGGCGTGGCCACGGTGAGGCCCTCGATGGCGCTGAGCACGGAGATGGCGGGGGTGATCATCCCGTCTCCGTAGAGGAGCGCGGCGCCGAAGAGCCCGAGGAGGAGGAGGCTGTAGGAGCCCCTGCCCTCCGTGGCCGGGGGCACCGCCAGTGCCATGAGCGCGAGGATGCCCCCCTCACCCCGGTTGTCCGCGCGCAGGATGAGCACGAGGTACTTGACCGAGACGACGAGAATGAGCGACCACATGGTGAGGGAGAGGACGCCGAGGACGTTCGCCGCGGTCGGCTCGACCGCGTGAGGGCCTCTGAAACACTCCCGGAGTGCGTACAGCGGGCTCGTCCCGATGTCCCCGTAGACAACCCCCAGCGCGGCGAGCACCAGTGTGGGCAGTGGCGATGGGCCGGGCGCGCCGCCACGGGCGCATGATGTCGTCATGTGTCGGAGGTCCTGCGGGCTACGACGGGGATGCTCGGCACGGTCGGCCTGCGCGCGCGCCGGCGGGCGGGATCGCGCTTCGGGGGGGAGCGGCGCCCTTCAGCGGCCGCCGCGGGGAGCTGCGGGCTCCCGCGCCCCCCTCGGGTGTTCGCTAGGTGGTGAGACCGTACGACCGGCCCGCGCTCTCACAGACGCTCTTGCGGGTGGTCTCCGGCGGCAGGTGGCTGCACTGATCGACGATGTACTTCGACGATTCAGGCCAGACACCGTCGCCGTGCGAGTAGTCGGAGCCCCACATAAGCGTATGTGCCCTCGTTATCTCGAGGTGATTCACGCCCGGCGTTGTGCCGAGGGCACCGGGTCGCCAAGACCGCTCGGTGGATCCCCTCGACCCCGACGTGCGGTACGCGCACCACCTCATCGTCGGGTTTCAGCACCGGGCGGGAATATTCCCTAAGTGCAATGACCTCAGATACTGCCGAAATGGCTCGCCAAGGTCTGGGCGCGACAGTGCAAACTCCACCGTAGCTTTCAGGAAACCTAGTTTGTCACCCGTATCGTAGCGCTTACCGCAAAACTCCACGGCGAAAATGGGCCTTCGTCTTCGCAGAGCGACCAGCGCGTTCGTGAGCTGAATTTCCCCGCCAGCGTCGGGGGGCGTCTCGACCAAGATTGGAAAGATGTCAGGCGTCAGCACGTAGCGGCCGACGATCGCCATATCCGACGGAGCGGCGCTGGCGGTAGGCCTCTCGATCAGGTCAAGCACTTCATACACGTTAGCTCCGAGCGGCCTCGACCTGATCACTCCATATTGCCCGATTTCGTTGCGCCCGACTCGCATAACTGCCAAGACGGGCCCTCCCGCTTGCTCGAATACGTCCAGAAGTTGGCGCATACACGGCACAGGAGCAACGATGAGGTCATCGGCCAGGAAGACTCCAAACGGTTCTTGGCCGACCACGGGCCCGGCACACAGGATGGCGTGCCCAAGCCCGAGCGGTTCCTTCTGGCGAACATACGCCAGCGAAGCCAGCTCGGAAATTGCCTCAATCTGGGCGAGCTCTTCGGTTTTTCCGCGTTTGTGCAGATAGTACTCGAGCTCAAAGGCGGCATCGAAATGGTCCTCGACGGCACGCTTGCTTCGGCCGGTGACGAGGGTGATGTGGTCGAGCCCCGATGCAACTGCTTCCTGCACGACGTACTGGATGATGGGGGTGTCGACGAGCGGTAGCATCTCCTTAGGCTGCGCCTTGGTGGCCGGCAAAAAGCGCGTGCCCAACCCCGCGGCCGGGAAGACGGCTCTACGAACTTGCATCACTTCATGATAGCAGCTTACCCGCCTGCCGCCGACTTCGAGCCAAGCAACAGCGCGGACATTCGACGAGGGATCGATTGATGTGTGTCTTACTGCCGTTCCCTCGCTAAACGAGGGCCGCCGGCGAGAGCTCCTTAAGGATGTGGAGCGGAAAGACCTTCGGGCACCGATTGACCTCAGCGCGATTGGGGGGTGCCGGGAGCGCCTCGCGGGCGGGGCGCGTGTCGGTCGGCAGCCGGCACGGCCCCGGTCGCAGCCGCCCTCGATCAGGCGGCCTTAACTTCGATCGTCCTCGGAGTCGCGGCGCGCGGCGCGGGGACCCTCACCACGAGCATGCCATTCGCATACTTCGCCTCCACTTGGGCGGCGTCGACGCCCTCGGGAAGGGTGACACTCCGCTGGAACGCGCCATACGGGACCTCGCGGACGAAATAGTCCTGGCCCGAGGTGTCGTGGTCGGCCTTACGCTCGCCCTTGACGGTGAGCACATTGTCCATCAAAGACACCTCGACGTCCTTCGGGTCCACGCCCGGCAACGCGAGCTGGATGATGTAGCTCCCGTCGTCGATCCGCCCCTCCGCGGCGGGGAGCCACGGCGCGGCACGCTGAACGGCCTCGTCGGCGGCGCCGTCGAAGGCCCTTCCGAGAAGGGTGTTGACGCCGTGGTGGAAATGGAACTGCCGGGTCGGGGACCAGCGAAGCATGGTGGTCATGATGTTCTCCTCTCTCAATAACCTCGTGTTTCACAGTCAGTCATACCAAACGATCTATATATACTCATATCACCTATTGTGGATCGTGTCAATGGCCCTTGCTGGTTACTGTTCCTCGGTGGCGGGCGTGCACTCGCTCGGCGACACGACGAGCGCGGTCCCCATATTCCGGACGACACTGGCGACCGTCGTCTCCGGCATCCCATACCAGCGAAAGATACTCGGGACTTCGTCCATCTTCGACCTGTAGGACGGCGACGGTTTCCCTTCTCTCGCGCGTACTCCGAGACGTAATGCTCTGCATCCGTGCACGCCGCCAGATAGCCCCCGAAACCCATAGCAATCGCCCCGGCCGCCACCACCCTGCGGGCAAGCACACGACTCGACATGAGGACGGTCCTCCCTCGAGGCTCGTCGCTCGCGCTCCTGCTACCCGCAGCCGAGCCGATGGACGTGGCGAGTATGGGTCCTGGATAATCTCGTCGCCACTGGGAGCCCCGGCTCCGGTCAGTTCAGCCGAGCGCGTAGGCGATGAAGCATCTTGGCTGCCCGGACATCGCCAGGCGCAAGCCGCACTGCCCCTTCCAACTCACGGAGCGCCTCCCACCAGCGCCTCTGCTGAAGATAAATCCGCCCGAGGTTCATGAAGGGGAACTGCCGCGGCTCGTAGCGGGTGGCCTGCTTGGCCTGTTCGAGCCACGGAATCGCCTCGTCCAGCTTGTCCTGTTGCATCAGGTAGACCCCGATGTCGTTATATGGATTGCCGAACTCGGGATCGATTTCGATCGCGCGGAGGCACTCCCGGGTGGCCTCCTCGAGTCGACCCTGGAAGCTCATGGTCCACCCCAGGAAGGTGTGCCCCTCCGCCGTCGGGTACACCTCGATGGAGCGCTGGTAGAGCTCGATCGCGCGGTCCAGCTCTCCCTTCATCTGGTAGCCGTAGGCCTCCTGCCAGAGCTTCGTCGCCTCCTCGTGGGTCTGTCGTTCTTCCATGTGCCGTCTCCCCGTCAACGCGAGAGAGCTCCATCGCGATGCGCCCGCGCGTCCTGGACCAGTGGGCACGTCGACCAGATCGATCCGAACCTTCCCCTCCCCGACCAGCACGGACAGGAGCGATGTCGTCGCCCTCTCGGAGATGCCGAGCCGAAGCCCAATTTCAGCGGGCGCCAATGCTCCCTTGCCCGTCAGGCAGCCCAGGATGTTCCGTCATCGGTCATCGTGCCGGTCTCGACCACAACCACCGTGCCCTCCTGGGGCTTCTCCTTCTCCGTGTCCGGGATGCGGTCCTAGGCGTGAGCGGGCCAGATCTTGTGCAGGGCGACTATCACGAGAGCCGCTCCGACGAACGCGACGACGGCCGTCGCGAGCGTCGCCGTTCCTGGAGACCCGCCGCCCAGGACCGAAAAGATCACGCTCGCCGCGCTGCTCCCGGCGAGTCCGAGGATGAGGTTCCAGACCAGCCCATACCCTCCGTCCTTGATCACGAATCCGGCCAGCCAGCCGGCCAGAAGCCCAACGAGAACTGCCGTCGCGACCATCGCGAGATCCATGATTCTTCTCCTTTTCTGAGCGCCCTGAACTCCCGACCGCTCCTCCAGGTTTCGCTTGACACAGTATATATTATGTAATAAATTATACAAGACATTAAAATTATATGATGAATAGTTGATCTGCGCGCCTGGCCGTCAACCCGACGGGAGAGCTGGCCGACACGGAACGGGAGGGTGATGTTCGCGCATAGGACGAGTCCTCTCATTCTCCCCCGGGACCTCCTGGACCGGGCCCGAGTCCTGGCGGGGAAGGCGACGGCCAGGTTCAAGCTCCCGGTGAGCCTGCCGAGTGTCCTCCGCCCTGCTCGCCAACGTGGAGGGCGGGCCGGCTTGAGCAGGCAAAAGACGATGTCGAAATGGACCGGGTTGACGATCCTGGCAGGGGCGGTGGCGGTGATGGTCCCCGGCTGCTCCCAGCAGCTGTCAGGGGCGTTGATTGAGGACAAGACGACCGCGGTGATGCCAGCCTCGGTACCGGTGAAGGCCGGAATCGTCCCCCGAGAACAGCCCATCAACCTGGAGGAGTCACGGACCGAACCGAGCCTCAAGTTCTCCGGGCACGGCGCCAGCGAGGGGTTCGACCCCGGGCAGGAGGCGAACCAGTCCCTTGAGATGGGAGTTCCCCGATGCAGCCCTGAAGGGGAAGAAGCTCAAGGAGATCCGCTTGGAGGTATTCCCCTTGGGTGATCTTCCACTTCGCACAGAGTGCCTCGACGGGTGATCGGGAGAACACGATGCAACTCATGGATGGCCTCGCGGAGCTTCGCGGGCAGGGCAGGATGACCTGGATCGACGAGGAGCACGGATGGGTCGCTGCGCCCGAGGACATCATGAATGCTCTGTCGAGTGAGGGCTTCGAAGAATGCAAGCGCGAGATGACCACGAGCCGGCGGGACAGCCGTCCGGCGGGCGGCGTGTGGCAGGGCATCGACCCCCGGACGGGATGCGTGGCCTCAATGATCTGGGTGAATCGTCCGACGTCTCCGGATGCCATCGTGTTCATGGCGATCAATGGCGAGTCACTCACGGGCGCCGGCGCCCCGAGCACAGACCGGGATCCATACAGGGAGGACGGAGGGGAGGCCTGATGCCGTTGGCCTCGTCCGACGGCGCGCCAACGGCAGCCGACGTAGCGACAGGTCGGGCAGCCCGATGACGCGTGAACAAGGCCGCCGGCGTGCTGCGGTGCTCCTGATCCTCGCGGTGGTGCTCTGGTTTCATGCTTGGTTTCCAGCCCTCCTCGTGGTCGCGTTCGTGGTCTGGGTTCTCCTCCACAAGCGGCTGGAGGGCGATCTCGGACAAGACCTCCTTCCTCTGTGGCGGCGCGCCTGGCCGCCAGCACCCCTTGTGCTCGTTCCTCTCCTCATCGCCGCCACCACGGCGTGCTGGGTTTCAGACCAGCCGGTGTTGAGAAAGGTCATGCCGCTCACGCTCAACCTGTTCGCGCTGTCGATGATCGTGTTTGGGCACTGGTGGAAGCCCGTCCCGCACGACAGGCGGCGCGACTCAGTCCATATCGGAAATCCCGGCTACGCGCCGAGCATGAGGCCGCGTGCTCACCTATCGGATGATAGACGGCCAGGAGGTGTCCCCTCATGATGACGATCGTGACCCGTGTCACGTTGAAGGAAGCCAGCGCGCCCGAGTGGGATGCCGCCATGCGCGAGCGGCTCGACGCCGCTCAGCATCAGCCGGGCTGGATCGGCGCCCAGCTCCTCATTCCGCTAGAAAGCCTCAGTAAGCGCGTCCTCATTGGCACCTGGCAGACACGCGCCGACTGGGAGGCCTGGCACAAGGACCTCGCCTTCGCCGAAACGCGCAAACGGCTGGAGGGATTGGAGGCGACACCGGGGGAGGAGTGGTGGCACGAAGTTGTCTTGGACATGGGGAAAGGCGTTCGAGCACCGGGAGAGCTCAAGGGGATCACGAGGCGATTGGGGGATGCCCGGGAGCGGCTCGCCACGGCACTGATCGCCACAGGGAACCGGCTCCGTCCGGGAGCACGGCGAGCCTGACGACGTGCGGTCGACGGGGGCCAAGCGGGTGTCTCCGTTGCGCGACTACCTCGACGCGCTCGTGGCCCGCGGCCTCAAGGCGCCGGTGCCGTGCATCATCGACGGGCATGCCGGCCTGAGGCGCGCTGGGGAGCTGATGGGGCCGGCCGCCGCGGTGCAACGGGTGCCGCAACCTGGAGCGAGCAACGGCTCCTCGCTCCCCGCGCACCAGGGCAGACCCCTTCGGGGAGCAGGTGATCGGCTCAATCCGCCGCGAGTACCTGGCCCCACGGAACCGCCCGCGCCCGAGCAGCAACTCGTCGGCGTTCACCAACTCGGCCGGGTCGTCGATCGCATGGACTGGTTCTATTCGGCCGTGTGGCTCGTCGTGCGATTCTGGCTTTGGTTCTTCTTCAAGCCCGTCGACGTCCGGCACCCCGAGCGCGTCCCGGCCGGCGGCCCGGTGCTCCTCTGCATCAACCACCCGAACAACCTGATCGATTCGCTGGTCGTGGGGGCAGCGCTCCGGAGGAAGGTCCACTACCTCGCCGCAGCGGCGCTCTTCCGCAAACCCCTGGCCGCCCGTTTCTTGCGTGCGTGCGGGGCGATCCCCGTCTACCGGAAGGGGGACGACCCGGACAAGATGGACCCGAATGGGAAAGCCTTTGCCGCCTGCTTCGAGGCGCTCAAGGGCGGCCGCCTCATTGCGATCTATCCTGAGGGCACGACGCATGCCGACGCGGGCGTCCAGCGCATCAAGAGCGGCGCGGCCCGCATCGCCCTGGGCCACGAGGCGGCCCGACCGGGCGAGCTGTCGCTCGTTGCCGTGGGGCTCACGTTCGAGGCGCGCAAATCCTTCCTCGGGCGAGTGCTCGTCTCCTTCGGGGAGCCGATCCCAGTGGCGCCGTACTTCGAGGCCTATCGGGGGGACTCGCACAAGGCGGTCGCTGCCCTGACCCTAGCGATCCAGCGGGCGATGGAGGCCGAGCTCGTCCACCTCGAGCGCATCGAGGCGACCGAACTGGTCCGCGCGGTCGAGGAGCTTTACCGGGGCGAGCTGATCAGTGAGCTGTTGGCCACGCGAGGCCTCGGTGCCTGGCAGATCGATCCCTGCCGGTTGTCCCGCGCGATCGTCGACGCCGTGAACTACTTCAAGGCGCGCGACCCCGAGCGGGTGGAGCGGCTCTGGCAACGAATCCAGAGCTACCGCGCCCTTCTGGATGAGTACCACGTGAAGGACGAAGCGGTGCAAGCGCGGCGGCGGCGGCCACTGCGCCGGGAGCGTGTTCGCCATTCGTGGGAAGCGATCCTGGGCTTCCCCTTCTTCGTCTACGGCGCCGTCGTCAACGGCCTCCCGTACCTGATCCCCCGCTGGCTGGCCCGCCGGCTGGCCAGGAAGGAAACCGATTACGCTACCGTGCGCTTCCTGACGAGTGTCGTCGCGTTCCCGCTGTTCTGGATGCTTGAGACGTGGGTGGTCGGACGGCTGACTGGGGCGGCGGGAGCCGCGATCTTCGCGCTGTCGCTGCCGCTGAGCGGTCTGATCGCGTATCGCTACCTGGTGGGTGCCAGCCGCCTGCGCAGTCGGCTCCGCCTCAGCGTCCTCGCCTTCACGCGCGAGCAGGCGGCCCGATGCCTCGTGGCCGAACGCGAGGCGATCATCGCCGAGCTCGAGCGCGCCAAGGCGGACTACCTCGCCCCGAACGTAAGCAGCCTTGACGATGCGCGCCGCCTGGCAGAGATGTCGACCCTATAGGGTCGAAGTGGAGAGCCGCACCGGCAACACTCGCAAAGGCCGATGCCCGTACTCGGGCCACCAACCGCGTGGTGCAGCGTCGCTACGAGGAGGGACCGCCGATGGAGACGATCAAGGAATACGGAATCTCGCTGGGCTGGGTCGTGTGCTTCCTCCTCCTCGCGATGGTCGCGCGCTACGTGTTCGACTGGATCACGCCGTTCAGCCTCCGCGACGCCTCGGCGCAGAAGAATGTCGCGGTCGGGCGCGTTCTCCGCGGGCTCTACCTCGGGCTCGCCATCATCCTCGTCCCGGCCATGTATGCGACCCACAGCCTCCTCATCGCGCTCCGGGACGGCGCCGTCGGCATCGTGCTGATGCTCCTCCTCTTCAAGATCTACGACCTCATCGACCGGCGGGACTTCGCCGGGGAGCTGGCCGCTGGCAACGCGATGCTCGGCATGGAGCTCGAGGGCCTGTTCATCCTGCTCTCCGCCGTGATCGTCGGCGCGATGAACTACGTCGGCGGGTGAGAGCGCGTTAGGAGAACCTCTGGCCGCCCTTCAGGAAGTGCGCGGCCAAGGCTCATACCATGCACCAGTCTCATTTCTTCACAAGAAGATCGAGCCCATCGGCGCACGCTCGGGCTACAGACCAGCCAGCCTTTTCTTGCCCGGGCATCTTGTCCCAGCCACCCTTTTCAATGATTTCAGCTCTCTGATAGCTACTGACTTCCGCGAGTGCTTTCAGTTTCTCTTCGGGGTTCGGTTGTTTCATAAACTGGGCGACGCAGATCGCCGCCTGACTCGCCACGACCGCCTCTCGGGTCATGGTTTGGGTAGTACCGGCGGTCGTCCAGCCACCCCACGCAAAGCCCACGGTCGTAGCGATGATTGCCCCACAAATAAGGCCCCAACTCCCATACTTAACCTTCGCGGCAGTCGCTGGCTTCATGACAAAACCTCCTGAAGGGGGATTCCCGATATGGAGCCATCCCGCTTCTCATGGCGCCGCCCACCGGGCGGACCGTCCAGTCAGTCAACTCGTTAACTCGTTCACGTTTCCCGGCGCGTTGACGGCGGTGCTTCTGCCAACCCACCGCCGCCAAGTCGCCTCCTGCTGCTACACCTTGGCCTTCACGAGCGCGTCGGCGCAGGCACTGGCAAGTCCGGAGTTGGGCGTCTTGTCTCCTTGCGGAGTTGCCCAGCCGCCTTCTTCAACAGCCTGCCGCTGTTTCCACGAATCGATCTTCTGGAACTCTGCGAGCTTCGCCGCGGCATTGGGCTGCTGCATGAAGCTCGCGACGCAGGTCGGAGTGAGCGCGACGACCACAGCGGCGTTGGCGCGTTCAAGCGCCACCCGCTCGGCGGTGCCTCCGAGGGTCCAGCCGAGCCATGAAAAGCCGATGATCATGGTTCCTGCGGCGCCGACGATCGCGCCCCAGACCGCCGGTTTGAGCCAGGGGAGTTGCATTGCCATGGGACACCTCCGTGACAGCGGAACGGTACGACACGGTTAACTGCAAGGGTGGATGGGAGCGGCCGACGATCCCGCCCGATGCTCTGTGGCGGCTCGGGGCGCGGACTCCCCATCCGGTTGTCGGCACGGTCCGGCAAGCCGTCGCGGAGAGCCCACACCTTGGCCTGCTGCTCCCGTGTCTGAGCGTCCGTATCGAGCGATCCCATCGCTCAGCGGCGCCGACGCTGGGCATTCCATCGATACGTGCGGTCGAGCTCCGCCCGATTGTCGACGTTCATCTCGATGAGGTGCTGGGTGCCGCTGGCCACTGCGGCAGCAATGGTCGGGAAGGTCTGATGCGACTCAGCGACCATTTCGCCATCGTAGCTGACGATGCGCCAGCGCCAGTCAGGGCTCCGCGGAGAGCAGAAGGCGGCCACGTGCATGGCGAGCCGGCTACCAACGCTTTCCCGCGCGTCCACTCGAGCTGGGGGGATTGGCCCGCTCGACCTTCAGGATTCGGCCATCCACGTCCTGACCGTTGAACTTTGCCACCGCGGCCTCCGCGTCGGGGGCCGTCGCCATTTCGACGAAGCCGAAGCCGCGCGAGCGTCCGGTGTCGCGGTCCGTCACGACGGCGGCCGATTCGACGGTGCCGGCCTGGGTGAACAGCTCCCGCAGACGTTCGCTCGACGTGGAAAAGGACAGGCCGCCGATGAAGAGTTTATGCGCCATCTCGCACCCCCGAACAGGTCTCCCGCGTTGGGGACACGCCCTGGAGGGCGGAAGAGGGCGCCCAGGGCGGTGGTCTGGGGAGGGAGGGGGTTCACGATGAACCGCGACCGGACCAGACACGGCTAGCATGGCATCGTCCGCGTAGTAAGTCAAATAAAATATATACGATATATAAAACGTGATACGGGACCCTGCCGAGCGGATGAGGTCACGTGCCTAGGCGTGCGCGTGCCAAACCTGACGCTGGGCGATGATCACGACGGCCGCCCCGGCGAACGCCACCACCGCCGCCACGAAGATCCCCGCGTCCGCCGCGAGACCCAGGAGCGCGAAGATCTCACCGGCCACGGTGCTCCCGATCAGGCCGAGGGTGAGGTCCCAGAGCCGCCCATGACCTCCGTCCTTCATCGCGAACCCGGCGAGCCAGCCGGTCAGCAGCCCCACGAGCACCAACGTCGCGAACATCGCGAAATTCATGGCCTTGCCTCCGCCGCGCGGACCCGGCTTTCCGCCGGGCCCGTCCGCGGTTTTCTTCGTATAATATATATCACATATCGTAGTATATAGAATATGTCACTTGTAGCGAGTGAACCCGCGGTTGCGGCCGAGTGGGCGGGCCGAGACAGGAGGTGTCATGTTCGCGAACAAGACGCGCGTCCTTCTCATCCTTCCCCAGGACGTCCTGGATCGGGCCAGGGTCTTGGCCGGGAAGGCGACGACCACGTTCAAGCTCCCCGTCAGCCTTCAGATCGTCCTCCGAGCTCTGGTCGAGGAGGGCTTGAGGCGCGACAACGATCCGGCCCTCCTCGCCAACGTCGAGGGGCAAGCCAAGGCAGTCCGCCTATTGCGCACGGTCGCGCGCCAAGGCCGGCTGAGCGAGGAGAAACGCGAGAATCCATCGTTGGGAACGAGGCGGCGACCGAGCGGTCGCGAGCGGCGGAGGCGCCGGACGTGATGAGGGCGTCGGAGTGAACGGGGTCTCCGCGGGGAGGCGGTCCGCCCCGACGACCTCCGCCCACGGCCCTGCCGTCAGGGTCCGGTGGTGACTAAGGACAGGGGCGATCGGAAGATGTTCGCCCCGCTCCGGCACGGCGAGCCCATCACGCCGCACGCCAAGGTGGTCGCCGTCCTAAAGACACACGCTGTCGGAGTCACTGCGGCCGCGCTCGCCGACGAGCTGCTGCAGACCGGATGGGTCGTCGGCATGAGGGCACCCGTGACGAAGCGGATCGGAGAGTTGCTCGACGAGCTCGAACCGGCAACACGCGTCGAGCGAATCCCCGACGGTCGTTACCGCGTGGTCAGGACCCGGGGGTAACCCATGAAGCTCAGCGAACGGCAACACGAGGTCCTCAAGCGGATGGCCCAGGGGGGCGTGCTCTTCGTCCGGCTCGAGCCGAGCGAGGCGGGTATGCAGGAGACGTGCTGGATCGGCACCGCCGAGCTGCTCCCGATGACGATCAACGCCCTCATCACCGCCCGTCTCATCGAGCGGGATAAGGTCTTCAGAAGCAGCGGCGGGCTGACCGCTTCGTACGTGATGAGTTTCGCCGGGCAGGCGGCCCTGCACGTACCGTGAGGTGCCTCATCGGCGTCTCTCCCTGCGCGCGCACAGCGCATCGACGCGCACCCGAAGAGAGGTCGGATTAGTAGGCAGACGTCCCATGCAGATCTGGGTCGACGCCGACGCCTGCCCGAAGGCCATCAAGGAGATCCTGTTCCGCGCCGCCGAACGCATGCAGGTTTCCGTGATCCTGGTTGCCAACAAACTGCTCTGGACGCCGCGGTCGCCCTTCGTTCGGGCCCTGCGAGTGCCGCATGGCTTCGATGTCGCCGATCGGGAGATCGTGGAAACGGTTCAGGCGGGGGATCTCGTGGTGACGGCCGACATTCCGCTGGCGTCGGCCGTGATTGGGCGCGGGGCCCAGGCGCTCGACCCGCGTGGCGTGCTCTATACGACGGACAACATCCACGAACGCCTGGCGGTGCGCAACCTCATGGACCAGCTGCGGGCCAGCGGCGTCGAGACCGGTGGCCCGGCGCCCTGGAGCCAGAGCGACAGCCACGCCTTTGCGAACCAGCTTGACCGGCTGCTGTCGACGCGCGGGAAGCGATCTCCGCACGCGAACGCCGCAGGGGCCGATTGATCACGCGCCAGTCGTCGGATGACGACCCCGTGCCGACCATAGACGGGACTTGAGCGCGCTCGCGCTCGTCCGCCGGACCGGCGGGAGTGGAGAGCTCGCGCAGAGGCCGGGGTACAATTGCGCGGCGGGAGGAGGCCGTGGCCCTGCACGACGCGCGGCTGGTGGTGGCGCTGGGCGGCAACGCCATT
>JBKPAK010000241.1:0-9787 GCA_046726415.1 Candidatus Methylomirabilota bacterium
TCAGCAGATCGTGGACACCTTCCCCGACGACACCGCCCCTTCCTATCTTCTTCGCGATCGCGACGCGATTTACGGAGACGCGTTCCGCCAGCGCGTGAAGGGCATGCAGATCCGAGAAGTCCTCACGGCTGCGCGGAGCCCTTGGCAGAATCCCTTCGCCGAACGCCTGATCGGGTCGATCAGGCGCGACTGCCTCGACCACGTCATCGTCTTGAGCGAGCGCCACCTGCCCGCCTACCCGAGCAGAGGGCAGAGGGACAGTGCCGACCAGGGACGCAACGTTGCGGGTGATCTCTGGTGATGGTGGGCGATTCGTGAGGACGTCTTCCGGCGCACGAAGTACGGCCAGGACTTCGAGATACTGATGACGCTCTACACCAGGCCCGCCCCGAGGTTCGGCCAGGAGCGCGTCATAGCGGCCCGCCTGTAGGGGAGAATCGACCGACCGCCGGGGTCACCCCCGCGGAGCTCGCCCCCGGCTCAGAAGCGGCGGCCCGGTCGCGAAAGGATCGGAATCAGATCGCCTCGGACAATGAGATCCGAGACCTTGAGCCGCTCCCGGACCTCACGGCGCGCGTGCTCGACGGCGCCGCAGCCGACCGCGCGCCCCGTCGCCACCTCGTAACACACGCCCTCGGCGCCGCTTCCCCGGTGGACATACCAAATCGTGCCATCCGTGAGGCTGCCATCCCGAAAGGCCACGAGGGAGTGGCGCCCGTGCGTCAGGTCGTGGCCCAGCATCACGCTGCCCCGATGGCGCACCCCCAACAGGCTCAACACGGTGGGAGCGATATCCAGGTGCCCTCCGCTCGCCGTCCTCACGCCCGCCGCCTCCGCCTGCGGCAGCCGGATCAAGAGCGGTACGTTCTTCCTGACCCTCACAGTCCGGTACTCGTCCCGCTCGGGGAAGCCGAGGAGCTGGGCGAGCTCGGGGGGGTCGCCGAGGAAGCCCTGGTGGTCGCCGTACACGACGATGACGGAGGTGTCCAGCAGCCCCCCTTCGCGTAGGCGATCCACGAACTCGCCGAACGCCCGGTCGAAGTAGTGAACAGAGTGCAGGTAGTCCCCGAGCAGGGTGCCCTCCCGCGCCCCCAGGGACAGCACCTTGTCCGCGGCCGGCAAGCGGTAGGGATGGTGGTTGGAGGCCGTCAGGAGGAACGCCATGAACGGGATCGGCTGGGCCCGCAGCCTCGGCACGGTCTGCGCGAAGAACTCGCGGTCGGACAGCCACAGTCCCACGTGCTCGACCATGCGGTACGCGCCCTCGAAGAAGGAGCGCTGGAAACCCAAGGCCGGATGCATGGACGCCATGTTCCAGAACCCGCCCGGGGCGGCGCACGCGGACAGCGTGGCGTAGCCGCGCTCGGCGAGGACCTGCGGCAGTCCCCGGAACCGGTGGTGATGGAAGTGGTTGGAGAGGACGCCGGCCGCCAGCGGGTGCAGGGACTGCAGCACCGCGAACTCGGCATCGGAGGTCGTTCCGAGGTGGGTCTGGTCGTAGAAGTTCACGAAGTGCAGGCTCTCGCGGCCGAAGGCGGAGAGGCGGGGAGTCACGGGCTGCCCGTCGATCTCGAGTCCCAGCGGGAACGCCTGCAGGGACTCGGCATTCACCATGATGAGATTTCGCCCGAGGGCCCGTCCGAAGAGTGGTGACGGAGTTACGCGCGCGCGGATCCGCTCCTCCAGGAAGCGGCCGACGAGCTGCTGCTCGGCCTCGCCGATGGCCGGCGGCGCCCGGTGCAGGCGCACGACGAGGTCCCCGACGTGGTAGGGCAGGATCCCGATGGCGGAGGCCACCTCGATGCGGGCGCTCGAGTGCTCCAGCAGCTCACGCGCGCTTCGCCAGACGAGCCCTGCCACCGGCGCGGCCAGAAGGACGCCCGCGCCCAGCAGCGCCGTGCTCAGGCCGGCGCGCGACCGACGGTCGAGCCGCGGGACGCGACGGCAGGCGCGCCAGTACCAGGGCACGAGGAGAAGGCCCGCGAGGACGTCCAGGTAGTACACCGCGTTCACGATCGGTACCGACTCGAGGATCCGCGGGAGCACGGCCACCACGACGGGCGCCACGATCAGGTCGGAGAGCGAGAGGACCTCGCCGTAGAAGCGGACGTGCACCAGATCGACGAGGGCGAGCGACGTGAGGGCGGCGTCGATTGCGAGCAGGCCGAGGAGCCGCGGGAAGCGCGGCAGCCACGGAAGCGGCGCGACCACGATGAGCAGGCCGGCCAGCGTGGCGGCGAGGACCTGGGGGTGGTTGGGGAGGACATCGAGGAGGTGGAAGGCGGGACGCATCCATTGCCGGATCCTCTCTTCCGACTCCCACCACGCTCCGGGAAGCAGCGCGCTGAAGTAGATCAGCTTGCCGCACAGCAGCGCGAGGGCGGCGGCGAGGGGCGCCGTCTCGACCATCCAGGACGAGACGGCGCGCGTCGGACTCGAGGCCACGCCGTCCGGCCGGGAGCCCACGTCGGGCGGTCGAAGGTCCGGCACGCCTCGGACACGGTGTCCGGGAAGGAGGGCGGCGACTAGGGCTGTGGTGAGGAGCGAACGCCGTCGCGAGAGACTGTTCACTCAGGCACCTGATCTGTACTCCGCAATTCTGCGATCTCCGCCTGCGCCCGCTCCAGCCAGAAGCGCATCGGCCCAGTGCAGGTCCTCGAAGACCACGAGCAGCGGTTGCACCCGGCTCTCCCGCAGCAGGAGGCGCTTGACCGCGTCGAGGGCGCGCTGGCGGCGCTGGGACGGGTCCAGGTTCTCCCAGGTCGGGTCCTCGACCGGAACGTCCAGGAGAGCGAGGAGCGGGGGCAGCAAGGGCTCGAGCGCGCGGTCTAGGCCCAGCACGCGCCCCAGCACCTTGGCGCGCATTTCCCGGTGGTCGTCCTGGTCGCCGATCTGAAAGTAGCCCTTGAGCAGGTCGATCACGGGCAGGTAACTGGTGGCCTTGCCGTAGGAGACGGACGGGGCGTCCCGGATCAGCCAGTCCTGCACCCGATGCGAGTGGGTGAACTCGTGGACCAGCCGCGACTTGCCCACTCCGGCCTCGCCGACGATGGCGACCACCTCGCCGTGGCCGGCGGCGGCCTGGCCGAGCACCCGGCGCAGGTGCTCGACCTCGGCGTCGCGGCCGACGAAGCGCGTGAGGCCGCGGAGGGCGGCGGCCTGCAGGCGAGTGCGCGCCGTGCCCGCCCCCGTCAACTCGAAGATCTCGATCGGGTCCGCGAGCCCCTTCACGGGGATGGGCCCGAGCGACCGCACCTCGACGTAGCCCTCGGCGAGCCGCACGGTCTCGGCGGTCAGCCGGACGGTCCCGGGTACCGCCATCTGTTCCATCCGGGCCGCGAGGTGGGTGGTCTGGCCGACGGCGGTGTAGTCCATGCGGAGATCGCTGCCGACCGAGCCGACGACGACCTCACCCGAGTTGAGGCCGACCCGGATCTGTACCTCCATCCCGTGCGAGCGGCGCGTATCGTCCGTGTAGCGCTTGAGCGACTCCTGCATCCGCAGCGCCGCGTAGCACGCTCGCACCGCGTGATCCTCGTGGGCGAGGGGCGCGCCGAACAGCGCCATGATCCCGTCGCCCATCACCTGGTTCACGGTGCCCTCGTAGCGGTGCACGGCCTCCATCATGCGTTCGAGGACGGGGTCGAGGAGTTTGCGCGCCTCCTCGGGATCGCGATCGGCAAGCAGCTCCATGGAGCTTTTGATATCGGCGAAGAGGACGGTCACCTGCTTGCGCTCTCCCTCGAGCGCGGCCTTCGAGGTGAGAATCCTTTCGGCCAGGTGTTGGGGGGTGTAGGTTCCTGGCGCCACGAAGCGTGGTGATGCCGACGGCGCTCCTCGACCGGCGGGATGGGCGCACTCCGAGCAGAACTTGGCGGTTGCCGAAAGCGAGGCTCCACAGGCGGCGCACGCGGCCACCAGGGGTGCCGCGCATTCCTCGCAGAACTTCGCGCCGGGCCGATTCTCGTGCTGGCATCGCGCACACGTCATCGTGAGCCTCAGCTTTACTCCGGATGCGGTAGCCGCCGAAAGCGTAGCAGAGCTAGCGGTGGAAGACGACGGTCAGTGCGCATAACGGTCACGTTGACCGGCCGCGGCGAGCGAAGGCGAGCCAGCGCTCCGATCGAACGCGCTGTTGAACTCAATCCGCCTTCGGCGGATAGCCGAGAGCACGTTCGCAAGGGTTCCCCGTCCTCGTCCGGCGAGTGATGTCACGACGCACCCTGTTCTGGGCGGTCCCAGCCGCCCGGAAAGGGGACGCCATGACGCCACTCCGCCAACGCATGCTCGACGACCTGCAGCTTCGGGGGTTCCTCCCCACGCACCCAGGAAGCCTACGTCCGCGCGGTCCGCCAGCTCGCCGTCCATTTCCGTCGTCCGCCCGACCAGCTCGAGGAGAACGACCTGCGCGAGTATTTCCTCTACCTCACGAAGGTCAAGCACTTCGCGCGGGCCAGCTTCACCATCGCCCTGTGTGGCATCAAGTTCTTCTCCGAGCGCACGCTGAGCCGCGAGTGGAAGGTCTTCGACCTCGTCCGGCCGGCGCGAGAAAGAAAGCTGCCGGCGATCCTGAGTCGCGACGAGGTACGGCGCATCCTGCGGATAGGCGTTCGAAAGCGGATAGGCGTTCCAAAAGGCCCTGACGCGTCGACCGAGCCCGCCCGGCAGGAGGGGATAGCTTTCTCCGGGGACGGAAGCAAGAGGGCGGGGCGGGCGGGCGGGCTGGTGGTGACCAGCAGGACGACTCAAAGGGAGGGAGCGGTAGCACGAGAACAGTAGGGTCCGTCCTGATGAACCGGGGGCGGCGGGGGCGACCGGGTCCCGAGCGCGGGGGTGGGCAGACGAGGACTAGAAGCGCGCCGGGGGCTGGCGACGTCCGATGGGGGAGTTCAGAGAGACCCGTCGGACCGCGGCGGAGATCGGGAGGGTCCGGGGGCGGCGGCCGGATCACCGAGTCCTAGGCGCTCGAGCAGGGTTCGGAGGCGCTGGCCCGCGGTGACGACGGCCACGATGTGCCGGCGGCCGCCACACCCGGGGCAGACAAGCACATCGATGGCGAACAGAGCAGGACGAAAGCGGGGAGCGCGAAGCCGCCGAAGAGTGCTGCGGCGGCAAGGAAGGCCCCGCCGTAGCGTTCGGCCTGCAGGAATGGCAGGGCGACGATCGCGCCGGCATAGGCGACGGCGAAGCCCCAGCCGGACAGACGGCCGCGCTGGCCGGGCGGGGCGAGCTCCGGGAGCCAGGCGTTGTAGTAGACGCGGGCTCCCTCGAAGCCAACGTTGCCGAGGACGCCGAGGAGGAAGCCCCACAGGACCATTCCTGGCTCGACCGTGGCCAGGAGCGCGGTCGCCGCAACCGAGAGCAGGGTGAAGGTGATGAACAGCGTGCGGCGGATGCCCGAGCGGTCGGCGACGGCGCCGAGGAAGAGAGGACATCGAGACGCTGTTGAAGGCGCATGGCCTCGTGAACGTGGGCAGCGATCCCCTGCTCGATCTCGTGGCGGCTCAGGAACAGCGCATGGTCGAGGAAGGGCGGGAGCGGCGGACGCCGGCGCTACGTCGTCTGGGGCGACGTCCCGCGCTGACTGCTGAGACGGCCGGAGCTCAACGGTCACCCCACTCCCTTCGCCGCAGATCATGGGTTTCTCGTTCCGACCGTCGCACCGATGCGTCATCCCGCTCGCGGGCGGCGGTCATCACGCCGCGGTCAGGAGCGATTGAGGCTTTCCGGGAGTCCGGGTTTTGCGATAGCGTTGCTGGCGGGAACAGACGGCGTCCCCGGGCCGTTTTCCCCGATCGATGGCCGCACAATCCACCTCGGAGGGAGGTACTATGAGACGATTCAGCGCCGCTCTCGGCCTCGTGGCCCTGCTGACCGGCTCCAGCGCTCCGGTTGCTCACAGCTACGTGGGCGGGCCGGTCCGGAATGTGACGGACCTGGCGCCGACGTGTGCCGGCTGTCACTCGTCCTTCAACCGCGAGCAGCTCCGAAATGAGCCGGACGCGTTCGCAAGCAGCCAGGTGAAGGAGAACAAGCACTACAAGGCTATCGAGGAGGGGGCCGGCCCCTACAAGGACATGTCGCCGGCCGATCGCCAGAAGCTCCTCGCCGATGTGAGGACGATGGACGAGAATGCCTCCATCACGCTTACCGCACCCTCGAGCCTCAAGCCCGGGCAAGAGGCGCAGATTACGGCCAACGTCAAGGGCGGCCAGGGCGTGGTCGGCGTCTTCCTCGTTGACACGGACCTCCGCTACCAAGCCAGGCCGCTCAACGGCGATGGCTGGGTGATCGTGGGGGCGCCGAAGGTCTGGGGCAGCGACGGCAAGGAACAGACCAAGTGGGTGGACAGCCGCGCCGCCGGCCTCAAGAAGAACCTCAACAGCGCCATCATCTTCGATCAGAAGAGCGACCTCGCCGCCAAGAAGTTCGCGGAAGGCAAGGTCGTCTGGACGGTGAAGGCGCCCCAGGAGCCGGGCACGTACGAGGTCACCGCCGCCTTCCACTTCGGCACCGAGCGCGCGTCGTCCGTGGGCACGGTGACGACCCCGACGGGTGCGGTCATGCCGCGCGGCGGCCCGGGTGGGCCTTCGCCGAGGATCTTGTTCGCCAAGCCTGTGAGCGTCACGGTCCGGTAGCGTCCGGCGGGAGGCTCCCGGATGGCGGGCTCGCTCGTCCGGCGGCTGGCGCCGGGCGTGGCCGCCATCCTCGGGGCCTCCGTCCTCAGCGTGCTGTTCTTGGCGGGCCTCAGCGTCAAGGAGCGTGATAACCGTTTCTGCGTGGCCTGCCATCTTCACGACGAGAAGTTCGGACGGCTGACCGCGAGTTCGGCCACCGACCTCGCTGGCCTCCACCACACCAAGAAGGCGGAGGTCGGGTGTATCGCCTGCCACGGCGGCGCCGATCCCGTCATGCGCGTGCGCGTGTGGACGGTGGCGGGGATCGACACGCTGAAGTTCCTCGTGGGTCGCTACCGCGAGCCCGACCACATGCGGCTGCCACTCCGCGACGTCGAGTGCCGTCAGTGCCACACGCCGATCCTCAGGCCGGCTGCCGCGCCGCAGGCTTCAAAGACCACCGGCGCGGTGGACCCGACCGACGAATCCACGCTCGCCGCGGAGGCGGCCACCGAGGGCCGCGGCGGCACGTCGTATCACGCGATCCGCGAGCACGACACCGTGAACGTCACGTGCATCACCTGCCACGTGTCGCATGTCACCGGCAGCGATGCGGCCAACCGCTTCATCGTGCGGGCGCGCGTGGCGCCCGTTTGCCGCGAGTGCCACAAGCAGATGGAAGGCCTGTAGCGTCGCAACTCGACCATCCGTCAATCCATCGGGCGTGTGGCAGGGCGGGGACCACAGGCCCCTGAGCACGCGACGGTGCCCGCGATGTCATGGAGCCACGATTTCGAGCGGCAGTTCCGTTGACCCAGAAGAGACGGCTCCGGGGCGAGCGGTCACCGCCCCTGCCTCTTGCGGTCGGGGGGAGAACCTTCGGAGTTGCGAGACTACGTGGCCACGCCGAGAAGGAGGACGAGGGCGAAGGCGGTAGCGCCGAGCCAACGGCGCGGGTAGAACGCCAGGGTGATGACGGCGATGAGAAGGTGGAAGGCGGCGAGGCCCAGGTAGAAGTCGGTGAGGACCATGCCGAGCACATTGAGGACTAGGAAGCCGGCGCCGAGGGCCAGAGGCACTGCCAACACCGGTTGGCGGGTGCGCAGTCCCAGAGCGATCAAGCACACGGCATCGGCGAAGAGCAGCCAGCGGCTCGCACTCGGGCCGGGGACGGCGAGCGCGAGGCGCTCCAGCCACGCGCGTTGGGGCGTAAGCGCCGCGGCGCTCCCCGCAACCAGCACGGATAGCGGAATCATCGGCTTGCGATCTTAGCAGGCGCCGCGGTGGCTCACTCGCTGCGACTGGCCCAACGAGCTTGCCCTCGGAGCATCATCAGGGTCCCGCCCAACGAGCTTCCCGTCGGAGGGTCCCGCCCAACGAGCTTCCCGACGGAGCCGTCATCAGGGTCCGTCCAGGACGGCGCGCCGGATCAGGTCGTGATCGCGCCGGTTCCGCAGCACGCCCAGGACCCAGACGTCGGGCCGCCGCGACTCCGCCGGCCGCCGGTGGGAGGCCTCGAGCGACCGCGTATCGAGGGATGGCGCCGGTCGCCTCCGGCCTCTCTACGCCGCGGGAGGCGAGGCCGGACACGGGAGCGGCTAGTCGCTGGCCAGCTTGCCGTTCACGCCCCAGTTCGACTTCTCGACATCCTGGAAGACGATGTGCACCTGATCGGCCGTGGTCTTGCCGATGTCCACCATGGCCTTGGTGATGGCAGCGGTGATCTCGCGCTTCTGCTGCGGCGTACGGCCCGCGTACCACTGGACGGTGATGTTGGGCATCGATGACTCCTCTCGCGTCGAGGTTCCGGACGGCTGGAATTATCTCAGCCGGTCGCACGGGTCGCAAGGCGCGCGGGAGGCGTCGTCGTGAATCCGACCTCCGGGCACTTCGAGGAGCTGTTCGAACGCACGGGTGAGGTGCGGGGTTCGGGTGGGACGCGCTCCGTCGCTCCGGCCCGTTCCCCGACTCGCTCGCGAACACCCTCTGGCGCCCAGTCCCCCAGGGCGAGGATGAACAAGAGCATGTAACGAGCTCGAATTCCAGGCAAGCGTATGAGGTCGGATCGACACGAGCCGAGTCGGCGATGCCGGTCCACGCGAACGGGCAGCAGCGGCCAAGCGCGGGAGCTCTGACGGAGGACGACATGTCGCTTCGAGACAAGGGGGTCATCAGCGGCGTCGGCGAGACGGCGTACAGCCGGAACTCCGGTCAGAGCGTCGTCGCGCTCCAGATGCAGGCGGCGCTGGCGGCCATCGCTGACGCCGGGCTCACGCCGAAGGACATCGACGGCATCATCCCCTACGGAACCAGCGGGGTCGTCGCCGAGGACTTCGTCACGAACTTCGGCATCGCCGACCTCCGCTTCTCGGCGACGACGCCGATGGGCGGCGCGAGCTGCGTGGCGGCCGTCCCCAGCGACCCGACCTCACCACGTTCGGCACCGCCAAGGCCGCGCCCCGCGCGTTCGCCATGGCCGGGGTGACCCCCGCCGACATCGACGTCGCCGAGATCTACGACTGCTTCACCTACAACGTGCTGTGCCAGCTCGAGGACCTCGGCTTCTGTCGGAAAGGCGAGGGCGGGGCGTTCGTGGAGGACGGCGCGCTCGGGCTCGGCGGCCGGCTGCCCGTGAACACGTACGGCGGCCTCCTGTCCCAGGCGCACATGGCGGTCTGAATCACATCGTCGAGCTCGTGCGGCAGCTCCGGGGCGAGGCCGGCGCCACCCAGGTCCCGGATGCCGAGATCGGGCTGGTCACCGGCTACGGCGACATGGGCGACGGCGCCGTCGCCATCATGAGACGGAGCATAAGAATTCCAAAGCCCGTTCGCTGCCGCCAACCTTTCCCCCTTGCCCCCTGCCGCAGGCCACGATCGTGCCCCGGAGGGCGAAGTCAAGCGTCCGGGAAGGGCGATGACGCTCGGCGGTGCTCAGAAGGGCGGCGATCCGTCGCGAACCGTGCCCTCGTAGAGATGAAGTCGGGAGCGGCCCGAGCCAGAAGGAAGACGGGAGGCAGACGACGGCGCGAGGTCCGGATCCGGCGAGGGAATGCCGGGACGAGGGGCGTGTTCGGCTACGCTCCCCGTCGCGGCGGCGGGCGCGACGGCTCCGCGGATGGCGAGGCGATCCCGAACCCGAGCCGCTCGAGCAAGACCCGCAGGCGCACG
>JBKPAK010000242.1:0-10708 GCA_046726415.1 Candidatus Methylomirabilota bacterium
CGCGCCCGCGGCCCGGGCCGCCATCCGCGCGTAGGGCCGCTCGTCGGCTTCCTGCTCGGCAAAGCCGACGGAGAATGTGCGAAGGCGCTCGGGCATCATCGGCGCCATGAGGGCGGCCAGCGCGCTGGAATCGAGCCCTCCCGACAGGAACAGCCCCAGCGGCACGTCGCTCATGAGATGGCCGCGGACCGTCTCGGTCAGCTCGGCGCGCACGTCGCGCGCCTCCACCTCCAGAGGGCCCGGGTCGGTGTCGAGAGTCAGAGGCAGCCGCCAATACCGCCGCTGCTGGATTCCCTCGGCCGGCGACCAGGTGAGCGTGCGTCCGGGCAAGAGCTTGCGGATGCCCTGGAAGAACGTCTCCTCGCCGGCCACGAAGCGCGTGGCCAGGAACTCCGGCACGATGGCCTCGTTCAAACGCGGCCGGACCGGGCGGGCGGCCAGGATGGCCTTGATCTCCGAGGCGAAGAGCAACTCCCCGTCGCTGACCGCGAAATAGAGCGGCTTGATGCCGAGGCGATCGCGCGCCAGGAGGAGCCGCGTCCGCCGGCGGTCCCAGAGGGCGAAGGCGAACATGCCGCGCAGTCGTTCCACGCACCCTTCCCCCTCCTCGTCGTAGAGGTGAAGGATGGTCTCGGTGTCACTGCGCGTGCGGTAGCGATGGCCCCGATTGGCCAGGGCCTCCCGCAACACCTGATGGTTGTAGATCTCACCATTATAGGTGATCCAGACCGAACCCCCCTCGTTGGCCATCGGCTGATGACCGCCGCCCACGTCGACGATGGCCAGGCGCCGATGGCCGAGCCCCACCCCTCCCTCCATCCACAGCCCCTCGCCGTCCGGCCCCCGATGGCGCAGCACGTCCCGCATGCGCTTGAGCCGCGCTTCCTCCACGGGCTCGGTCCCATCGAACTTGACGATTCCGGCAATCCCGCACATGGGCTCAGCAGCGGGCGCGCCGGGTACGGCCGGGCGCCTTGGGAATGAGCGTGCAGCGCACGCTGGAGGTCAGGACCTCGCGAGTCAGCCGATTGGCGAGTGGCCGCAGTCGGCGGATCGGCCGGGCGGCGAATTCGACGACCTCGAAGTCGCTGGAGGCCACCAGCCGTTCGAAGCGACCGACGGTCATCTGGTTGAGGCCGCCCGCGACCTCGCCAAACCTGGTCGCGCCATCGGACTTGAACCGCGCGCGCCACCGGATCAGCGCCGCCTCGGTGAAGATCAGGTGGGCCCACGGGAATACCGAGAACAGGTGACCGCCGTAGGGATGGAACCACGGGGGACCGAAGGCGATCAGGGCGCGGCCGTGGGGACGGATCAGGGTGCGCATCTGGCGGAGCATCCATTCGGGGTTGTCGTAGTGCTCGAAGCCGTCGATGGACACGATGACGTCCGCGCGCTCGCGGGTGTGCGTGGTGAACAGGCACCGATCGGAGAGCGCGCGGTCGGTGGCGGCCCGGCGGGCCTGCTCGAGCACGGTCTCCCGAACGTCGAGACCGATCACCCGATACGCGCCGCGCTGGGCCATCTCCAGGACCTCGTCCCCGATGCCGCAGCCGACGTCGATGACCTTCTTACCGGCAATCTCCGCCCAGATGCTCGGCCCGAAGAGCGCCTCCAGCTTGCTGCGGCCCCGGTAGGACGTGCCGCTCAGGGGGTCCACGCGCTCGGCATGGCGACCGAGCGTCCGGAGCAATTGATCGCCGATCCTTCCTCCCACGAAGCCGGTGGTCAGCACGATAGGTTCTCCATGACGCCGGGCCGGCCGACGGTGACTTCGTCGCGCGGACCGAACCGCACGACCTCGCGTCCCCCATCCACGCTGAGGCCGAGGGGCCCGGCCCCATCGTCGTCGACGGGCGACACGAGGGGGGTGATGGCCAGGGAATCCTCTATCGGGAGCACGAGCGTGGCGATCCTGAGGGGCAGGGTGGCGACCGCCGAGTAGACGACCACGGGGGCCGGGCGGCGCTGGCCGTAGTCGGGCGAGACCCAGCCCTGGATCGGCGCCGCTTCCCCCCTGAAGAGCTGCGCCTGCAGACCGACCCTCGTGAACGGGTGCAGGAGCAGGCCGTGGCCGCGCGCACCGCGGGCGCGGGTCCACAACGCCTCGTCGATTGTCACGTCCAGAGGCGCGAATTGAAACCGCAGCTCGACGCGATGCTCGTCGACGCCCAGGAGGTCGTCCACGATGACCCAATAGCGCGGCTTGACCCACAGCACGCGGCGCCGATGAACCACGGGATCGTCGAGACCCCGGTACGCCGCGTGCTGGGCGTCCACCACGTCGAGCGCGTCTGTCGATCGCCAGCTGGTGAGTGCCGCGCGGGGCTGCTCGTGCCAGCCGAACGGGCCGTGCGGCCGCGCCTGGCTGCGACCGTCCACCATGACCGTGGAGTGCGCCGCGGTGCTGCGGAAGAAGTCGCGCCACGCGCGATCGGCGGTGTAACAGTACGTTCCGGGATCGACGAGGTACGGCTCTCCGAAGGCGGCACACTGGAGGCTCAGCAGATCGGCGTGGCCGTGACCCGCACTCACCGGGCAGCCGAGCGGGCCCACATCGAACACGAGCTGGTGGGCCCCGCGGTCCCATGCGCTTCGCATGATCGCGTAGCCACCCTCCGAGAACAGCCGTGATTCGGGCCCCACGGGCGGGGAGGGCGCGAGCGCATCGAAGGCCGTCATCCCGGCGCGGCCGAGAAGCCAGAGCGCCTCGGGGGCCCATCCTTGGGCGGCCCACGCGAAGTCGGACCGGCCACAGATCGAGGCGGCGGCGGCGAGGATGCCGCGGACGTCGTCGGGCCCCCGCGCGGCCAGCGGCAGGAGCCAGCCTCCGTCGGCGTCTCCAATGTGGGGGAGGGCACCGTCGGGCTGGCCCACGGCGACGAGAAAATCGAGGAGTCGCGCGAAGCGCTGGCGCACCGCCGGGGGCACCGGGATCTGGGTGCGCTCGGCCAGCAACAGAAAGTGCAGGTAGATCTCCGCGGTGTAGCGCTGGTAGCACGTGGCCCGCTCGAAGTGCACGCCGTCGGCCAGCACCTGGCGTTCACTTTCCACTATCAGGATCCGTCGCCCGAGGCGGCGCCAGCGGTGCGCGCCCGTCAACTCGGGAAAGACCACGCCGGCGTAGAAGAGGCCCAGCGCCTCTCCGGTGAGATGCGTATTCGGCGAGAAATAGTACGAGAGGTAGCGCTCCACGCGCGCGGCGTGAGCGCGGACGCTCTGCAGCACGGCCGCGAACAGCTCCGGCGAGAGCGCCGGCGAGCCGCGGAAGAGGATGACGGCCCAGCACCACGCGATCAGACGCAGGGACAGTTCCAGGCTGCTCGCCCAGTTGATGCCGCACCCCGGCGGGTTGGCCCGCAACCAGCCGTCGACCGAGGTGGCGAAGCACGCGGCGTACCGCTCATCGCCCGTGAGCTGATAGGCTTGTCCCAGTCGCACCAGCCACTGATGGCGGTTCAACTCCCAGATCACCTTGCTGTCGCCAACCGACGACGAATCGAGGGGATCGATGCGGCTCCAGTGCAGGAGCGGCGCCCGCCGCCCGGAGATCGGATCGAGGTGCCAATCCACAGGGTCGCCGAAGGACAGCCCGCGGTACCCGAGTACATCGAAGCGGCCCTGGAGGATGGACTGCGCGCTCTCGATGATCTGCTCGCGCGCGCCGGGGAGTCGCGCGGCGAGAAGCGCTGGAACCTCGGCGTCCGCTGTCCCCGCGAAGAAACGAGCCGCGGCGGCGCGGCGGAACCGATCGAGCTGCATCGACCGTGCGCCGGCATGATCGCCGTCTGCGCCCTCGGCGCGGATGGCCGCTGGCGCCCACGCGCCCCAGACTGTGCGATGGGTATGGTTGAGGGCCCCGATCCGCTCCAGGCCCTTCCAGAGCTGTTGCCGGCTCCGACCCGCGACTTCGCTCAGCCCCATCTTCATGACGCGGCGGACCTTCACGCCACGGCTCCCGCGTAGGTGTCCGCCCAGGCCGCGCGCACGCGCGGCCAGGTGTGCTGCTCGGCCTCCCGACGTGCACACCGGGCCAGCTCGCGCGCGCGATCGGGATCCTCGAGAAGCTTCGCCACCCCCGCCGCTATGGCCGCCGGGTCTCCCGGCGGGACTCGCAGGCCCGTCTCGCCATCGCGCACCATGGCCGCCAGGCCGCCCGTTCCGGTCGAGACCACGGGAAGCCCCGCGGCAAACGCCTCCAGCACCGAGAGCGGCTGGTTGTCGATGACCGAAGCGTTGACGAAGATGTTGCCGTCGTCGTAGACCCGCGGCATGAGGGGCGGCTCGACCCGCCCCACGAAGCGCACGCCAGCGAGGCCGCTCGACGCGACCAGGCGCTGGAGGCGAGGCTCCTCGCGGCCCGAGCCCGCGATGGTGAGGCGCGCGTCCGGACGGCGCGGTTTCAGAATCGCGAAGGCCTGGAGGATGTCGTCCACGCGGTAATGGGGCTCGAGATTCCGCGTGGACAGGAGCTGGGGGCCGAGGGGCGCCCGCTCGCGATAGCGGAAGTGCGACAGATCGACCACGTTTGGGACGACGCGCGCCCGGTAGCCGAAGCGCGCAAAGATGTCCTGGAGGTAGGTCGAAGGGACGGCGATCGCCTCCGCCATGTTGAGAAAGGGATGGACGAGTGGCCCCCAGCGGGCGAGGTGATCGTCGGCCTCGCCGCTGTGGTAGTTGAGTACCACGCGCTTGCCCAGAGCCCGGGCGGCGAGGATGGCCGGAGCCGGCGCGAGGAGGAAGGACCAGTAGGATGCGGCGAAGACGTGGACGACATCCGCCGCGCGGAGATGGCGAAGGCTCGGAAGATACAGAGCCTGGTTCAGCAGAGTCCGCGCGTACGCGTAGCGCCGGAGCCACCGGACCCCGCGGGGGAATGGCGGATTCACTGGGAGCAGGGCGACGTCGTACCCCTCTTCCCGGAGGTGCCGCGCCAGCGTCACTGCCTGCACGCCATGGCCGCCCAGAATCTCCAGGCTGGCCACCACCATGGCGATCCGCGGCCTCAGCCCCATGTCCGAGTCGCCTTCCGCGCGACGTTCGAAGGTCTCGATGCGACGGCTGCCTCCGCGGCGTCGGCCCGGGAGCGCTGGTCGACGAAGATCCGGCACCACAGCTCGAACGACATCAGCGTCCAGAGGGGAATGTCGAGATCGCCCTGGCCCCGTTCCGGCTGTTCCACCAGACGCGCCACCTGCGCGCGATCGAAGATGCCCCGCTGACGGGCGCGCTCGGACAGCAGGAGGTCGCGCACGAAGTCGGTGAACCGCCCGCGGAACCAGCGGCCGAGAGGAATGGCGAAGCCGCGCTTGGGGCGGGTGAGGATCGCCTCGGGCAGCACGCGCCTCATGGCCCGCCTGAAGAGGTACTTCCCCCTGCCGTCGCGGCGCTGGAGCTCCGGCGGAATGGTGGCGGCGAACTCCACGAGCGGGTGGTCGAGGAGGGGAACCCGCGCCTCCAGCGAATGCGCCATGCTCATGCGGTCGACCTTGGTGAGGATGTCGAGCGGGAGGTACGTCTGCAAATCCGAGTACTGGAGCGCCGAGAGCCAGTGCGTGTCACCGTTGCGAAGCCATCGGCGGTTCACCGCCCACGCGTCGTGAGGCGACACCTGACGGAGAGCGTCCGCGCTGAGGAGCCGGGCGAGTTGCGCCGAGCCGAACAGGGTGTTGGCGTCGAGATAGCGGTCGCCGTCGGGGAGCGACAGGTGACGAAGCGTGTTGCGCCCTCTCAGGCGCTCGGGCATTCGCTGCGCCACGCCGGCCATCAGGGCCCTGGCCGGGGAGGGCAGGAACCGGTACCGCCGCTCCCGACCCTCGACCGCGTACTTGTCGTACCCGGCGAACAGCTCGTCACCCCCATCGCCAGACAGCACCACCTTCACGGATTCCGCAGCGAGCTTCGACACCAGGTAGGTGGGGATCGCCGAGGAGTCGCTGAACGGCTCGTCCAGACATCGCGCGAGGTCCTCCAGCATGCCGAGCACATCGGGCTCGACGACCAGCTCGTGATGCTTGGTCCCGAACGCCTGAGCGGCCAGCCGGGCATAGGGAAGCTCGTTGTACGCGGGGTCGGTGAATCCGATGGAGAAGGTTCGGATCGGCTCCGCGGTCAGGCGCGACATGAAGGCCACCACGCTGCTCGAATCCATTCCGCCACTCAGGAAGGCTCCCACCGGGACATCGCTCACCATGTGCAGCCGGACCGACTCCTCCAGGAGCTCTTCCAGGCGGTCGACGAAGTACGCCTCGCGGCGCGAGCGATCCGGCTCGAAGTGCACGTCCCAGTACCGTCTCACTCGGGGGGCTCCGCCCGGGGAGATCTCGAGCAGGTGCCCTGGCTCGAGTTTGTGCACCCCGGCCACGATGCTGTCCGCCCGAGGCGTCGTGCCGAAGGTGAGGAAGTGGCTGAATGCTGGCCAACTCAACGCGGGCTCGATGTCGTCGAGAGCGAGGATGGCTTTCAGCTCCGAGGCGAACACCAGCCGTCCGCCATGCACGGCGTAGTAGAGGGGCTTGATCCCGAGCCGGTCGCGGGCCAGCAACAACCGCCGCCGCGCGTCGTCCCACAGCGCGAAGGCGAACATCCCGCGCAGCCTTTCCACGCAGCGGGGACCGAGCTCCTCGTAGAGATGCACGATGGTCTCGGTGTCCGTCGACGTCGTGAAGGAGTGACCCCGGCGCGCGAGCTCGTCGCGCAGCTCGCGGTAGTTATAGATCTCGCCGTTGAAGACCACCCAGACCGATCCATCCTCGTTTCCGATCGGCTGCCGCCCGGAATCCAAGTCGATGATGCTCAGGCGCCGCATGCCCAGGCCGATGCCGTCACCGAGGTAGAATCCCTCGTCGTCGGGCCCGCGATGGGCGAGAGCGGTACACATCGCCTTCAGCTCGTGGAAGACGAAGGGGCGATCGCCCAGGTTCAGGATTCCCGCGATTCCACACATCAGGGCTGGGCCTTCGTCCGGGATGCCGCCACCGCCGATCGGATGACCGAGGAGGCCAGCCCCCTCAAGGTGGCCTGCTCGTCGTCGCGCAGAACTCTGAAGCCCCACAGGGCCACCAGATACCCGGCGCCGTAGACGGCGCTCGTGACTACGAACGACCCCAGCGGGGAAAGCTCGCCCACCCGTCCGGCCAGAGCGGCGGGAAGCGCGGCGACGGCGGCCGCGGCCAGGATACTGCCCAAGCTCGGCCACGGCAGGACCTGCGGAAGGTTCATTCCGGTGATCCGACTCATCCACATCACCCCCAGCGCCCGGGCGACCGCCACGGCGATCACCGTCGCAGCGGCGGCCCCCACCAGCCCCCACACGGCAATGAGCGGGCCGATGAGCAGCCCCGTCACCAGCAGACGGATGGCGTTGAGCGCGAACAGGAAGCGGGTCTGCGCGTACACGCGAAGCACGCCGTCAACGGCCAGGGCGGGAAGTGGCAGAGCCAGTGAGAGCACGACGAAAACCGGAACGCTGTCGCGGTAGCGCTCGGTGAACAGCCCGACGATGAGGGCGGGACCGGCGACGATCATCAGGAAGGTGAGGGGAAAGAAGAGCAGGGCCAGCTTGCGGATCGCGTCGTGCCACAGCGCCACCGCCATCCTCTCGCGGCCGTCGCGCAGCGCCTCGGCCATGCGGACCATCAGCACGTTGACGACCGCGATCATGGCGAATTCCGCCAGCGGAATGTCCAGGCACCCTACCGCATAGATGGCGAAGGCGGCGGCGTCGAAGGCGTACGACACGACGTACTGGTGGAGCTTCAATTGCGCGATCTCCAGAATCCCGGAGAGCTGGAAGGGGATGGCGTAGGCGAGCTGCCGCCCGAGAAGTCCGCGGTCGGGCACGAGCTGGCCCTTGAACTCCGCGCGGAGGTAGCCGAGCGCCATGAGGCAACGCAGGGCGGCGAATCCCACGGCGCCCAGGAGGAGCCATTCGAGGTCGCGCACGAGGAGCGCGGGAATCAGGAGGAACGTCGAGCGCACCAGGTCGAGCAGGATGTAGGTCACCGCCGCCTGGCCGTAGCGCTTGCGCGCGATCAGGGCGTTCTCGAGCCCGGCCGACGTCAGCATGAGGAGCAGGTACACCCCGAGCAGCGTGGTGTAGCGCGCCAGCTCGGGGTTGCTGAGCCACCGGGCCATCTCGCCGCCGGTGGCGGCCAGGAACACCAGGCAGGCGAGGCCGCCAGCCGCCAGCGCCAGCAGCGAATTCATGACGTATCGGGCCGCCTGGCCGGGTCGGAGAGGCAAAAAGTACAGCAGGCTCTCGGCCATGCCGAGCTGGCCGATGCAGTAGAGCGTTCCGGCGATCAGGAAGAGCTGCTTGTAAGTGCCGAACTCCGTCTGATCGAAGATCCGAGCCAGCACCACGGGGATGCAAAAGGCCGCCGCGAAGCCGAGTGTCCGCCCCGCCATGAGCAGCATGGCCGGCCCGAACGTCGAGTCTGGCCGAACATTGGGGGCGACCACGTGGCGCCCCACGCCGCCCGAGCGCTCGGGGGGGCCCGGTGAAATGAGGGCGCCGCTTCGATTCTCCGACGCGTTGCTACCCGGCATGATCCTGCTGGCAGCCGCGCACGAGATTGAAGACGCCATGGACCTGGCAGCTCATGATGGCCGGCGAGAACCGGCCGAGCGCGTCGACGCACGAGTGCTCCCACAGCATCGTGCGCGAGATCGTGAGGAGTGGATAGCGCCGATCGCGGTGAGTGCAGGTCGTGTACGCGAAGTCATACCCCGCGGCGGCCACCGCGCGCGCGGTCGCCGTCGTGAAGCGTCCGTCCGGATACGCGAAGTGTCTCACCGGGGTGCCCAGCCGCGCTTCGATGGCCTTGCGGGATTCGATGATCTCCCCGACCATCCGGTCGGGGTTTTCCTGCGTGAGCCAGGCATGGCTCCGGGTATGAGAGCCGACGTTTACGCCCGCCCGCTGCATTTCCGCCAGCATGTCCCAGGTGAGCGGGAGCAACCCCTCCGCGGCCGTCTCGTCGGGCCCGACGTCGGCCTCCAAGGCATCCATGAGGCGGCCCACGTCGTCTCGGGAAAGGCTCCGCAGCAGCAAGGCCAGCGCGAGCACGGCATCCGGGGCGAGCTGTTCCAGCCGCTCCAGTCCGATCAGCGGGATCTCCAGCGCCGTCAGCAACGCGCGAAGGCCGCGCGAAGGGGCGGGCCACTTGGCGAAGGCCCGCGCGAGGAGCAAGTAGAGGCGGTCGTGAATCTGCAGCTGGGCGGTGTCCACGAGGTCGGTGACCACGAACACGGCGGCCGGAATCCCCTTTTTCTTGAGGAAAGGCAGCGCATGGAAGTAGACGTCGCGGTAGCCATCGTCGAACGTGACCGCAGCCACCGGTTCGGTCAGGGCGCCGCGCTCCAGTCGCGCGCCGAGCTCGTCAAGGGTGACGAAGCGAAAACGCCTCCCGATCCAGTCGAGCTGACGCTCGAGCATCTGGCGTGAGGTGAGCATGGCGGGGATCGCCCGGCGGGCTTCCGACGGAAAGTCCTCGACCACGCGGTGATAGCCGATCGCGACCGGCGGCCGGGCTGAGTCGGAGAGCATCCCGATCAACGCATCGGCGCGGGTGCCGGCCAGCGCGTAGGCGATGGCGGCCTTCACGCGACCGCGGACTCCCCGCGTCTCTCCGGATTCCATATCTCAGCTCCGCGCGGCCTGATGCACGGCGGCCCGAGGCCACGTGGATGCGAGCACGCGTCGGGCCGTCCTCCGCGCCGCGCCGCTGAGCTCGGCCGTCCGCCGATGGAGCGTCCCGCGCGCGCCGCCCGGATAGATGTCGATCCGGCTCAGCTCGCGAACCTCGCGCGTCCAATCGAACTTGTAGCGCTCGTCGCCGTGAAGAAAGTCGTACTGCCGGGCGCCCTCCTCGAGGGCGCTCTTGATGGAGAGCCCGACGATCGCCTGTCCGACCCCGTAGGGGGCGTACCGCGGATCGAACCCCGTCTGGTAGAAGTAGAACGTGTCGCGGTATCGGAAGCCGTAGAGGGCTGCGGCCGGTTCATCGTCGAGGCGCAGGACCAGCAGCCGGAGCCAGCCGCGCTCGAACGCCAGCCGGCTGAACTCCTCGTGGAAGGCGATGAGGCTTGGCGCGTGGAACGCGGTGGAGCCACCTCGCTCCCGCCAGCGCATGAGGTGAAGGGCGATCACCGTGGCAAGCGCGGCCGGCCGATCGCGCTCCATCGTGACCCGATCGAGGCGCACGTCGAATGGCCCGCTGAGATTCCTGAGGCGCCGCTTGAAGCTGTTGCGATGGTGTCCGTCCAGTGTGGCCAGATAGGCGGGCCAGGACAATCCCGACAGGGCGACGACGGGGCAGACGTCCGTGCGCTGCTCTGCGCAGGACCAGCCTCGGCGGACAAGCCGCTGCGCCAGCCCTCTGGCGAGACATGACTGGCGGCTCAGCTGAGCAAACGCGACGGCCAGTTTCTGGCCGTCGAGCTGCCGGGCCAAGGTCGCGAACGCCTCCTCCTCGTGTCCAGGCTGGACGATGAGGTCCAGATAGTCCGAGCCCACGCTCCCCGTCCCGAGAAACTCCAGGGACTGGAAAGGCACGAGCCGACCGATTCGCCGTGGTCCCACGGCGAGCGGCGCCAGCGCGATCAGCTCGCCCTCACGCCGCACCGCGAGCAGCGACAGCCGTCGCCCCGCCGAGAAGTGCTTCCACCAAGTATGGAGCCACTCCCAGGTGAGGAAGAGGTTGTC
>JBKPAK010000243.1:0-10734 GCA_046726415.1 Candidatus Methylomirabilota bacterium
CCCCGGCAGCCCTGCGTCAGGTGCGGCCGCAGGTCGGCGCCGCGCCTGACTGGCCCCGGCCGTGTACGCGGAGCCAGTGGCGGGCGATCTCGTCGCGACGAGCGATCCAGGCTCCGCCCCGGTCGCGGAGGTGCCGCAGCACCCGGTCGAGACCCGCGATCCGCCCCGGCCGGCCGATCGTGCGGAGGTGGAGGCCGATTGTCATCATCTTCGGCGCCGTTGCCCCCTCGGTCCAGAGCCAGTCGAAGGCGGCGATGACGTAGTCGGCGAAGTCGTTCGCCCGCACGAAACCGGCTTCAGGCCGCTGGAACCTCATGTCGTTCGTGTCGAGGCTGTAGGGGAGGACGATATGCTGGCGGTCGCCCGCGTCCACCAGGTAGGGAAGGTCGTCGTCGTAGGCGTCGCTATCGTAGAGGAAGCCTCCCTCCTCGATGAGGAGGCGGCGGGTGTTGGGTGTATGGGGACAGCGCGTGTGCCAGCCGACTGGGCGGACGCCGCAGGCGTCGGCAATGGTCTTCACAGCGCGCGAGATCCACTCACGCTCCTCCCCCTCGGTCATCTCTTTGGAGCTGAGCCAGCGGTATCCGTGGCACGAGATCTCGAAGCCCCGGGCCAGCGCATCGTGAGCGAGCCAAGGTGAGAGGCCGACTGCCTCCGCGCACGCGTTGAGGGTGCAGGTTGCCCGGTGCGCTTCGAGCACGCGCGCGATCCGCCAGTACCCCGCGCGGGGCCCGTAGTCGAAGTGCGACTCCATCGTCGGATTCGGCGCGCCCGCCACGGAGTCGATCATATCGTAGACGTGCTCGTTCATCCGATCGCCCCGGCTGACCGCCTGCTCCGAGCCCTCCTCGACGTTCAACACGAGCGACACGGCGACGCGGGCGCCGTCCGGCCAGCGGGCGTGCGGAGGATTCGGGCCGTAGCCGACGAAGTTCCGATGGGGCGGGACCACGAAGTCCGTCATGTGATCCTCCTGGCGGCGGCGTCTATCGGTTCAGCATCCGATTGGGCAAGTAGGTGACCAGGTCGGGGAAGACGATGATGATGGCGGTGCCGACCAGGAGCAGGAAGAAGAACGGCAGGGCCGCTCGCGACACGTAGGTGAGGCTGCGCCCCGTCATCATCTGCATGATGAACATCGGGAACCCCACCGGTGGCGTCAGCTCCGCGACCTGCACCAGCAGCACGATGTAGATCCCGAACCAGACTGGATCAACCCCGGCCTGGCGGATCATCGGCTGCACGACCGATGAGGTCAGGACCACCATGGAGATGCCGTCGAGGGCGAAGCCGAGGATGACGTAGAGGACCGTGAGGGCGGCCAGGAGCCCGTACACCGACAGCTGGTACGACGTGATCAACCCCGCCGCCGCCCGCGGGATCCCCGTGTAGCCCATGGCGATAGTCATGAAGGAGGCGCCGGCCAGGATGAAGGCGATCATGCACGAGGTCTGGGTGGCGCCGACCAGGCTCTGGACGAAGTTCGACCAGGTAAGCGAGCCGTAGAGGAGCGACAGGGCCAGTGCCCCCAGCACGCCGATGGTCGCGGCCTCGGTCGGCGTGGCCACGCCCCCGTAGATCGATCCCACCACGAGCGCGATGAGGCAGACGACGGGGATGAGCCGCCGCGACGACCATACCCGCTCGGTGAACGTCATCGAGATGTCGCTGGGCGGCGTCTTGCCAGGGTTGAGTAGCGCCCAGAGGACGACGTAGGCCATGAAGAGGATGACCATCATGATCCCCGGCACCACGCCCGCGATGAAGAGCCGGGCGATCGAGACCTCGGCGATGAAGCCGTAGACGATCATCATGATCGACGGCGGGATCAGGATGCCGAGCGTCCCCGACGCGGTGAGGGTGCCCACGGCCATCCGCTCGTCGTAGCCGCGGCGGAGCAGCTCGGGCAGCGCGATCTTCGCGATGGTGGCGCACGTCGCCGAGGTCGACCCGGAGACGGCGGCGAAGATGCCGCAGCCGACGACGTTCACGTGCATCAGCCGGCCGGGCAGCCGCGTCATCCAGGGCGCCAGGCCCCGGAACATGTCGTCGGAGAGGCGGGTGCGGAAGAGGATCTCGGCCATCCAGATGAAGAGCGGCAGGGCGGTAAGGGCCCAGTTGCCGCTCGCGCCCCAGACCGTTGTCGCCATCACCGTGCCGGCGGGGGCCGAGGTGAAGAGGACCATCCCGGCCAATCCGACGCCGAGGAGCGAGAGGGCGACCCAGAGGCCACCGATGAGGAGCACGAACATCACGGCCAGCAGGGCCAGGACGACCAGGGTCGAATCCATGGCGCCTCAGCCTTCCCGCGTGATCGGGGCCCCCGTCGGGTCGGCCGCCGCCCGCTCGTAACTCGTCGCGCCGCCTCGCAGGACGGCGACGAGGTCGTCGACGAACGCGAGGAAGAGGACGGCAGCCCCCATCGCCATCACCGCCTGGGGGATCCAGAGCGGGACGGGCAGGATGCCCTGCGACCGCTCGCCGAAGCGGTAGGCGTCACGCGCCATGTCCACGACGTGATACGTGAAGTACCCGGTGACCAAGACGCCGAACGCGAGGCAGCCGGTCTCGAGCAAGAGCCGCTGCCCGCGGCCGGCCCGGCGGAGGAGGAGCGTCAAGCGGATGTGCCCGCCCGCCCGCAGCGTGTGGGCGAGCGCGAGGAAGGACGACGCCGTCAGCGCGTAGCCGGCGAGGTCGTCCGCCCCCGGGACGAGCACACCGATCAGGCGGCCCGCCACCTGGGCCACGACGAGCGCGGCAATCAGGAAGACAAAGAACGCGGCCAGCGCGCCGCAGGCGCGGTAGAGCTGATCGAGAAGGCGCCTCACCCGGCCGGCGTCACTCGCGGAACTTGCGGATCGCGGCCTGGCCGGCGTCGCCGGCCCTCTTCAGCCACTCCTCGGTGAGGGTGGCGCCGACTTTCTGGAGCTCGGCGCGGAACTGTAGGGACGGCTCCGACACGGTCATGCCCTTGTCCTTGAGAATCTGCACGTGCTTCGCCGTCGCCTCCTCGCTCAGCTTCCAGCCGCGCGCCTCGGCCTTGACGGCGGCGTCCAGCACGGCCTTCTGGGCCTCGGCGGGCAACCGCTTGAAGGCGCCGTCGTTCACGATCACGACGTTCATGCTGTGATTGCCGCCGACCATGGTGACGTACCGGGTGAAATCCCAGGCCTGTGTGTCGACACCGGTCTGCGCCGAGGTGTACATCATCCCGACCAGCCCCGTGGAGAACGCCTGGGGGACCTCAGGCGCCGGTACGGTGGCCGGGATGGCGCCCATCAGTTCCGCCATGCGGGCGGTGACGGCGTTGTAGGCGCGGGCCTTTACTCCCTTGACGTCGGCGACGGAGTTCACCGCCGTCTTCGTGTAAAACGCCTGGGGCGGCCACGGCACCCCGTAGAGCAGCCGGATCCCCTGCTTGCCGAGCCGCTCGGCGATGATGGGGCGAGTGACCTCCCACAGCTTCTTCGCTTTGCGGTAGTCGTCGGCCAGGAAGGGGATCGAGCTGACCTCGTAGAACGGATCCTCGTTGCCGAACTGGACGAGCAGGATCTCTCCGATCGGCACCTGCCGGCTCTGGACGGCGCGCTTGATCTCGGCCAGCTTGAACAGCGCCTGGTTGCTGTGCAGCACGATGTCCAGCTCACCCCGGGTCGGCTGCTTCACGTCCTGGGCGAACTGGTTGAGGTTCTGCGTGTGGAAATTGGAGTCGGGATAACCGGACGCCATGTCCCACTTCTCGGCGGCGGCCGGACTTGCGAACCCGATCAACAATGCGGCGGCGATTGCGAAGAGGACCGGCATCATGGCGCTCCCCCCTGTCGTCGGTCTCGCGGCGCGGCCACGTTAGCCAACGCCTCGACCGGCTGTCAAGCGGGCCGGCGTTTGAGCTTCGTCACCTGGATGAGGTTGACCTCGGCCAGGTACAGGTCGCCGAGGGAGTTTCCCCACACCCCGTGGCCGCCGTAGGCGGACGGACGGCCGCGAGCGAGCATCCGCCCGTCCGGAGAGTACATCGTGATCCTGGGAATTTGGTCGGTGACGTAGACCGTCCCGCTCCGGTCGACGTAGATGTCCATGGGATGGTAGAGATCGCCCCACTCGCCGTACACGTCGCCCTCGGGACTGAAGAGCTGCACCCGGTTGTTCTCGCGATCGGCGACCAGCACGCGCTCGCCGGCGTCTACCCAGATCCCGTGGGGCGTGGTGAACTGCCCGCGTCCAGCCCCCGACGCTCCCCACGAGCTCAGGTGCCGGCCCTCCGCCGAGAAGCGGTGCACCGCGGAGTTGCCGTACCCGTCGGCGACGTAGATGTCGCCGTTCGGCGCCACGGCGACGTCCGCGGGGTGGTTGAACGGGGCCTGGAGCGCCGGGCGCCCCCGCTGCCCGAGCGTCAGCACGATCCGGCCGTCCGCGGTGAGCTTCAGCACTTCGTGCTCGTCCCGGTTGCAGACGTAGAGGTGGTCGTCCGGTCCGATGTAGATCCCGTGCGCGTCGCGCAGGCGGCCGTCGCCCCAGCCGCTGAGGAAGTTGCCCTCGCTGTCGAAGACGACGATGGGCGGGTCCTTTCGCTGATAGAAGTAGACTCGGTCCTTCGAGTCGACCGCGACGTGGCTGATCAATCCGAAGGTGTGGCCGGCTGGCAGCAGACCCCATGGCCGCACCACGTCGTACACGTAGGCTCCCGTGCCGACCACCAGATTCGTGACGTCGCTCGCGGTCATCCGGACGCCTCCCGGGCGTGGACGTGGCCGCAGCCTCTTCACGTGGGGGCCCACGAAAGAGCCGCGCCGCGGAGGAACGGGACTCCCATCAATGCGCAATCGGATCCGGGTACCATAGTTTCGTCAATCATGATGCGCACTTGCCGGACGTATGGCCGTAAGCCGTTGGGGATACGTCTGCAGTATTGATGTCGGAGAGATCTTAGTAGATGGATAAGAAGATCAACAACAACATCGTCGACCAGCACCGAAGAAACAGTGATCATAGGACGCGAGCCAGCGACTTCGGCGTGGCCGCGGCGCATGGCCCCCCACACCCCCCAACGCTCGTCACGCCCGGGGAACCCGGGGCGCTCCTCGATTTGCTTGACATGCTCATAGCTATCGCCGGGAACCGCCAGTGGCCAAGGTAGCATCGCCTATGACGCTTCCGAGGGACGGCGACCGGCAGGTCATCGACTTTCACGTCCACGTCGGGCCCGAGGTGCTCGCCCGTCGCTACGACGTGGGGACGCTCGGGGACGAGGCGGCCGCCGAAGGCTTCGGCGCCGTGCTCAAGCACCACTCGATCGCGACGGCGCCGCTGGCGGCGCTCGCGCGAGCGCGCGGCCTCGTGATGGCGGGCGGCGTCGTGCTGAACCACGGCGTCGGCGGCTTCAATCCCGTCGCGATCGACGCCTTGGCTGAGGCCAACAAAGCGAGGCCGGGGGTCGGCGAGCGAGGACCGGGTCCGAGCCGTCGTGTGGATGCCGACCGTCCACGCCGAGAGCCACCTCCGCGTCAACGCGCGGCGCGACTTCGTCCCGGCGTGGGGCGTCGACCCTGCGCGGTGCCGCGAGTTCCCGCCGGGTCTCGGGCTCAGCATCTGGGATGGCGGGCCGGACGAGCCCGGCCCAATCGCGTCAGCCGTGCATGCCGTGCTCGACCGCATCGCCACCCACGACCTCGTGCTGGCCACAGGCCACCTGTCGCGGGCAGAGGTGCTGGCCCTGGTCGAGGCCGCCGTCACGGCGGGGGTCCGCCGCGTCGTTGTGACCCACGCCTTCTACCAGACTACCCAGCTCAGCATCGACGACCAGGTCGGGCTGGCCGCGCACTCCACCGTCTGTGTCGAATACTGCTGGAGCAATGTCGAGCTGGACGGGATCCGGCTCGACCGCTACGTGGATGCGATCCGGGCCGTGGGTCCCTCGCACGCGCTGCTCAGCTCGGACCTGGGCCAACCGTCGACGGAGACGATTGCGGCCGGCCTCGCGGCCTTCCACCAGAGCCTGGTGGCACGGGGCGTCCCCGAAGACCACGTCGCCGAGATGATGATCGCCAACCCGCATCGCCTGCTCGGACTGTGAGGGCTGAGCGTTCACATGATGCGCGCGGACCGAATCCAGAGAGTGTTCGACGTCGACTCAAATACATGAGTCGGATAGGCTCAGTCATATGAGCAAGAGGCTTCAGGTGCTGTTGGACGAGGCAGAGCTGCGCCAGATTCGGCGCATCGCGCGGGCTCGACGCATGACCGTGGCCGAGTGGGTGCGGCAGGCCCTGCGTGCGGCGAGCCGGCGCGAGCCCCTCGGCGACACCGACAAGAAGCTGGAGAGCGTACGCGCGGCGTCGCGTCACTCGTTCCCGACCGGGGAGATCGAGCAGGATGTTGGCCGAGATCGAGCGTGGGTACCTCGCTCGGGACGCCGGGTGATCCTCGGCGACTCCACCATTCCGATGTATCTCGTCGGCGCCGAGCACCCTCACAAGGCGGACGTGCGACGCCTGCTCGAGCGCTCCATCGCCATGCGCGAGCGTCTGGTCACCGACGCCGAGGTTCTGCAAGAGATTCTCCACCGGTATGTCGCCATCGACCGGCGCGATGCGATCCAGCCCTGCCTTCGACGCACTGCTGGCCGTCGTCGACGAGGTCTTCGTCATCGATGCGCCGACGGTCGATCGGGCGAAGACCATCGTGCTGGGGAACGCCAGGCTCTCGGTCCGCGATGCTCTCCGCCTGGCTGTTCATGGCGCGAGAAGGCGTAGTCCCATCATGACCTTCGACCGCGGCTTTGACGGCGTCCCGGTATGGAGCGGATTTTCTGAGGACGATCCGACGATCGCGAGCGGTCGGCGAGCTCCGCCTTCCATGACGCCCATGGCCCACGTGCCTCGCCCAGCACGGGGTGCGGTGATGCCTCCTCGCAGATCCACCGCGCCGCGCGCCCTGGCGATGCGACGTGGGTGGGGCTGCATCCTGCGCACGATGTGCTGGACGGCGAGCTGTGGTATGGCATCACCGCGGACCGAACCCCACGAGCCGACCGCGCACTCATCATAGTCAGCTCCGCGCGGCAGGCCTACATGGCCGACCGACTCCCCGAGAGCCTCGCCCGCGCCACCGCCGATCCCGGACCGTCGACCGTGAGCCGGGAGGCAGCTGTCCGCTGGCTGCGCGGCGCGGAGACAGGTTCGGTGGCCAAGGCCCTTGACGATCTCGCGGCCTTCTTCCTGCGCTACGTCGTGCTGTGCGACCGACGCACAGCGCTGTGGGTCGCCGCCTGGGCGCTCGACAGCTGGTGTTACCGGGCCTTCCGGATCTTCCCCTACCTCTCGATCCGGTCGGCGGAGAAGCGGTGCGGGAAGAGCCGGATGCTCGGGCTGCTGCCGCGCGTGTGCTTCAAGGCCTCGCCGGTGACCGCGCATCCCACGGAGGCCCAGCTCCACCGTTCGGCGGCGCGGACGGGCGGGGCCCCAGCTCTTCGACGAGATCGAGACCCTCAAGGGAGACAAGGACCGCTTCGACGCCCTGATCGCGGTGCTCAACGTGGGCTTCGAGCAGGGTGGTGTGGTGACGCGGCTCGAGAAGCGTGGGAAACGGTTCGTGGAGGAGCCGTATGAGGTCTACGCCCCACGGGTGCTGGCCGGCATCGGCGGGCTGAAGGACACGCTGGAGGACCGGGCGCTGCCGCTGGTGATGTTGCGGCGCCGGAAGAGTGAGTCGGTCGAGCGATCGGGGAGCATAAGAATTCCAAAGCCCGTTCGCTGCAGCCAACCTCTCCCCCTAACCCCCTGCCACAGGCCACGATCGTGCCCCGGAGGGCGAAGTCAAGCGTCCGGGAAGGGCGATGACCCTCGGCGGTGCTCAGAAGGGCGGCGATCCGTCGAGAGGCGTGCCCTCGGAGAGAAGAAGTCGGGAGCGGCCAGAGCCAGAAGGAAGACGGGAGGCAGACGACGGCGAGAGGTCCGGATCCGGCGAGGGAATGCCGGGACGAGGGGCGTGTTCGGCTACGCTCCCCGTCGCGGCGGCGGGCGCGACGGCTCCGCAGAGGTCTACGACCACATGCGCGTTCAAGGCTGTCCAGCGGTGGACATCGACCTGACGGAGCGAATCGCAGAGCTGGTCGACCTGGACAAGGTGCTGTCTCCGTGACCGAGCTAGAACGCGAGAACCGGCGCCTCCAGGGCGAGCTGATCCGAGCGCGCGAAGACATCCCCGACCTTCAGCGACGGCTCCCTATGCGTACGAGGAGATTCGCCAGCTGAGCGCCGAGGGTGCCACGGCGAAAGTCGCGCTCCACGTAGTAGCCCTGCCGCGAGGAAGCGAATAATGGGCGTCGGTAGCAATCTTGGGAAATGGGATGACTGGTACCGCGATCTTCATGCCAACGCCCCGGACCCATTCCTGTACGGCGACACCGTGACGTATCGGATGCCGCCGCGTTCCTGGTCGATGTGGCCACCGTCGAGGACTGGGGATGCGGTGCGGGTGGGTTTCCGACCGTTCTGCAAGAGCGCCTATGTCGGGATCGACGGCAGCCAGACGCCGTTCGCTGACCGGATCGTCGACCTGTGCCAGTACCAGTCGCACGTAGAGGGCATCCTGATCCGGCATGTGCTGGAACACAACGACGCATGGGAGCGGGTGCTCGAGAATGCCGTGCTCTCGTTCACAAGGAAGCTCTGCCTGATCCTGTTCACGCCGTTCAGCGAGACGACCCAAGTCCTTTCGCGCTATTGGCACGGCGTGAATGTCCCGGACATTTCGTTCTGCCGAAGCGACATCGAGCGTAAGCTGACGGACCTCCGGTGGGAGCTCTTCGACAACCTCCCGACATCCACGCACTACGGGATCGAGCATGCCTACATGATCTGGCGTAACCAGAAAGGAGGCTGAGCAAGCCGGTCCCATTCAACGTGGAAACCTGCTTCCCAGTGACCACCCGGACACAATTTGGAACGGCCATGGTGCTGGCGATCCAATGTGCCGGATGTGATGAGACGGTTCATGCAGCTCAGGTCGAGTATCGGATCGGCGCGGGCAGCCACTCACGCACCGGTTCCACCTCGGCTGCTATGGGCAGGCGCTCCCTCAGAACTGAGTTCTCAGGGCGCCGTGTCTCCGCCGGGTCCTGCTCCCTGCGCTGCGCCGAACACACGCGCCGGGTGAGCAGGTCGAGGCGAATCCAGGCGGTGACTGGGTCGGGCTGCTGCGGGAGGTCGGCAGCCGATACGGGACGAAAAATCACCCGCGCCGAGGCCGCACCTTCTCCCTGACCGAGCCCACCTTTCTCCGCCTGTTGCGCGACGTTACATCGTAACAAGGATTGTTACTCCCCTTAACTAGGGGTGCAGATCGTGATGGGGAGTCGTAGACGGTCTCGGGGTGGCGGAGCCGAGGCTGGCCAGACTTCTCCGTAGTCCCCCGTCCCGGTACGGTAGCCACATACTGGGCGGCTCGGCCTCAGTCGTCGGATCGCCTGGCCGAGACCAGATCGGCGATGGGGTGAGGTCGGCTCGGTGACCGCGTCAGCCTTCGCGACGGGGCGGCAGCAGGAGGCCTCCCGATCCTCAGACAGCATTCCGGGAACAAGGTAAGGAGGAATGCCGAGGTCCCAGCCGGGATAATCCTGCTGATCGGCCAGACGCTGCTGCGTTCGATTAGCGACGTGCGCTCAGACGGTCCCGCATAGGGAAACCTGATCCGACATAGGAGAGGCCTATTTGTGTATTGGCTTTAAACCAAATCGTGTTGAAAAAGGAGCTAAAAAATGTCCGACACTGCAAAGAGATCCATCGCTATCGGGTGGGTTGCAATCATCATACTGCTCCTTCTAGCGGTCGGTGGGTTGCCCGAACGGCCAGCAGGCGCGAACGGCCAGCTGTCGTTCGAGGACTGGCTAGCTGCACAGAGCACACGCTGCAAGGACTACGATGGTGATGGCACTCCATGCGAGCCCTACGAGGACCAGTATATTCCGGCCAATCAGAGCTATGTCTATTTGACGGCACCAGCGCAGAGGCGTGTGGCAGTTGTGGACTGGTTGGGCATATCGGGGCGCTACCTGCTAGACGTGTGCGACGTCGATCTCGGGACCACAGTGACCGGAACCGTGACAGCGCATGACGTCGGGAACGGCGAGGTGCTGGTAAGCGTGCGAGGGCACACACAAACGCCATGGCCTTTGTCGCCGAGGATCCTAACCTCAACCCCTTCAGCCTGCCTCTGCTTTTCGGCGCGCGCGAGGAGGACGTATGTAACGGCGCCGAGGCCTCACTGGTCGACGTCGAGTTCAAGGTTGAGTACTACACCGATGCCTCGGATCCGATCGTTGACAATCAGTACTTCGGCAATCCCCCCAGCGTGGGTGGCTTCCCCGACGATCCGTTTCGATTCCGCGTCTTGATGGTACGAGTCCGGGGTGAGGGCACGCTGGCAGATGGATCCCGGGGCCGCCTGACGATCAATGAGACGGGCATATTCCAGCCGCACAGTAGGTCGCCGAGATTCGACAGCTTCCCGGTCGAGTTCATCAACTTACACAAAGTGGGTTGAAGGCCATCCGTTCGACCCATCCAATGAGGGTTGCAACAGCGCCGACCAGTCCGGCTCCGTGTGGTTCCTGGCGTCGTCCTCGCCCCCAGGCGAGCGCAGCTGCACCATTCCGGCCGACACAGCACTCTTTCTCGGGTTGGCCAACGTGGAATGCTCCAGCCTCGAAACCCCGTTTTTCCAGCACCACTAGGC
>JBKPAK010000244.1:0-21898 GCA_046726415.1 Candidatus Methylomirabilota bacterium
CTCCCAGCATACCTCGTGAACCGGGTGGCCGGACACGCTCAGCCGGGCGCGGCGGAGCCGCGCGAGGATCATATCGTCGGAGATCTTGGTGAGGGTTGTCGTCTCCAGGGAGACCACACCCGTGCAGTGCATCGGCTCGCCAACCACGTCGTGCTCTTCGAAGAGATGCACGTCGAGGCCCGCTTCGGCACATCGCAGCGCGGTCAGGAGACCGGCCGGGCCCCCGCCGACGATGGCGACGTCAGGCATGCCGCGAAGTATACGACGTCGCGGCGGACGCAGCAGCATAACAGACGGGTGTCACCACTGCGTCGATGTGATCGAACCCCAAGGTGTGGACCGGCTCCATCAGGCCATAGCGACCGGGGAGGGCGTCGCGCTCGGGCCGATAGGTGCCGAACAGGCAGTCGAAGATGAGTCGCACGCCACCACAGTTTGAGTCCAGGTGAGATCTCCAGTCCCAGGAAAAGACTGACGTACGACCAAGCCCCTACCGAGCTCGAAATCGAAGGCGCGGTGTCGATAGAGCCAGTCGCCGGTCGGTATGCCCCGGGCCATTGGTGTCAGATCGGCCCCAGCCGATTCACCATCGGTCGCCGCCGCCCGCGAGGCGCGCCTGCTCCAGCGGTAGCGGCGTGATCCCGGCGCGGAGCGGCTGGCGCCGCCTCCACCGCGAGCGTGGCCAGCTCCCGGTGGATCACCTGCAGGACCCAGCGCGTCTGCTCCCGATAGTGGAGGAACTGCGCCATCAGGTCACAGAGCGGCTCGCTCAACGGAGCGGATGGTCCCTGTTGGGACCTGCTAGGGCGCCTGCGGGTAGGGCGAGTAGGAGTCGTACACGTTGGGGGCCTCGCTGCGGTCGATGCGCTCGGCAATCAGGCGACTTCGGTCCGGGTTGACGTACCCGAACACTCGCACGCGGTCTCCGCCGCGTATCGTGTTGTACGAGACTTGGTCGGCTCGCTGCAGATCGACGCGGACACTGATGCCGTTGTCGGCCATGACCTGCATGGTCGAACCCGAGATCCACTGCACGTAGCCGGAGAGGGACATGCGCTGCTGAGCCGTTGCCGGTCCGGCCATCAGCAGGAAGCCGACGAGGAGGCCAGCGGCCAGCGTCGGCCACCGGCGGAGAATCGAGGATCGCCCCCCTTTCCCCAGGACGCGACGAGCGCGGGGGAGTGGGGGGACGGAGTCGAAGGTTTCCATGTTCCCGGGCCGGACGAAGCGCCGGCTGCTCCGCGACCCAAGGTCAACGCGCATGGCCCTGGGCGGCTCTCCACACGCGTTCGGCGCGGAGCGGCATGTCGAGGTGTCTCACCCCCAGCGGGCGGAGCGCGTCGACCACCGCGTTCACGATCGCGGGCGTGGAGCCGATGGTGGCCGCCTCCCCGATGCCCTTGGCCCCCAGGGGATTGCGGGTCGTCGGCGTGACGGTCTGGTCGGTGTTGAACGGCGGGAGGTCATCGGCGCGCGGGATCGCGTAGTCCATCAGCGTCCCCGTGAGCAGCTGTCCGTCCTTCGCGTACACCACCTCCTCGAGCAACGCCTGAGCGATGCCCTGGGCCAAGCCACCGTGAACCTGACCGCGGACGAGCATGGGGCTGATGCGCACGCCGCAGTCGTCAACAGAGAAGAAATCGCGAACCGTCACCTCGCCGGTGTCGCGATCGACCTCGACCACGGCCAGGTGGGCGCCGAAGGGATACACCAGCTGCTGCTCTGGGGGCCGGAAGAAGTCCGTCGCTTCCAGCCCCGACTCGATGTCGGCGGGAAGTTCGCCACCGTAGGCCTTCGCGGCAATCTCGGCGAGCCCGAACGCCTTGCTAGGGGCTCCCCGCACGTGGTACCGACCGTTTTCCATCACCACGTCGTCGGCGGCGGCCTCCAACATGAGGGCGGCGATGCGCCGGGCCTTGTCCTGAACCACATTGGCGGCGCGCAGGATGGCCGAGCCCCCGATGGCCAGACTGCGGCTGCCACCCGTGCCGTTGCCCATCGGAGTGTTCATCGTGTCGCCGTGGCGCACGACGACCTTGTCGAAATCGACGCCCAGGCGGTCGGAGATGATCTGGGCGAAGGCCGTCTCGTGCCCTTGGCCGTGCGCCGAGGTGCCGGTATAGGCCGTCACCGTGCCGCCCGGCTCCACGCGGACGACCGCGCTCTCGAAGGGGCCGAACCCGCACATCTCCACGTAGCAGGCCATCCCGATGCCGAGCAGCGTGCGGTCGCCGCGCTCCACGCGTCGCTTCTGCTCGGCGCGCAGGGCCTTGATATCGGCGATCTCCAGCGCTTTGGTGAGCGCGCGATCGTACTCGCCGCTGTCGTAGTTCTGGCCGGTAGGGGCGGCATAGGGGAAGGCCGAGGGCGGAATGAAGTTCTTGCGCCGGACGGCCTCCGGGGTCAGGCCCAACTCGCCGGCGATGATGTCGACGAAGCGCTCGAGGTAGTAGGCGGCCTCCGGCCGGCCCGCCCCGCGGTAAGCGGCCACCGAGGTGCTGTTGGTGAAGACGCACGTCACCTTGAGATCGATGTTCTTCACGTGATAGACGCCGATGCCCATGAAGAGCGTCAGCTCAGGGATGAACGTGAACACGGGGTAGGCGCCCACGTCAGCCGTCACGTGCATCCGAAGGCCGGTGACCGTCCCATCCTTCTCCACGGCCGCTTCCAGGTCCGTGACCTGCGCCCGGCCGTGCGTGGTGGACGTCATGTGCTCGTTGCGCGTCTCCGTCCATCGGACGGGGATGCGCCAGCGATGGGCGATCGTGGCCAGCGTGATGTCTTCGGGGTAGAGGCCGAATTTCACGCCGAAGCCGCCACCCACCTCGGGGGCGATGACGCGCACCATGCTCTGCGACATTCCCAGAGCGGCGGCGATGTCGTTGCGCAGCATGTGCGGCGCCTGGTGCGTATCCCACACCACGATGCCGCCGGTGAGCGGATCGGGAGCCGCCAGGGCCGCCCGCGGCTCCAGCGTGATACCGGCCAGCCGCTGGCTCACCATGCGCTGCTTCACGACCCGATGAGCGCGGGCGAAGGCGGCGTCCGGATCGCCGGCTCTGACGTCTTTGACGTGCTCGATGTTGTGGGCCGCATCGGCGAAGAGCTGGGGCGCCCCGGCGGCCATGGCATCGAATGGGTCGGCGACGACCGGCAGCGGTTCCCACTCCACCACGACGTCGTCCGCGGCGTCCACCGCGACGGCCTCCGAAGCCGCGATCACCGCCGCCACCGCCTCCCCGACGTGCCGGACCAGACCGATCGAGAGCGGATAGTGCTGGCGACCAACGGTCTGGGCCGTGGCGCCGCCACCCTCGGTGCTCGGGCCGCCCGGCGGCACCGGCGCGCAGTAAGCGCGGATGTCCTCGCCCGTGAGGACCATGCGGACCCCCGGTCGCTTCGCCGCCGGCCCCGCGTCAATGCGGCGGATGCGCGCGTGAGCATGGGGGCTCCGCACGAAGGCCACGTACTGCAGACCCGGCACGGCGATGTCGGAGACATACGACGACGTGCCAGTGATCAGCCGGGGATCTTCCTTGCGCTTGACCTCTGCACCGACCAGGGCCATGAAGTGCCTTCCTTCCTCTCGCTAACGGCCGACGCCCACCGTTTCGTCGACGTGCGCGTCGTCGCGGAAATGCGGCATGACATCCTCGGCGAAGAGCTGCATCATCTCGAGCGTCTTGCCGTGCGTGCCGCCGTTCATCCCCGAGCACACGATGCCGGCGGAGAGCTCGTCGGAGAAGATCCGGAGCTTGTCCCGCACGGTGGCCGGGCTCCCACAGATAATGTACCCACCGGCCTCCAGATCCTCGAAGCTCAGCTCGGTGGGCATCTTGAGGCCGCTCTCGAGCACGCGCCGCAGCGACGGCTCTGTCAGGTAGCCTGGCGGGCGCCAAAAGGGCGGGGCCATGCGGAGCCCCACGTGGTACACCCACAGCGCGTTAGCCCGGGCGATCTCCTCGGCCTTGGCGTCGCTCTGGGCGATCACGATGGGGAGGTTCACGGTGAGCTGGTAGCGGCTGGCGGTGTACCCGTTTCGCTCGCACGCCTCGCGGTACTCCCCGTAGATCTGCGCGATGCGCTTGATGGGAGTGAACACCATCAGATAGGGGAAGCGCCGCTTGGCCGCCCACTCCACCGTCTCGTTGCTGCCCTGCGAGGGGCACCATATGGGCGGATGCGGCTTCTGGAGCGGGCGCGGCCACGGGTTCACGTAGGGGTAGCGATAGAAGCGGCCGTCGAAGGGAAAGGGACCCTCCTCCGTCCACGACTTCACGATGAGCTCGGCGGCCTCGTAGAAACGCTCGCGCGAGTCGGTGGGGTTGACGGCGGTGGAGAAGTACTCGGCGGCGATGCCGCGCACGAAGCCAGAGACGATGCGCCCGCCGGAGACCACGTCGAGCATGGCGATCTCCTCGGCGATGCGCAGGGGGTTCTCGCGAAGGGGCAGGCCGTTGCCGAGAATGGCGATCTTGGCCCGGCTGGTGCGGCGCACCAACATGGCGGCCATCACATTCGGGCTCGGCATGGTCCCGTAGCAGTTCTGGTGATGCTCGTTCACGCAGAGGCCGTCCCACCCCAGCCGCTCTGCGTACTCCAGCTGATCGAGGTACTCGTTGTAGAGCGTGTGGCCCCGCACCGGATCGTAGTGGCGGTTGGAGAGGGTCACCCACGACGACGGCTCGTCGTGGACCATCGGATACGGCATCAGATGGAAGTAGTAGAACTTCACGACGCCCGGGTGAACTCGAGGATGGCGTCGGCGACGGCGTCCGGCTCTTCGAGATGCGGGACGTGGCCCGACCCTTCGAACACGCGCAGCTCGGCGTGAGGGATCTCCGCCTGCCAGGTCTTGGCGCAGACGAGTGGCGCGAGGCGGTCATGCTCGCCCCAGCAGAGCAGGGTGCGGACCCGGATGCGTCCCAGCCGCCGGCGCAGGAGGGGATTGTAGAGGTGCGGATTCCAGGAAACCCGCGCGATGGCCGCGCGTTCGCGGGCCAGCTCGATCATGGTGTCGACGCCGTGATCGCGCGGCAGGAGCGCCACCGCGGCGGACGGATCGTGAAACACCGTCGACACCAGCTCCGGAATGTCCATGCCGAAGAGAAAGGGATAGATCCAGCCGTCAACCTTGATCCCGACGGGATCGATGAGCACCAGCGAGGTGAGGCGAGGCGAGGCCATGGTGGCCAGCTCGGCGGCGATCCAGCCGCCGAATGAGGCGCCAACCACGTAGGCTGTCTCCAGCTCGAGCTGATCCAGGAGGTCGAGGTAGTGGAAGGCGAGATCGGAGATGTGCTCGATCCACTCGGCCGCCGGCGATCCGCCGTGACCCGGATGGCTCGGGGCGTGCACGGCGAAGCGCTCGGCCAGCCGCTGGAGGAAGGGCGGCCACCGACCAGCGCCCCCCGCGCCGTGGAGGAAGAGCAACGGGGGACCGGCCCCCGCAGCCATTATCTCAATCGGCGTCCCGCGGACGGTGAGCGTCCAGCGGAGGGGGACGGGATCAGCCAATGAAAAACCCTCCGTTCGGCGACAGCCACTGCCCGGTGTAAAAGCTGCTGTCGTCAGAGGCCAGGAAGAGCGCAGTGGCGGCAACCTCGCGCGGCTCCGCCCAGCGGCCGAGCGGCGTACTCGCCAACGCCGCTGCGCGGACGAGCGGCGATATCGGCTCCGTCATCGGCGTCTCGATGAAACCCGGACAGATGGCGTTCACCCGGATGCCGCGGGAGGCCACCTCCCGGGCCACCGCTCGCGTGAAGCCAAGGATGCCCGCTTTGGCCGCGCAGTAATGGGGGACAGAATCCAATCCCCCGAGCGCCGCCACGCTCGACATGTTGATGATCGCGCCCCGATTCTGCCGACTCATCAGCCGGAGGGCTTCGCGCGTGCAGAAGAAGGTTCCGTTCAGGTGCACGCCGAGCATGCGGTGCCACGTCTCGTCGGCCATGTTCTCGGTGATATCCCAGTGGGTCTGGACGCCCTGGCCGCTCAGCCTCTCCTGGATGCGGGCGTCAGCCTTGGCCCGGATGCTCTCGCCGCCCGGCCCTGCGCTGCCGATGCCGGCGTTGTTGACCATGATGTCGAGTGACCCGAACGCTCGCTCGACCTCGGCGAACATGGCGCGCACCTGAGCGCTGTCGGCGACGTCCGCGATGATCGCCCGGTGAGACCCTCCACCGAGTTGTGCCACGGTTTCGTCAGCGGGGTCGCGGCGCACGTCATTGACGATAACGCGCGCGCCCTCGTCGGCGAACATCCGGGCGATGGCCCGGCCGATTCCCGAGCCCCCTCCCGTGATCAACGCGATGCGATCCTTGAGCTTCATCTAGGCACCCTGTGGGCGATACGATCGATGATACGGCGTCAGATGCCGAGCGCGCGCGGCAGTCTAGCCCGCTTCAGGGTTGAACGCCAGCGCGTGCTAGCATCGCGCAACCCGACGAGGAGGTTGCGCGATGTCCTCACCATGGCCGCGCGAGAAGCCCGGGATCCGGAGGCCGAGCGTCAGGGCGTCGAGCGCGGGATGAAGGTCCGGCGCGCGCGAGCATCGATCGCCGGCGAGCCGTGGTTGGCCTGTGGCGCGGCACGCTGACGTCGTCGTCGTCGGTGGCGGCCCGGCCGGTTCGTTGGCCGCCCTCACCCTGGCCCGGTGCGGGCTCGGCGTCGTCGTGCTCGACAAGAAGCGCTTCCCCCGCGACAAGCCTTGCGGGGGCGGTATCCGCGCGAACGTCTTCCGACGTTTTCCCGACCTCGCGGCTCCGGTGCGCTCCGCCGTGGGCATCCACGAGGTGCGCAAGGTCCTGATGGAGTCGCCCGGCGGGGCCGCCGTCCTCGCCGCCGCCGAGGAAGCGTTCTACATCACGCTGCGCCGCACGGAGTTCGACCTCGCGCTGCTCGACCAGGCGCGCGCGCGCGGCGCCGACGTGATCGAGGGCGCGCGGGTCACCGCGCTCGATCGCGAGGCGGGCGATCTGATCGTGCGCTGCGTTGACGGGCGGGCGTTGGGCACGCGCCTGGTGATCGGCAGCGATGGGGTCAACAGTGTGGTGGCCCGCGAGGCCGGCCTGACCCGCGGCTTCTCAGACGACGTCCTCGCCATTGACACGATGGAGGAGACACCGCTCGCCGAACTCGCGGTGGTCGAGCCCGACACCATGTACGTCGCCTACGGCTACAAGGGGTGGCCCGGCTATGGATACGTCTTTCCCAAGGCCGCCCACGTCGATGCCGGCGTGGGCTTTCTGGTGCCGTTCTTCAAGCGGGCGCTGACCGGGAGGCCGTACGAGCACCACCGGCGCTTTCTGGAGGAAGCGGTGGGCAAGGGCTGGGTGCGGGGGCGCTCCAACGCCGGAAACTTCAAAGCCTATCGGCTTCCGCTTGGCGGGCCGCTCGCCCGGACCTACGCCGACGGCGTGCTGATCACCGGCGATGCGGGTGGCTTCGTCAACGCCTACACCGGCGAAGGCATCTACTACGCGATGGTGACGGGCCAGCTCGCCGGCCAGACCGCCGCGCAGGCGATCGCGGCCGGCGATGTCTCCGCCGCTCGTCTGGCCGCGTACCAAGTGGCATGGCAGCGCGAGATCGGCGAGGAACTCGCCGACTCCCTGCGCATCCAACGCCGGCTCTTCGCCCATCCTCGCCTGGTCGACCGCGTCATCCGCGCGGCGTCTCGGGACCCTGCGCTATGCCGGTTGTTGGCGGCGGTGGCCCTCGGCGAGGAGAGCCTGCGCCGCCACAAATTCGAGATGGCCGTGCGCTTCCTCCTCACCCTCCTCCGACGGTCTGTCCCTCTGACGACGAGGGGTGCGCCATCTGGGCCTTGACTCGGCGGTGGCGCCGGGACTAGCGTGGCTAGACTAGTCCTTGCGACCGCTCCCGGGAGGTGCCGACATGAAAATCCGGGACATCCTCAAGGCCAAAGGTAGCCAGGTGTACTCGGTCCCGCCCCACCGCACGATCAAGGAGGCCCTCGCCCTCCTCGTGCAGTTCCACGTGGGCGCCCTGCTCGTGCTCGAGGATGATGGCCACCCCATAGGCATCATTACTGAGCGCGATGTTCTGCGCGAGTGCCACCAGCGCAGCGGCCAGTTGGGGCATCGCCTCGTACGCGACGCGATGACCCGCGATCTCATCATCGGCGTCCCCGACGACGACCTCGGCTACACCATGGGGATCATGACGAACAATCGAATCCGGCACTTGCCCATCGTGGACGGCCACCGGATTGCGGGCCTGATCTCCATCGGCGACGTGGTGAAATCGTGTCTGGAGGAGACCGAGTACGAGAACCGCTACCTCAAGGAGTACATCCAGGCGCGCTGACGTCCCGAAGGAGTACATCCGGCGCGCTGACCGCCCCGAAGGAGTACATCCGGCGCGCTGACCGCCCCGATGGACGGCCATCGGCTCCTTGCGCGGCTCGAGGTCCTCAGGCCGAAGGATTGGCCGGGGGCCTCGGGCGTCTGGCGCGGCGCCCGAGAAAGGCCTGCAGGCGGACCTGGGCCTCCGCCGTGTGCAACGCGGTGGCGTATGCCTCCGGCTCCCGCCCGTGGCGCCCGGCGCGGATGTCGGTCACGATGTGCTTGGTGGAGATCAGCCCCGCGCGTGGCGACCGGGCGATCTCCATCGCCCAGGCGGCGGCTGTCTCCTGGAGGGTTGGAGCGGCGACCACCCGGTTGATGAGCCCCAGGCGGAGCGCCTCCGGCGCCCGCACGGTGCGCCCCGTGAGGAGTAGGTCGCGCGCCACCCCGGCGCCCACGATATCCAGAAGGCGGGCGATCCCGTAAGCGGGATTGAAACCGAGCGTCACCTCGGGCAGGCCCATGCGCACGCGGTCGGAGGCGATCCGGAGGTCCTGAGCGAGGGCGAGCATGCAACCGCCGCCCAGGGCGTATCCGTCCACCGCGGCGACGGTCACTTGTGGGAGCCGGCTGAAGTGTTCCATCAGCGCGGCCTGGCTTGTCGCCAGCGCCCGGGCCTCGTCGCCGGAGAGCGCCGCCATCTCGGTGATGTCATTGCCCGCGCAGAACGCCCGTCCCCGCCCGGAGACGATCAAAACACGCACGTCCTCGCGGGCGGCGACATCGTCGAGGATCTGGTCGAGTGCTTCGGTGAGCGGGCGGTTGAGCGCGTTGAGCGCCTGCGGTCGATTGAGGTACAGCCAGGCGACGCCATCGCGCGCTTCGAGGTCGATCACGACGAGGGGAAACCGATCACCATACCCACCGATCGATCACGACGTTCGACCGCGACCCGCACGATGTCGGACGAGGGCGGCGATCGCGAGCGCGGTCCCGGCCACGGCCGCGCCGGCGGCCGCCGCGCGCCAGAAGTTCGTTCGAAAGAACGGCATCAGCGTATAGGGCGAGCGCCGTGCGGAGGCGCTGAGGTGTCCGTCGAGGAGGCCATTGACCAGATCCAGGCTGGCGCCCATGAGGGCCTCGGTGGTGGCCTTGGCGAAATCGACGTCGGCCAGGGCGGGATGGCCCACGTAGCCCTGGCCGCCGTCCCGCAGCGGATAGTTCGGTCGGAGCTTGGCGGGCATGGAGTACGTGGCCGCCGGCAGGTGGCGATACTGCTCGTCGACCAGCTCGGGTCGGAGCATCAGCATCATCGAGGTCTCCCACCAGCCGCCGTGCGCGTCCTCGGCGAAGGCGCGGCGCTCGCCATCGGTCAACGGCCGCCCGAGGGTGCGCGCGACGTCGTCGAGAAAGCGGCCGTTGCGGAAACCCCAGGCGAGATGACCACTCAGCGAAGCCATCGTGACGCCATAGCGGCGCGACACGATGGCGGCCGCCTCGTCGAGCGCGGTGAGGTGGGTTGGCCCGGCGTGGCCATTGGCAATGAGGAGATGGCGAAAGCCGGCTCGGGCGAGCGACGCTCCGTAGTCGACCAGGATATCGCGCACCACGCGTTGCCGGACCGTCACCGTCCCCACGCCCTCGAAGGTGAAGGAGCCAAGGTAGAGGGTGGGGGCGAGCACGGCACTCCAGCCGGGCCGCTCCGAAACCACCCGACTCGCGATCGACTCTGCGAAGTATCGCGCGGTGAAGGCGTCCACGCCCAAGGGCAGGTGAGGCCCGTGCTGCTCGAGCGGGCTCGCGGTGAGGACCACCAAGGTGCGCGCGCGGTCCAGCGCGGCGAGCGCGGGCATCGACATCTCTTCGAGGCGATGGACGCTCAGAATCTCCTCCGATCTTCGCGGCGATGGACGCTCAGACGCTGCTCCTCTCTTCGGCGATCGACGCTCAAAAGGTGCTCCCCTTCGTGGCGGTGAGGTACTCGCCCTTGGCGCGCTCCAGCTCGGCCATCAGCGCCTCTCGCTCGGCGACCAATTGCTGGGCGGCCGCGCCGTGGTGCAGCGCGAGCACGCCGAGACGGATCTGGTTCCACAGGCGGCCCGCGCCAACGAGATAGCGAGAGGCCAGGAGGCCGCTCAGCGGCAGGGTCAGGGCGAACAGAGGAGCCCACTGCACCCCCCACACGCGCGACACCACCCAGATCTCAAGGCCCCAGAATACCGGATAGGCGACGATACTGGCCAGAAACCGCGTGGTCGCGTAGTCCGTCTCCTTGCGGGCGGTGCGTCGCGCCAGCCAGCGGGGCACGTAGAACGGCAGGGCATTGACGAGGAAGCCGTAGGCGAAGACGGGAAAGCCGAGGATGATCTCCCATCCGGTCGAGATTGGGCGAGGGAGGCGGGAACGCCTGATGTGCGACCGCACGGCCTCGTCGCGCACACGGTGTTCAGCTAGGAGGGCCCGATAGCCCTGGATGTGTTGCCAAATTCGCTCCACGCGTTCGGGCTCTCGGGTTCGGAAATAGTTGGCGGCATCGACGATCGAATGGGAGAGACGCAGCATGTCGACCTGCGGTTCCGACAGGCCGCGCTCCTCGCGCAGCTCACGCACCAGCTCGTCGCGGTAGAGCTGCTCCACCGCCTGGACGAGGGCCGCGGCGTCGATGCGATCGACGTGAACCACCTGCGCTTCCATGCCCCACTGAATGGCGGTGGTCAACGCGGCCACGGCCTCGGTCGCATCCCGCTGGTAGGCATCGAGGTGCGGATGCACGGCAATGGGCGGGCCGAAGGAGACGAGCACACGGCCGCGGAATGACTTGCGCGCCTCGAAGGTAAGACCCACGGGCACGAGGGCGAGCACGTGGGGTCGCTGGGCTTCGCAGGCCAGGGCGATGCGCGCGGCCCCGGTCTTGATGCGCTGCACGCGCTTTTCTGCGTGCGTGGTCCCCTCCGGATAGATGGCCACCACACGGCCGGCGGCGAGCGTGGCCTGGGTGGCGGCGAAGGCGTCGATGTTGCGGTCCATCTTGTCGGGCTCATCCTGCCTCCGGTACACGGGAATCGCGCCGGCCGCCCGCAGGAACCGGGCCATCAGCGGATTGCGGAAGAGGGTGGCGGCGGCCATGTAGTGGACCTTGCGCCGCAGGACGGCGGCGATCAGCAGTGAATCGATGAGGTTGTTGGGATGGTTGATGCACAGGAGCACCGGCCCAGCCGTGGGCATACGCTCGAGATGACCCACGTCGACGCGCTTAAAGAAGAACCAGAGCCAGAAGCGCGCGATCGCGCGCAGGACGCGGTAGAAGGGATCCGTCGTCTCCGGCGGCATGGCTGACCTCGAGCCCCTCGTCGGACGCCGCCTCAGGCTGGCTCTCGACGGGCCCGCACCGAGTGTACCGTCTCCCGCTCCCCCGTGGGTGCGCGCAGATCCTCCTTGGAGTCACCTCGGCCGATGTCCTCTCCGTCATCCTTCATCTCAGAGGAGAGTCAATGGCCGGCGTCGCTGGCAGGCACCTCCCTCGATGTGAGGTCCGGGGGGCGTGCGGTGGTGGGACGTCGCGGCTCAGGCGCGCGGGTGGGACTCGGAGCGCGCATGGCGGCGGATCAGCGCGTCGAAGTCGTCGGAGGGGAGGGCGTGGGCCCACTCGACGGCCTCTGCCTCCTCGCCGTACAGTTCTTGAAGCCACGCCACGGCCTCGGACTTCGCGCGGAAGAGCCGCCAGAGATGTCCGACCAGGGTCCCGGGCCGCCGAAGGTGAAACGTCGGGTCCGCGGCAGACTGCGGCTGGTAGCTGTTGCGCTCGCCGAAGCGATCGAGGGTGTTCCAGGCCACCGCGATGGCGTGCCCGGAGAGCACCCGCGCCTTCAGCGACTCCTCACGCGGGAGCGCATTGACATCGCAGAGCTTGGGGCCGTAGTAGATCGGTACGCTGGAGGCCGGAAGCGATATTTCCGCGCCGATGGGCGAACCGCCGGCGGCGTCGAGCAGCGCCTTGGAGTCCGCGCCGACCCAGAAGCCGACGCCCTTCGCGTCCGGCCACGCCTCCACTACCGCTCCCTTGAGCACGCGCGCCCGACGCCGCGCGATCTCGTCGCCCGAGGCGAGGAGGTAGAGGCGCCTTTCGCTCACGGCACCCGGACGAACCCTTCCATGAGCCGGCGGGCCGTGCGGTACACCGTCACGTGCTCGGCCCACGGCGCGCCGTCGCGCGTCTTCACGGCAGCCGCGACGGGCAGCACGCCGGAGGGATGGCCCAGGCGGAGGTCACCAGTCGCGGACCCCGCGCATTCGTGCACGACCGTCCCGTCGATGCGGGCGGCCACGGCCAGGCACATCGCCGCGGTCAGGGCGAACGCTCGATGGCAGTTGCCCATCGAGATGACGCGGGCCACCACGTCGGCGGCGTCCGCCTCGTACACCTGCCCATCGAGACCGTCAAAGGCAGTAGGCGGCGCCACCACAGCGACCTTCGGGACGGCGGTGCTGCCGGGTATCCCCATGCGCTCTCCGGCCTCCAGGCGGATGGCCTCGAGCTTCGCGCTCACCGTGCGATTGGCGTCGACGGCTTCCGGTCGCTCGATGCCGCTGAGCCCGAGGTCCTGCGCGCGCACGAATACCATCGCATTGGTGGCGTCGACCATCGAGGCTTCCACGCCGCCAATCACCTCGCGCGCGGCCCCGCTCGGCAGGAGCCGCCCCGTGCCGGCCCCGCCCGGATCGAGAAAATCCAGGGCGATCCGCGCGCCGCGCCCGCGGACCCCGGCGAGCTCGAAGTCCCCCTCCACCGCGGCTTCGCCGTCCTTCACGGGCACGTGGGCGACGATGATCTTTTGCGTGTTCGTGTTGTGGATGCGGACGATCATCTCGTCCCCCGTCGCCTTCACAAGTCCTTCATCGATGGCGAAGGGGCCGACCGCGGAAGAGCAGTTGCCGCAGTTGCCCCGGTAGTCCACTGCGGGAACACGCACCTCGACCTGGGCAAACGTGTAGTCGACGTCTGCCTCCGGGTGCGTTGCCGGACCGATGATGCAGGCCTTCGAGAGCGAGGAGATCCCGCCGCCGAGCCCATCGAGCTGGCGCCCGTAGGGGTCCGGGCTTCCCAGGGCGGTCAGGAGGATGCGGTCGCGAGGGGGCCCCGCGTGGGGCAGATCCTCATCGTGGAAGACCAGGCACCGGCTGGTGCCGCCCCGCATGAACACCGCGCGAATTCGGCGTTGGCTCATGGCGTGTCGCTCTCCTCGTCTTCGCTCCGAGAGGTCGCCGTCACGGCGATGCCCCCCGGGTGTGCGCGAGAAGGCCCCCGGCGAGGAGGATCTCCCGCTCGCGCGGCGTCAACACGCACGAGGCCGTGAAACGAGCGCCGCTCCGATGGTTGGTGACCGCCATCCTCGTCCCCGAGGTGAGCGCGGGGCGCAGCCCGTCGATCCGAAGCCGATCGTCGCGCTCGATGCCGTCCCAGGCGGTCGGGTCATCGAACACGAGCGGGACGAGACCCCAGTTGATGAGGTTGGCGCGGTGGATCCGTGCGAACGACTTGGCGATGACAGCGCGTACCCCGAGGTGCATGGGGCCGACCGCCGCCGCCTCCCGAGACGAACCCTGCCCGTAGTGCTCGCCGCCCACGATGATGCCGCGTCCGGCGGCCTTGGCCCGCGCGGCGAACTCCGCGTCCACGTTCCGAAAGCAGAACTCCGCGATGGCGGGAACGTTCGAGCGGAAAACGAGGACGGCCGAGCCTGAGGGCGAGATGTCGTCTGTGGATACCTTGTCGCCGAGCTTCAGCAGGACCGGCGCCTCCAGCATCTCCGCTACCGGCTCGCCGAGCGGCACCGGCTTGATATTGGGCCCGCGCACCACCTCGCCCTCGCCGTCCGGCATAACGAAGCCGGCCTCCGAACTGGCGAAGCGCGGCGGCAAGGCGATCGACGGGTGAGGACCGAGCGTCCGTGGATCCGTGATGACCCCGGTCAGCGCCGAAGCCGCCGCCACGACGGACGAGCAGAGATAGACCTCGTCGTCCTTGACGCCGCTCCGTCCCGAGAAATTCCGGTTGAAGGCGCGGAGACTCTTGACTCCGGCGGCGGGGACGTGACCGATGCCTGCGCAGGCGCCGCACGTGGACTCAGACACCGTGGCGCCGGCTGCCAGGAGGTCGGTGAGGAGCCCCTCGCGGGCCATGGTCTCGAGGATTCGATGGCTGCCCGGGAACAGCACGAAGGACACCGAAGAATGGACGCGGCGGCCTCGCAATACTTCGGTCACCGAGGCCATGTCATGCCACGATCCGTTAGTGCACGAGCCGACCATGACCTGCTCCACCGGCGTTCCCGCGACATCCTCGACGGGCACCACGCGGTCGGGCGACCCCGGGAGCGCCACCAGCGGTTGAATCGTCCCGAGATCGAGCTCGATCTGGTCATCGTACGTCGCGTCGTCGTCGGGTGCCGCGGGCCGCCAGTCGTCGCCGCGGCCCAGCCGGGTCAGGAATGAGCGGGTGACCTCGTCGCTCGGAAAGACGCTGGTGGTCAAGGTCAGCTCGGCGCCCATGTTGGCGATGGTCATGCGCTGCGCCGCGAGCAGGCTCCCCAGGCCGGGGCCGCCGTACTCGAAGATCTTGCCGCTACCGCCGCGCACGCTGAGCTGCCGAAGCAGTTCCAGGATCACGTCCTTGGCCGTGACCCAAGGCGACAGCGCCCCGGTCAGCCACACGCGGACCACGGCGGGCATGGTGAAGAAGTACGGCCCACCTCCCAGGGCTACCGCGACGTCGAGACCGCCGGCGCCCAGCGCCAGCATGCCGGCCGCGCCGCACAGGGGCGTGTGACTGTCGGTGCCGAGCAAGGTCTGGCCGGGAACGGCGAAGCTCTCCATGTGCACCTGGTGGCAGATTCCGTTGCCGAGCTTGGAGAAGATCGCACCGAACCGCCGCGCCGCCGTCTGCATGTACCGATGGTCGTCCGAGTTACGCGAGTCGACCTGGTAGACGTTATGGTCGACGTAGGCCACCACGCGCGACGGCGTCACCCGGGTGAGCCCCATGGCCTCGAACTGCAGAAGGGCCATGGTGCCGTTGGTATCGGTGAGGAGCACCTGGTCGGGCTTGACGCCGACCTCGTCCCCCACCACGGGCTTGCCCGCGACGAGGTTGGACTCGATCAGCTTGCGCGTGAGGCTCCGGCCCATCGCTCAGCGACCCTCGCGCGGCACCCAGGGGCGCGCCTTCGGTCCCACATACTCGGCCCGGGGCCGGATCAGGCGATTGTCGTCGTGCTGCTCGATGATGTTGGCCGTCCAGCCGGCGATGCGTCCAGCCGCGATGACTGGCGTGAAGAGGTCGACGGGAATTCCGAGCGAGTAGAAGAGGGGGGCGGAGTAGAAGTCCACGTTGGGGATGAGCCCCTTGGCCTTTCCGATCCGCTCGTGCAGCGCGCAGGCCATCTCGTACCACTTGAACTGGCCGGACTGCCGACAGGCCTCCTCCGCCATGCCCTTGAGGATGGCCGCGCGCGGATCGCCTGCACGATACACGCGGTGACCGAAGCCCATCAGACGCCGCTTCGCGGCCAGGGCCCGCTCGGCGAAACTATCGACGTTGGCCACCTCGCCGATCTCCATGAGCGTGCGCATCACGGCCTCACCGGCCCCGCCGTGGAGCGGGCCCTTGAGGGCGCCCACGCCGCCGGCCACCGCGGAGTGCATGTCTGACTCGGTCGACGCGATGACGCGCGCAGTGGTCGTGGAGGCGTTGAGCTCGTGCTCGGCGTAGAGAGTCAGGCTCGCGTCGAAAGCCTTCACCGTCACCGCCGGGGGACGCGCGCCCGTCAGCATGTAGAGAAAGTTGGCGGCGTGGCTGAGATCGGGGGCCGGCGACACCGGCGCCTGGCCTCCGCGGACTCGATGGTGCGCACAGATTGCCGTAGCCATCTGACTCGTCAGCCGAACGGCCTTGCGGAGGTTTGCGGCGTGCGAGTTGTCGGTGGCGTCCGGGTCATGCATGCCCAGCATAGCCACCGCCGCCTGCAGCACGCGCATGGGATCGGTGTCCCGGGGCATCAGCGCGAAGGCCTGAGGGAGAGCGGACGGGATCTCGCGGGCGGCGATCAGCTCCGTGGTGATCCGGTCGAGCTGGGCGGCCCTGGGCAACTCCCCGTGCCAGAGCAGGTAGCAGACCTCCTCGAACGTGGCCTTGCGGGCGAGATCGTCAATGTTGTAGCCCCCATAGGCCAGACGTGCGTTGGCGCCGTCGAGATCGCAGAGCTTCGTCTCGGCGGCGACCACCCCCTCGAGCCCGCGGATGAGCTGGGATCCTTCGGCCATGGCTGGTCCTCTCGGCCTCTTCGACGTCCACTCCATCGTCGAGTCGGGCACTCGGATATGCGGCGTCGTGCTCACCGCGCTACGACCGTATACCGGCCCCTGCCTCGCTGCAAGTTCGCGCACGATCGCAGACCGGACGCGGCGCCTGCTCAAGGAGGGCCCGGCCTACCTCCACGAGGATGGCCGGCCGCCGACTGGTTTGCCGTCAGAGTGCCCGTTATCGTCAGCGTCGTGGCGACCAGCTTCGTCGGACGAGCGCAAGCCACCGGCAGCCGCTATCCTAAAGACTGGCGTCAGTCGCGACGTTCCGGATATCCGAAGGGAGGGGAGCCATGGACAGACCGCCGAGCGACGAGCAGGCCATCGAGCGGTACCGCTACATGCTGCGGACGGCTCCGCCCGAGACCATCGAGCAGGCGCACGCGGAGGCCTTTGCCAGGCTCACCGAGCCGCAGCGGCGCATGGTACTCCAGGAACTCAGAGAGAGCGCCCCGGAGCGCGACCGGGCGACCGCGGCGACCAGTGATCCGCAGTCCCTCGCGCGGATGGCGACGCGGGCCGAGATCCGTCAGCCCGGTACGCTCGAGCGCCTCTTCGGCGGGGCGACCGGTGGCGGGTTCGGGAGCATGCTCGCGGGGAGCCTGCTCGGCAGCCTCGTCGGTACCGTCCTGGGGAGCATGGTGGCGCAGCACTTCTTCACTGAGGCGGCCGCCGCCGGCGAGCCGTTGTCCGGTGGCCAATACCGCGATCAGACCGAGGTCGAGGACGTCGACTCGGAGGACTTCGATCAGGATGGAGACGACATGGACCTCGAGGTGTAGAACGCGCTCCGAGGGTCGTTACCGCAGGCTTGCGTTGTTGGTGGTCAGGGTGAGACCGGCATCGATGACCAGCGTCTGGCCCGTCACCCAGCGCGCCTCGTCGCTGGCCAGATAGACCGCTCCCCAGGCGACGTCCCAGCCCGTACCTTCGGTGCCGAGTGGCGAGGCGTGCCGCCGCCGCTCCCGCGCCTCCGGTCCCAGGTCTTGCACCATGGGCGTCCACACGGGGCCGGGCGCGATGGCGTTGACGCGAATGCCTTTGGGGCCGAGCTGCACGGCGACGCTCCGGACGAAGCCGATGACCCCGGCCTTAGCGGTGGCGTAGGCCGTGCGCCCGTGGCCGCGCATGGCCGCGATGGACGACACGCAGAGGATGGATCCGCGGCCGCGCTCGGTCATGACCCGCGCGGCCGCTTGGGTGGCCAGCAGCATGGATTTCAGGTCCACCTGGATGACGCGGTCCCACTCCTCCTCGGTCGTCTCCAGCAGGTCCTTGCGCGACTCGATGCCGACATTGTTGTGGAGAATGTCGAGGGCGCCCCAGCGTCGGATGGCCTCCTGCACCATGTCCGCGCAGTCACCCGCCTTCGTCACGTCAGCCGCGAACGGCTCGGCCGTCCCGCCCTCAGCCCGGATCAGCCCGGCCGTTTCCTCCGCGCGTTCCTTGATCTGATCGATGCAAAGCACCCGGGCGCCTTCGCGGGCGAAGAGCATGGCCGTGGCCTTGCCGTTGCCGAGTCCGGGACCCCGGGAGCCGGCCCCGGTGATGACGGCGACCTTGTCAGCGAGGCGACCGCCTCCGCTCGGGCCCTCGATGCTCATCGAGAGATCATCCCATCAAAAGCGCACCGGGTGTTTCGCGGCCCATGAGCTCGATCTGATCCTTCACAATGCCTTCCGCCATCAGACCGGCCACCAGCATGGCGTAGCCGTCCGGCTGGGACGGGTTTCCCATCTGTCCGAGGTCGGTTCCGAGGACGAAGTGCTGGGCGCCGACGTCCTTGATGTGCCCGGCAGACTCTTTGTAGGTCACCCGACGCCAGTGTCGCATCCAGGGCAGGTGGGCGTCGGGACCCATCAGCACGCCCATCGCATCGATCTCCAGCTTGGCCCCCATCGCGGCAGCCCTCTTCATCTGCTCGGTCGTCATGTTGACGACGTCGAACTCGGCATGGGTGACGACGATACGATCGCATCCGGCATCGCGCGCGGCCTCGATGATCGCCAAGACCTCGGTGGGAGACGCGTGCCCGGTGCCGAGCACCAGCTCCTGCTGGGCGCAAATCTTCGCGATCTCCCGCAGGGCGGGGAGCGCCTTGCCGTGGGGACCGACGACCTTGACGCCTTCCGGAGCATCCTTGAAGTGCTTCACGTGGTGGTCGGCGTCGAAGGTTGGCAGCCACACTACGCGGCCGTACCCGCCCTGCATGCGCCACATCCACTGCACGGCGTCGGGGTTGAGCCCGCCGGCCGCGCCGTTGAGCGTGATGCCACCGAAGGCCTTGACGCCCGGGTTGTGCTTGCGCGCGAGCCATGCGCGATCGGCGGTGGTGGCCACGTGATTCTTCAGGACGATGGCCTCCATCTTTCGCGCCATGTAGAGTGGGGCGGACTCGTCGTCGTCCACGGATCGCCCGAAGACATCCGGGGCGCTGTGATTGTGGAAGTCGATGAGTCCCTCGATCGGGCTCTCGGCCGGCGGAGGAGGCGGGAACGCGGGCACCTGCGCGGCGAGCCGGTCGCCGCGCCGGCCCACCGTCGCGAGACCCGCCACGCCGGCCACGGCGGCCTTGAGAAAGTCGCGCCGGCCCCGCTCGGCAGGGAGGGCAGCCTCGCCGTGACCCCAGGCGTGTCCACAGCAATTCATGAAGCGCCAGCGGGGCGGTGGCAATGGCCTCATCGACACTCTTCCCTCTGCGAGGGTGCGCAAGGGCGCCTGGGCCCACCCATCGGCCGTGCACCATTGCTTGAAGGTCGGGTCGATGCTGACATCGACGAGGTACGGCCCGCGGCTAGTCAGACCGCGCCCGATGGCCGAACCGACATCACTCGCCTTGTCGACGCGCTCGCCGGGAACGCCCAGGGCACCCGCCATTCCCACGAAATCGATGCGCGGCCGATCGAGATCCATGCCGACGTACGGGTCGTCGGCGGCGGAGAATCCCTTGAGGGCGTAGGTGCGCTGCTTCAGGATCCGGTACGTTCCGTTGTTGAAGATCACGTAGAGTACGGCCAGCGACTCCCGCCTTGTAGGCGTCGTCAAGCATGCCCATCGCGTTGTCGAGTCCGGGCGACACGTGGACGTTGACGGAGCCGAGCCCACCGCTGGCCTGCGCGTAGGCGTCGGCCATCGAGATGGCCACCGCTTCTTGGAGCGCGAGCACGTAGCGGATGCCTGGCTCACGCGCGAGCCCATCCATGAGCGGCAACTCCGTGGTGCCCGGATTGCCGAACATCACGGAGACGCCTTCCTGCTGCAGGATCCGGAGGAACGCTTGCTTGCCGGCGAGGTATGCCATAGCGCCAGGATCATACACCGAGCGATATCTCGGGGGTGTCGGGCGCGGAAGCATGGCGCTCACCGCCTCTTCGAGATGGCGGCGGACGCCAGCGGGCTGTGTTCTGGCGTGGTCGGGGCGCCTTGATTTCGCCGGGTGGCGACAGGTACGCTCCACGGCGTGTGCCCCCACGACGCGCCATTCCTGCAGGCCGCGCGCGGTCGCGCCACGCCGCATACCCCCGTCTGGCTCATGCGCCAGGCCGGCCGGTACCTGCCGGAGTACCGCGCCGTCCGGGCCCGGCTCGGATTCCTGGAGTTGTGTCGGAGTCCCGACGCCGCGGCCGACGTCACGCTTCAACCCGTCGAGCGTCTCGGTGTCGATGCCGCCATTGTCTTTGCCGACATCCTGTTGATCGTCGAGCCTCTCGGGGTCGGGCTCGAGTTCGCGCGAGGCGAAGGGCCGGTCATACACCAGCCGGCCCGCACGGAGGCGGACGTCGCGCGGCTGAAACCCGTCGACGTGGAGAGCGACGTGGGATACGTGTTCGAGACGGTGCGCCGCGTGCGGCGCGCGTTGCCCGGGCACGTGCCGCTCATCGGGTTCGCCGGGGCGCCGTTCACCGTGGCCTCGTATCTCGTCGAGGGAGGACCGTCGCGCGCCTACCTGCACACCAAGCGGTTGATGCACGAGGAGCCCCAGGCGTGGCATCGGCTCCTCGACATTCTCGTCGACGCCACCGCGCGGTACCTGAACGGCCAGTTGGCTGCGGGGGCCCAGGCCGTCCAGATTTTCGACTCATGGGTGGGCGTACTCGCGCCCGAGGATTACCGCGCGTTCGTGCTGCCGCACAGCCGCGCCCTCATTCGGGCCCTGACGCCGGGCGCTCCGGTGATCCACTTCGGGACGGGCACGGCGGGACTGCTCCCTCTGATGCGCGAGGCGGGCGGCGACGTCATCGGGCTGGACTGGCGAGTCGATCTCGACGCAGGCTGGCGCGCCGTGGGCCACGACGTGGCCGTGCAGGGCAACCTCGACCCCGCCGTTCTGCTGGCTCGGCCGCCGGTGATTCGAGATCGGGTCAAGGAGATTCTCGATCGGGCGGCGGCGCGACCGGGGCACATCTTCAACCTCGGTCACGGCATCCTTCCCCAGACGCCCGTGGATCACGTGAAGGCGCTCGTCGATATGGTGCACGACATGTCGGACCGGAGAGGTCACCCGTGATCGACTCGGTGCTGCTCATCGCCTTCGGCGGTCCCACCGCGCCGCACGAGATCCGACCTTTCTTGGGGCTCGTGGCGCGTGGACGGCGCATCCCTGCCGCGCGCCTGGAGGAGGTGGCGCATCACTACGAGCTGATGCCGGCCGGCTGTTCGCCCATCAACGCGCTGACGCGCACCCAGGCCACGGCCCTCGAAAACTTGCTGCGCGCGGAGGACATCGCCCTCCCGGTCTTCGTGGGGCAGCGCAATTGGCATCCGTTCCTTCATGAGACGCTGGCCGAGATGACCGCCCTGGGACATCGCCGAACCCTCGGCATCATCCTGTCGCCGCTGCGCACGGAGGCGTCCTGGGATCGCTACATGGATGACGTGGCCGCGGCGCGGGAGCGGACGCCGGGCGCCCCCGAGATCGTCTTTGCCCCAGGGTGGGGCCGGCATCGCATGTTCGTCAGCGCCGTGAGCGATCGCGCGGCGGCGGCCCTGCGGGAAGTTCCCGAAGACGATCGCCCCTGGACGCTCATGATCTTCACGGCCCACAGCGTCCCGGTAGCCATGGCCGAGCGTTCACCGTACGTCGCCGACTTCGAGCAGGCCGCTCACGCCGTCGTCGAGCAACTCGAGCATTCGCGCTTCACCCTCGCCTATCAGAGCCGGAGTGGCCACTCGGCCGAGCCCTGGCTCGCCCCGGACGTCCTCGACGTGGTGCGCAGCCTGGCCGCCGA
>JBKPAK010000245.1:0-52899 GCA_046726415.1 Candidatus Methylomirabilota bacterium
GGCGGTGAACGTCGTCCCCTGACCCTCCCGGCTTTCGACCTTCAGGTCGCCCCCGTGCGCCTTGACGATGTCGCGACAAATGGCCAGGCCCAGGCCGGTGCCTCGCCCGGCCGGCTTCGTCGTGAAGAAGGGCTCGAAGACGCGCGGGAGCAGCTCGGCCGGAATGCCCAGCCCACTGTCGCGGACCGACACGGCCACGCCCGCCCGATCGTGGAGATGCGCGTGCCGCGCGCTCACTTCCACCTCTCCACCCGCCGGGGTGGCGTCGACCGCGTTGAGCACCAAGTTGATCAGCACCTGTTGAAGCTGGCCCGCATCAGCCGACATCGGCGGCAGGTCGTCGGGGACGTGAGTCTGCAAGGTCACCCGGCGGCGCCGGGCGGGGTGGCGGAGCAAGGGAAGCGCCCGATCGAGAACCTCCTCCAGGGACATCACCCGGATCTCGGGGCCATGGGGACGGACCGAGTCGAGCAGCGAGCGGATGATGCCGGAGATCCGGTCGATCTGGGCCACGATGATCTCGAGATCCTTGCGAGCGCTGGCGCCGAGTTCCACGGTCTTCAGGACGAACTCGGCACGCCCCGAGATGATGTTGAGTGGCGTCCCAACTTCGTGGGCGATCGCAGAGGCCAGCTTGCCCGCCACCGCGAGGGTCTCCGCGTGACGGAGCTGCTGCTCCAGCTCCAGTGTGCGCTCCGACTCTTCCAGCAAACGCAGCCGCGCGCGCTCGAGCTGGGCGGCCATCTCGTTGAACGCCTGCGCGACCTCTCCGAGCTCGTCGCGCCGGGTGACCGGAAGCGGCGGACCCGACTCACCGCGTCCCAGCCGTCGGATGCCTGTCAGAAGCAACGACAGCGGACGGAGGACCTGTCGTTGCAGGGCCACCGCACTGATGAGCAGAATCACCACGAGCAGGATCGCGGCGCGGAGCCACACGTCGTTGGCCGCCGCGCGAATCCGCGCCTCGACCGCTTCGGGAACGTGCAGGATCTCCATGGCACCCTCGATAGCCCCTTGGCGCCCGCGAAGCGGCGTGACGTACGTGAGCACGAGCCGCGTGCCGACGCGCTCGTACTGGGCGACGGGCTCGCCGCTTTCCACCGCGCGCCGGAGCAGTTCGGTGGCCGGGGCGGCGTCGGCGGTCTCGGGCTCGGACGAGAGCGTGGGGGCCAGGGCGCGGTTGAAGAGCCGGATTCGCTCGATCTCCTGCTGCTGCTCGACCATCTCGGCCAGCAGCCGCTTCACGTCGCTGATCTGCCGGTCGCGCAGCGCATTCTCCACGGCGATCTGGATGGCGCGCGCCGCCAATGCCATGTTCTGCTCGTCATCCTCGAGGAGCTGGGCCTCCTCCTGGCGCACGCGCAGGAACCCATGAGCCGCCAGCACGACGACGGCGGGAAGAATGACGATCAGGATCAGGCGCAGCCTCAGGCCCATCGCCCCTCGACTATGCCATGCTCCCCTCGCCAGCGCCCCAGCAAGGCACACGAGCCGAAGCAGTCGTGCCGCCGCAGTCGACGCGCACCGGCCCGCGTGATCCCGGTGGGACCCTCGTCGGCCCCCGCCTTGGAAAGGAGGCCCTCGGCGGCCGCCGCCCTGGAGTGCCGCCTGTCCGAGCGGCGGCACGGCCGCCGCAACCGAAGAGCCCCGGCCCCGCGCGATCCCGGTGGGGCAATCGGCGACCGCCGCCTTGCCCGTGCCGTCCGTTCGAGCGGCGGCACGGCCGCCGCAATCGAAGAGCCCCGACCCCGCGCGATCCCGGTGGGGGGCAATCGGGGGGAGCGGCGTCGCTCCCCCCGATCTTCACAGATGCGACAAGGTTTCCTGGGGCGGTGCCTCGCGTTCGCGCCGGAAGCGGCTCTCCAGAATGCGGTGAGCGAGGGTGCGACCTCCGATTCCAAAGGCGAGGGCCAGGGCCAGGACGAGCCCGCCGAACGTGATCCCGAACGCGATCAAAACCATGTCCCGGCCGATGCCGACCTCGGTGAGGGCCGTGGCCACCGTGAAGAGCAGTACCCCCCAGCGCGTGGTGCGCGCCATCAATCGCGCCTCCGGCACGCCGGCGTTGACGGCGGCCACCAGGACCGCGTGGCCGAGGAAATTCGCCGTCAGCATGCCGACCACGAGGATGAGCACCGCCGCCAGGCCTCGGGTGAAGAGTCCCATGAGCAGGCCGGTCGCCCCGGGCATGCCCGGAAGGGCCATCGACTCGATCCCCATCGTGGCGAAGATCACGAACGTGCCCCAGAAGACCACCAGCCGAAGCACCTGCGAGGGCGGGCGGGCGATGCCGCCGCGCCCCAGCGCCGCCGTCAGCCCCCAGGCTCGGCTTCGCTCATCCAGGCGTGCGGCCTTCGCGATACGTGCGATGACATTGCCTGCCACCCAGCCCAGCACCAGGCCGAGGCCCAGGAGCGTCAGCATGGCCAGGACACGAGGAATCACGGCGGCCAGAGTGAAGCCGAGATCGCGCAGGGCGGTCACCACCAGGTCGCGCGAGAACTCCGTCATGAGCGCGCGCCTACCTGCTCACCGACGACGGGATGATTCGTCGAAGATCTGCCCGCGCGGCCTCTCCCACCGCTTCCAAGAAGGCCCGGAGCTGGAAGGGCTTCTCGAGGTAGCGATAGGCGCCAAGCCGCAGCGCCTCCTCGGCGATGCGGGCGCCCCCGAACGCGGTAATGAGAATGACGGGCGTCTGCGGGCTCAGCTTCCGGAAGGCGGGCAGCACTTCGAAACCGCCGGGCTCGGACATCTCCTTGTCGAGAATGACCACGTCGAAGTTGGGCGTGCGGGCCGCTACGAGGAGGCGTTCGCCGCTCGGCTCCTCGAGCACCCGGTATCCCTCGCGCTCGAGCCAATCCCGCAGCAGGGCGCGCATGGCCGGGTCATCGTCGACCACAAGCACGGTGGGAACGCGTCCGCCGGAGTCGCTTGCGCCGTTGCTCATTCCACCCCAGGTGGGCAAGAGCAGTGCCAGACCTAGAGAAGTGGATTTATGGTCGCCAAAGGACCCATCGCGGAGCCGGCGAACGACAGGATGTCGCCCAAGCGACACCGTGACGGTTGCGGTACCTCATAGGTCACGCCTACTGCCCCAGGGGCCGGCGTATCCCTTCCCATCGCATGATGAAGACCGCCACGGAACGCCCTTCCAGCCCGTACGCCTCTCCGCCCTTGAAGAGCCGCTGCCGCCTCCCCATCTCGGCCATGCGCGTGTCCAGCACCGGCTCCCACCGTACGCCGCGCCGGTGCGCTGGCAGCATGAAGTCAATGGGCTCGTGGTGGCCGTTGAGCAGGATGACGAACGTGTCGTCCACGACGGGTTCTCCGCGCGCATTCATCTCGTCGAGGGCGTCGCCAGAGATGCGCAGGCCCAGGCAGCGCGTCAGCGGATTCTGCCAGTCTTCCTCGCTCATCTCGCGGCCGTCCGGCCGGAGCCAGGTCAGGTCTTTGACCTCCGAGCCGCGGATGCGGCGCCCGTAGAAGAACTGCCGCCGGCGCAGGACGGGATGAGCGCGCCGCAGGGCGATGACGTATCGGGTGAAGCCCAGCAGCTCGCGCCGCGTCCGATCGAGATTCCAGTCGAACCAGCTGATCTCGTTGTCCTGGCAGTACGCGTTGTTGTTGCCCCCCTGCGTGCGGCCGATCTCGTCGCCCCCACACAGCATCGGCACGCCTTGCGACGTGAAGAGCATGGCCAGGAAGCTCCGCTTGCGCCTTTCGCGCAACGCGATGATGTCCGGATCGTCGGTCGGGCCCTCGACCCCGCTGTTCCAGCTGAGGTTGTTGTCCGTCCCGTCGCGGTTATCCTCGCCGTTGGCTTCGTTGTGCTTGACGTTGTAACTGACGAGATCGTGCAGGGTGAAGCCGTCGTGGGCGGTGATGAAGTTGATACTGGCGAAGGGCCGCCGCCCACCGGGGCCGTAGAGATCACTGGAACCGGTCAGCCGATAACCCAGGGCCGAGGCCTGCCCTTCATCGCCCCGGCCAAAGCGCCGGATCGTGTCGCGGTACTGATCGTTCCACTCCGCCCACAGGACGGGGAAGTTGCCCACCTGATAGCCGCCCTCGCCGAGATCCCACGGTTCGGCGATGAGCTTGACCTGGGAGAGCACCGGGTCCTGATGGATGACGTCGAAGAAGGCTCCCAACCGGTCCACGTCGTGCAGCTCGCGAGCGAGGGCGGCCGCCAGGTCGAAGCGGAAGCCGTCGACGTGCATGTCCAGAACCCAGTACCGCAGGCTGTCCATGATGAGCTGGAGCGCGCGGGGGTGGGTCAGGTTGAGGGTGTTGCCGCAGCCGGTGTAGTCCAGGTAATAGCGGGAATCCTCGGAGATCAACCGGTAGTAGTTCGCGTTGTCGATTCCCCGAAAGGCGAGGGTGGGACCGAGGTGATTGCCCTCCCCGGTGTGGTTGTAGACGACATCGAGGATGACCTCGATTCCGGCGTCGTGCAGCGTCTTCACCATCGTCTTGAACTCGTGGACCTGCTGGCCGAGGCTGCCGTGAGCGTAGCGAACATCCGGCGCGAAAAAGCCGATGGAGTTGTATCCCCAATAGTTCGTGAGGCCGCGATCCACCAGATGTTTGTCGGCCACGAAGTAGTGCACGGGAAGTAGCTCGACCGCGGTGATGCCCAGCCCGACGAGGTAGTCGATCACCACCGGGGAGCTGAACCCAGCGTACGTCCCCCGCAACGCCCGCGGCACGTCCGGATGACGCACGGTGAATCCCTTGACGTGCACCTCGTAGATGATTGTCTCCTCCCACGGCGTGCGGGGAGGGCAATCGTTGCCCCAGGTGAAGGCCGGGTCGATGACCACGCATTTGGGCATGCTGGGCCCGCTGTCGCGATCGTCCAGGGCGAGATCGCCGTCGGCGTGACCGAGCGGATAGCCGAACATCGTGTCGTCCCAGCGTATTGGCCCATCAATGGCCTTCGCGTACGGATCGAGGAGCAGCTTGTGAGGATTGAAGCGATGTCCGTTGGCTGGCTCGTAGGGGCCGTGGACGCGGTACCCGTAGCGCTGCCCCGGCCGGACCTCGGGCAGATAGATGTGCCAGACCTGATCGGTGCTCTGGGTCACCCGAATGCGTTCCTCGCCCTGGCCGGCATCCGCGTTCCCGACCAGACACAGCTCTACCGCCGTCGCATGCTCGGAAAAGAGCGCGAAGTTGACGCCGGAGCCATCCCACGTCGCACCCAGCGGGTAGGAGCGGCCGGGGCGAATTTTCACGCTGGCGGCGAACCGTCGAGATCGTACTCGACGTACCAGGGCGCCAGGCGCCCGAGCGGTCCCGCCTCCGGACCGGCCGCGCACCGAAACAGGAGGCGGCGCGTCCCGTCCTCCGCTGGTGACACCGAGATCGATTCCGGGCCCAGGTTGGCCAGCAGCCCAAGAGTCGTGCCGTCCCCCAGCCGCCAGCGCACGGAAAGCCCGGTGTCGCCGAACCGCGCGACCGACGCCTCGCGCACCTCGTCGCCGACCAGCCGCGGCGCAATCTCTCGCTGCCGCAGGCCCAGCAGCTCCTGGGTCCACTGCCACGTCCGGCGATGGGCGGGGCGCTCCAGGGCGCTCCAGTCCAGGCGTGATCGCGCCACCGTCTCTTCGGACTGGGGGTCGGGGATGGCCGCGCGGCGAGCCGGGTCCGCGAAGGCCCGAAAGTGGGCGAACTCCGCGCGCCGCCCCGCCACGACCCGCCCCGCCAGATCAGCGCCGAAATCGCAGAAGAACAGGAATGGCTCGGCGGCATCCCATTCCTCGCCCATGAAGAGCAGTGGCGGCGCGGGAGCCAGGAGCATGAGCGCGGTGACCGCGCGCACCGCGGCGGGCGGCGCCAATGCGGTGATCCGCTCGCCAAAAGCGCGGTTGCCGATTTGATCGTGGTTTTGCAAGAACGACACGAACGCCGTGAGGGGCACCCCGGCCGTCGGTTCGCCCCGAGCCTTTCCCCGGTAGGCCGATCGCTCGCCCTGAAAGGCGAAGCCCTGCGTGAGGCACCGCGCGAGCGAGCCGACCGGATCCGGATAGTCGACGTAGTAACCGTCCCGCTCGCCGGTGGCGATCACGTGCAGTGCATGGTGGATGTCGTCGTTCCACTGAGCGGCATAGAGGCGTCGGCCGCCGGCATCCGGGCGTAGATAGCGCGCCTCGTTCCCATCGTTCTCCAGAACGAGATGGATGGCCCGCCGCGACCCCGGGCCCTGGTGGACCCGGGCCGCCAGCTCCTCGAGCAGATGCGGCGAGGACGCGTCGCGCAGCGCATGCACGGCATCCAGTCGCAGGCCGTCCAGGCGGTACTCCTCGAGCCAGAATAGCGCGTTCTCCACGAAGAAGGCGCGCACCGTCGCACTGTCCGCGCCATCGAGGTTGAGCGCCGCGCCCCAGGGTGTCTGGCGACTCGGGTCGAAGAACGAGGGCGCATAGAGGCCGAGATAGTTTCCCTCGGGGCCAAAGTGGTTGGAAACCACGTCGAGGAACACGGTGAGCCCGCGCGTGTGGCACGCCTGGACCAGCGCTTTGAGGTCCTCGGGGCGACCGTAGCTGCTGTCCGGCGCAAAGGGCAGCACCCCGTCGTATCCCCAGTTCCATCGACCCGGGAAGTCGGCGACGGGCATCAGCTCCACCGCGGTGACGCCAAGGTCGGCCAAGAAGTCGAGCCGGTCCTGGGCCGCGGCGAACGTTCCGTCCGGAGTGAACGTGCCAACATGCAGCTCGTAGAACACCAGCTCTTCCCACCGGCGGCCTCGCCACCCCGCATCCGCCCACTCGAAGGCTTCAGGGTCGACCACCTCACTGGGTCCGTGAACATCCTCGGGCTGGAAGCGCGAGGCGGGATCGGGCACCAGCGCGCGCCCGTCGATGCGATAGCGATAGCGCGACCCGGGTGACGCCGCGCTCGTCACCAGCCGATGCCAGCCGTCGCCCGTGTTGTGCAGGGAGAGGGGCCGCCCGTCCTGCTCGACCTGGAGGTCCACCTGACGGGCGGCGGGCGCCCAGAGCTGAAAGCGGACGCCTTCGACCCCCAGCACTTCGGCGCCGAACGGCATGAGGTGTCGCGCGCGCATGGTCGCGATCAGGCCGGGGGAGGAAGCCTAGCTGCCTCGCGGGCGTCCTCGGCCTCGCGCCCGACGTGCGGAGAGTATGCTGCCCGGGCGCCCCCCCGTCGCCGCGTCGCATGGGGGTGCGGTTGAGCCGTCGGTAGAGTCTTCCGCATCGCGCTAGAGCGCGCTCGTCTCCAGACCGTAGGGCTCGTCGGCGGAGGCCTGGCGCTCGAGGCGAAACCAGTAGAAGCCATGGGGGCCGAGGCTCAGGAAGTACGGATGGTCGCGGACGACGGGGAAGCGCGTCCGGCCGAGGATCTCGACGGGGGTGGCCCCCACGAACTCCCCCAGGTCGAGCTCCACCGGCTGGGGGGAACCGGCCAGGTTGGCCACGATCAGCACCAGCTCACGCTGGTAGCGGCGGACGTAGGCGATCACCCGCGGGTTGCGCGGCCGCAGGAATTCGATGCTGCCGCGTCCAAAGGCGGCCGAAGTCCGGCGGGCGGCGATGAGGCGTCGCATGGTGTTCAGGAGCGAGGACGGCGTGCGATCCTGCGCGGCCACGTTGACAGCCTGATAACCGTACACCGCATCCGCGATGACCGGCAGATACAGGCGATCCTCATCGGCGCTCGAGAACCCGGCAGTGCGCTCGCGCGACCACTGCATCGGGGTGCGCACGCCGTCGCGGTCGCCCAGGTGGACGTTGTCGCCCATGCCGATCTCGTCCCCGTAGTAGATGATCGGGCTGCCGGGCAGCGTCAGGAGCAGACAGTTGAGCAGCTCGACCCGCCGGCGGTCGTTGTCCAACAGCGGGGCCAGGCGGCGCCGGATCCCCAGATTGAGCTTGGCGTCGGGGTCCCGCGCGTACGCGTAGTACATAAACGCGCGCTCCTCGTTGGTCACCATCTCCAGGGTCAGCTCGTCGTGATTGCGCAGGAAGAGTCCCCACTGGCAGGACGGCGGAATGGCCGGGGTGTGGGTGAAGATGTCCACGATGGGCAGGCGTTCCTCTAGCCGCAGCGCCATGTAGAGCCGAGGCATGAGCGGGAAGTGGAAGGCCATGTGGAACTCGTCGCCGTTGCCGAAGTAGTGCCGCACGTCTTCCGGCCACTGGTTCGCCTCGGCGAGTAACACGCGGTCGCCGCCGTAGTCGCGGTCGATCACGTGCCGGAACTCCTTGAGCACGGCGTGGGTCTCGGGGAGGTTTTCGCAGTTGGTCCCTTCGCGCTCGATCAGGTAGGGCACGGCGTCGCAGCGGAACCCATCCAGCCCTTGATCGAGCCAGAAGCGCATGACGTTGAGCATGGCCTCGCGGACGGCCGGGTTGTCGTAGTTGAGGTCGGGCTGATGGCTGAAGAAGCGATGCCAATAGAACGCCCGCCGCGTCGTATCCCAGGTCCAGTTCGACTTTTCGGTGTCGGTGAAGATGATGCGGGCGTCGCGATAGCGCTGATCGCTCTCGCTCCATACGTAGTAGTCCGCAAACGCCGACGTCGCCGAGGACCGGGAGGCCTGGAACCAGGGATGTTGATCCGACGTGTGGTTCACCACGAGATCCGCGATGACGCGAATGCCTCGCGCGTGGGCCGCGTCGAGCAGCGCACGGAACTCGGCCACCGTGCCGTACGACGGGTGCAAGGCGAAGAAGTCGGCGATGTCGTAGCCGTCGTCGCGCAGGGGCGACGCGTACATGGGTAGGAGCCACAGACAATTGACCCCCAGGTCCCGCAGGTAGTCGAGGCGCTCGGTAAGGCCTGGGAAGTCGCCGATGCCGTCGCCGTTACTGTCCATGAACGTCTTGACGTGCACCTCGTAGAAGACCGCGTCCTTGTACCAATCGGGGGTCCGTACCAAGCTCATCGCCAGCGATCTCTGAGGTACGGCTTATGGGCCTCGAAGGTAGCGCCCACCCGCTCCAGGAGGGCTCCATCGACCGCGGCGCTCCGAGCGCGCGTGGACAGGATGAAGGCGGCGGTGCGGCCGAGATAGAGCGGCACCAGCGCCTTCAAGAGATGCTCTCGATGGATGACGCCGTAGTGGTGGCCGAGGGCCGCATCGTAGATCACGCGCGCCCATACGTCGTCGGGGAAGCGAAACGTCAGCGCGTCGCTGGCGTCCAGTCCCAACACGTCACCCAAGGTCTCCGGGGCCAGCACCGATTCCCAGATCGGCATCAGATCGCGCACGCCGCGTTGGAAGGCCTCGAGGAGACGGCCGATCTCCACGACCGGGCCCCCATCGAGGGGTTCCGGAGGGTCGCCGGTGGCGGCCACTGGTTCGCTGCCCCGCACGTCGAGCCATAGCGAGGGGGCGCTCTCCATCAGCGCGAAGACACCTCCCACGGCCTGGGCCAGCAGGCTGGGCAGGTCCGATGCCCGGGTGGCCGACTCGACCCGGCGGGGCCCGAGCCAGACTTCGGTGATCCCAAACTCCTCGGCGGCCGCGGTCCCAATGAGCCAGAGGTCGATGGACTCCCGCGGCGCCGGCCAGCGCGGGGCGGCCAGCACGCGCTCGAGGGCGCGCGCCGACAGGGCGGCCGCTCCGACCAGCGGCTGATGGACGCGGCGCCCAACGAGCGCCCGGGTCAGCGGCGCCAGGAGCAAGTTGGTGATGGTGCCGTCGTAGCGGCGGCGCGCGTGCCCCCCCAGGACCAGGTCGGCCTGCCCCTCGAGCACCGGACGCGCTAGGCGCTCGATCCAGTCGTCCGACACCGAGGTGACGTCGGGCTCCAGCAAGAGCAGGACGCGCGCGCCGGTCTCCCGGGCCGCTCTGAAGGCCAGGCGAAACGCGGCATTGCGCCCAGGGGTGCCGTGAAAGGGTACGGCGGCGCGCTCGCTCACGGGCGCTTCGTGGCGGAGGCTGACCACGGGCAGGCCGCTCTCCCCGAGGCGCTGCGCAGTCGCGTCTGATGAGCCCGCGTCGACGTTGACGACCACGGCCGGCACGCCCTGGAAGTGCTTCTCGAGGCCCTCGCGCATCGCGGTGGCGACCGTCCCCACCGTGGCGGCATTCTCGAAGGTCATGATGGCGACGGCGAGTTCACGCGGAGCCAGCGCCGCGACCTCGCCCTTGAGGTTCGGGGTCAGAAGCTCGGACTCCGCCACGGCCATGACTAGCGCTCGGCGGCTGCCGCCGGAGGCGGCGCGCTCGCTCGGCCGTCCACGAGATCGACCATCAGCGCGAGGTCATCCAGCAGATGGCGCGTGACGAGGAAGCCGCGGCGGACGTGCTCACGGCCGGACGCGCCCATGCGAGGGATCACCTCCGGGTTGTTGAGCAGGTGCCGCGTGCGGAAAGCCGCACCCTCCACGGAATGGACAATATAGCCGGTCACGTCGCGGACAATGAGCTGAGCGAGACCGCCCGACGCTCCGCCGATGACGGGCTTGCCCTTCCACATCGCCTCCGCGGCGCCAAGCCCGAAGTCCTCGCGGACGGACATCTGGAGCACGACCGTGGCCGCCCGCTGGAGCGCGTTGAGCTGTCGCTGAGCCTCCGGGGGCAGCTCGAGGACGACGATGTCCGGATCGCGGTGGGCCGCCTCGCGCACGTCGGCCAACACCTCCAGACTGTCGTGATCGTCCTGGCCGGTACCGGCCAAGACGAGGCGCACCCCATGATGGCGCTTCACCAGGCGGTAGACGTTGACGGCTCCGAGTGGATCGTAGTCGCGCGTGAAGGGGCCGACCTGGACGAGGAGCGGCTTGTCGCGCTCGACGCGCAGCTCTTGGAGGACAGCGGCCAGCTCCGCCCTGCTCAGCTCGCGGTTCTTTTCCGACAGGGGGTCGATGGACGGAGGAATCACATAGCGCGGAACGGCGAGCCGCGCCGCGAAGGCCGGCAAAGAAAAGATCGCGGCGTCGAACCGCTCGCCGATCTTTCGAAAGAACGACCAGGCCTCCTGCTGCGGCTGCGAGCAGTCGAAGTGACAGCGCCAGGCCCAGTAGCCATCGGTCCGGCCCGCGACCAGGCTCGCCGGCTGGACGTCGTGCGCGACCACGACATCGGCGGCCATCCGAAGCTTCCCGGCAGTCACCTGGTTCATCGCGAGGTAGTGTTCGAGTCGCTCCTCGGTGAGTACGCGCTCCGCCCCCTGAAGGGCTGCTTGCAAGGCCTGCACGGTGGCAAAGTACGGTGTGTCCCCACCCGTCACCTCCCAGTTGGTCTCCACCCCCAGGTCGTTGAGGAGGGGTACCACCGCCCGAAGGCTTTCGGCAGGCCCGCCGCCCAGCCGCCCGCCGGTCAGATGCAGGAACCGGCGCCCCTGGGCCCGCTCGGCGAGCTTTTCAATGATGTCGACAGCGTTGGGGGCCGCCACCGCCCGGTACGCGTCGAGGGCGCTCATCGCCCCTCTCCCCCTCCGTCCCCGCTCTCCAGCACGTGATCGACCAGGGCAAGGAGGCGGCTTCGCACGCGTTCGGGGGTGGTCAGGTAGAGGTCGATGTGCTCGACCTCCTCGGCCAGCGCCGGAAGCTCCAGAGGCCCGCGGAGCCATTCGGCGAAGTCGCCCCCGCGCCGTCCAAAGCGCGCCCGGGCTTCCACCATGTGGTGATGGATGGCGCTCGCGTCGGCGCCGGCCAGTCCCTGACGGAACTCTGCCAGCGTGGTCACGCGTGGACCGAGCGGGACCGGCACGATGCGGGACTGCTGGAAGTGGAAGGCGTGCTCGAACTCCACGCGTTGGATCGCGCCGCCGTCGCGGAGCTGGCCGTGGATGATCGTCACCAGCTCCTCGCGCAGCTCGGTGAGGCTATCGAACTTGAAGGGATCCACCACGGCCAGCCGCTCGGCGAGCGCCATCTCGCCCAACTCGACGGCGATCCATCGGGCGAAGTCGTTACCATACGCCGTGGTGAAGGGCCGGTGGCGCAGGAAGTAGCCGTGGACGTGGAAGAAGACCGAATCGTCGGGGGCCCCTTCCAGCTTCTCCTTCAGCTCGCGAGCATCATGGGCGTGTAGGTCGAGGGCCTGCCGCAGCTCCACGCAGGCGGTGAAGACGAACGGTTCGGCGGCCACGCGGCTCACCGCTCGCCCACCAAGAGAGCGAGAGGGAAGTTGGCAAACACCGCCGCCAGGTCGAGGCGGCCGTGATGGGTCTCGAGCCGCTCGCCGGTGAAGACGTTGCGGAAGCGCCGATCCGCGTCTTCTGGCACGAGCACACGGCTCTCACTGCCCCAGGCGGAGGCGCCGAGGGGCGGATCGGGAAAACGGCCCGCGGCCAGCAGGCGCGGGGCCACCGCGAGGGCGCTCTCCCCCTCGCCCACGCGCGCGAAGGCGCACACGTGCTCGGCCCGCGGCCCCGCCGTCTCCAGCTGGCGATACTCGCCCGCCTGGAAGAGCCTGGTGAGCTCGCGACGAGTCGCGAGCCCTTGACGGATGGCGTACATCTTGATGCGCCCGTCCTCTTTGGATTCGACGAGCCGGCGCGCCAGCGCCGCCAAATCGGTGGTCCGGGCCCGCTCGGCGTCCAGCTCAGCGAGTTGCCGCCGGCGGAGGGCGAAGTCGACCGGGCGGCGATTATCGGGATCGACCAGACGGAAATCCCACAGTTCGGTGCCCTGGTAGAAGTCCGGCACTCCCGGCGCCGTGATCTTGAGCAACATCTCGGCGAGCGACGTGTACATACCCCACCGGGAGACCTGGCTCTGGAAGGACTGGAAGTCACTCAGGAACGCGCGCGACGTGGCGGGATCGAACAGGGTGGACACGAAGCGCGCCACCGCCCGCTCGTATTCTGGCGCGGGGTTGATCCAGCTCGAATGGACCTTGGCTTCGCGCACGGCCTTGAACATGAAAGTTTGGATGCGCTCGGCGAATGCGGCCACGCTGTCGGTGGACAGGACGCCGAGCGGCCACGCGCCCACCAGCGTCTGGTATAGAAGATACTCCTCATTGGCGTCCGGGACCCCTTGCCCATCAACGATGTCCTTCTTGCGCCGGTTGAGCCGTCTCCACCTGAGGACCCGCCGGCGCCACTCGCGCGGGAGCTCCGAGAGCACGTTGATACGGGCCCGCACGTCCTCGCTCCGCTTGGCATCATGCGTGGAAGTGGCGAGGAGTGTGGCCGGCCAGGCGGCCCGGCGCTCTGCGTTCAGACGGTGAAACTCCGCGACGGAGATTCCGAAGCGGTCGGGGGCCCCGCCGACCTCATTGAGCGAGATGAGTCGGTGATACCGGTAGGAGGCCGTGTCCTCGACACCCTTGGCCGTGATCGGTCCGGTGAGCTGCTGGAACTTCCCCACGAACAAGAGCTGCTCCTGGTGTTCGACCTCAGTCCGGGCCCCCGGAAAGCGCAGGCGCAGCACCTCGGCGATGAAGTCGAAGATGGAGCCGCTCATGGCGGGATTGCGCCGTCGGGCCATGGCCACCGCCAGATCCACGTACCACCGGTCGCTCTCCGACAGTCCGGACGCGTCGATGTACGTCCGGTAGACGGGAAAGCACGCGATGATCTCCCTGAGCGCGGTGATGAGACTGCGCGTGGTGAAGTCGCGGGAGGCGCGATAGCGGTCGGAGATACGCCCGAGCCGGCGCCCCAGCACGCTGATCTCGCTCGACATCGTCGTATCGCTAACGAGTTTCTTGGCGTCGTAGACGATCTCCCGGAAGTCCGGCCGCGCGCCGACGAAGCGGTTATACGTTTCGTCGAGCAGTCGCTGCGCGGTCCGGTCCACGAAGATGCCGTCGAGGGCATTGAGGAATTCGTATCCGGTCGTCCCCCACACCGGCCAGCGCTCGGGCAGTCGCTCGCCGGCCATCAAGATCTTCTCCACCACGATATACATCGGACGGGCCAGATCGGGGTCAGATTCCGCGCGCCGGTCGAACTCGGCCAGAGCTTCGGTGCGCCACGCAGCGCGCTCGGCCTCGGTCGCGCCCTCGAGCCCAGCCGCCGCCTCCGCGATCTCCACGCAGCAGCGCCGTTGGAGCTGGCGAAGGTAGTCTCCCGGCGCATAGAGTCCGTCGGGGTGGTCGATGCGTAGCCCCGTCACATGCCCTTCGCGCACGAGTCGAAAGATCAGGCGGTGCGCTTCTTCGAAGACCCCCGGTTCCTCCATCCGAATGGCGGCCAAGGTATTGATGTCGAAGAAGCGCCGATAGTTGATGTCGTCCGCGGCAACCTGCCAGAAGGACAGGCGATAGGCCTGGGCACCGAGGAGCGCGTCCAGGCGATCGAAGCTCCCCGGTTGCCCCTTCACGCCGTTGAAGTGTGCCACGTTGTCTTCGATGAAGACGCGCACCGCGGGCGCCTCGGCGGCGAGAGTGGCCAGCCGGCGCTTGATGACCACCCGCTCGCGGGCGCGCTCGTCCCGCCGCTCGGGAGCGGTCTCCGCGCGGCCAGGCAGGTGTGAGAGGGCCGTGATGATGCTCTGAAGTTCGAGGAGGTGCGGATCGTCCTTGTCCAGCTGAGCTTCCAGTTCCTCGCGCCGGAATTCGAGGATCTGGATGTAGGTCTCGGGCGCCACGGGAAGCACGGTGTCGTAGTAGCGGATGGTGAATTCGCCGTTGCGGAACTCGAGGGTCAGCTCCTGGTTCTCCAGCACCCGCCCGTACTGGTCGCCGAGAATGGGAAGGAGGACCTTGTGGTAGAGCGCTGGCTCCGGCGGCTCCCACTCGATGTCGAAGTACGTGCTGTATGGCGACGAGGGCCCGTTCTCCAGCACATCGCTCCACCAGGAATTTCGGCTCCCCGAGATTCCCATGTGGTTCGGCACCACGTCGATGATCTGCCCCATGCCGCGCTCCTGGAGGGCGGCGGAGAGCGCCAGGTAATCCTCGTCGGAGCCCAGGGCGGCGTTGAGGCTATTGTGGTGGACGATGTCGTAGCCGTGGGATTCATCGGAGCTTGGAAGGAGGAACGGCGAGAAGTAGCAAGTATCTACACCTAGGGCGTTGAGATAGGGGACGAGGTCCCTGGCCTCCCGAAATCCGCAACCTCGCCCGAACTGCAGGCGGTAGGTAGCGACGGGGATGCGACGGAGGACGCCGCCGCGATCAGCGAGCAGGGCGAAAACCTCCGTCGGATTCATGGCTAATGGCCGAGGGCGCTCGGAGTGCATCGGCCACGCCGTGGCGCTTCGCGCTGTCCAGACCGCGCCCCTATCCGCCGTAGAAAACCTTCTCGCCGAGATCCTTGAGCCATAGCGTCGCGTCATCCGCTCGGCCGGTCGGCTCGGTCACCACGGACGCCTCGACCACCTTGCCGACGAGGATCGCATGGTCGCCCTGCTCGACCGTGGTCAAGAGCTCACACTCCACGGCGGCCGGCGCGTTGACGAGAATCGGTGATCCGGTCTTGCCCGCGCGCACGACCTCGCCGCCGATCCGGTCCCCTTCTCGCTGAGCCGGCTTGAAGAAGGCGTAGGCGATCGGACCCTGTCCTTTGCCGAGGATGCTGAGGGAGAAGCACTTCGTCTCCGAGATGATGGTGTGAGGAGACGAGCCAACCTTCACCCCCACGACGATCAGCGGAGGCTCGAACGACGCCTGGGTGACCCAGTTCACGGTGGCCGCGGCCACTCGACCATCGCGCGTCTCCGCCATGAGGACATAGAGGCCGTAGGGAATCATCCGCAGCGCGGTCTTCTTCGCATTGGCGTCCATGACGAGTTCAGTCCTCCCATCGCAAGTTGTGCGGCACCGTGGATCCCAGGACCACGTCGACGTCCACTTTACCGTGGCTGTCCTCATCGTAGACCATGCTGCACTCTGCGAACCACAGGCCACCGCCGGCGGATGTCGCCCGCGTTGACCGCCGAGTTTCTCACGCGCGAAGGGGATCGTGCGGTAACAGCGTCGATGGTCACGACGGCCGCCCATAGCGGCCCCGTACGCGCGATCCACGGAATGCCGGGTGACCCCAGGTCGAAAAGGCTAGCTGCGGTACCGGGAGGCCCCGCCCGCCTGGATGTCCTTGTTGAGCTTGCGACTCAGGTGGAGGCCCTCGAGGACGAACTCCACCGCGGAGGCGATGGTGGCGGGTTCGGCCGCCCCGAGTCTGGACACCGCCGCTTCCAGCCCTCGCACCTGCCCCAGCTGACGGACGTAGTCCGCCGACGACATGGTCTCGGAGGCGTCGATGCGGAGGCTCCCCTCGAAGGCCTTCACGACCTCGTCCAGTTCAACCGCCTTGAAGCGGCGGTTGAACACGTTCAGGATCGCCCGCTGCATGAGCTTGGTGAGGACTTTGTCCTCGCTGGTCTCGCCCAGCGTCTCCAGCTCGATCTTCCCGCTGGTGGAGGCTACCAGGGCGCCGAGGTCGCTCACTCGCGGCGCCGCCTCGCGTTCGCCCAGGCGAATGGCCCGCTTGAGGGCATTGGACATCAGGTTCTCGTAGTTGCAGATGCTCACCCGCACCGACACGCCTGAGCGCTGGTTGATCTCGGAGGCCTTGCGGGCGAGGTGGGTCAGTTCCGCCACCACCTGCCGCATGTAGTCCGGGGTCCGGGTGACCACGCCATCGCTGGCGAAGTGGGTCCGCTCGGCCTCCATGATGGCCATCTCGTCCTCGAGCCGGCGCGGATAGTGCGTGCGAATCTGCGAGCCGAAGCGGTCCTTGAGGGGGGTGATGATGCGCCCGCGGTTCGTGTAATCCTCGGGGTTGGCGCTGGCCACCACGTAGAGGTCCAGGGGCAGCCGGACCTTGTAACCGCGGATCTGGACGTCGCGCTCCTCCATGATGTTGAGGAGACCGACCTGGATGCGCTCGGCGAGATCGGGCAGCTCGTTGAGGGCAAAGATGCCGCGGTTGGTGCGGGGCAGCAGCCCATAGTGAATGGTCAGCTCGTCGGCGAGGTACCGGCCTTCCGCCACCTTGATGGGATCGACCTCGCCGATGAGATCGGCGATGGTGATGTCTGGCGTGGCGAGCTTCTCGCCGTAGCGGCGGTCCCGCGCCACCCAGACGATTGGGGCGTCGTCGCCGCGCTCGGCGAGGAGAGCCCGGCCGGCGGGCGAGATGGGCACCAGGGGATCGTCGTTGATCTCCGAGCCGGCCAGGGCGGGGATCTCGGGGTCGAGCAGCTCGACGAGCAGCCGAGCCATACGCGTCTTGGCCTGCCCGCGCTCGCCGAGGAAGACGATGTCCTGCCCGCTCAAGATCGCATTCTCGATCTGCGGGATGACGCTGTCCTCGTAGCCGATGATGCCGGCGAACATGGTCTCGCCCCGCTGGAGTCGCCCGATGAGGTTGTCCCGCAACTCCTGCTTGACCGACCGCGGCTGATATCCGTTCTTCTGCAGCTCGCCAACCGTCCGCGCCTTGGCCATGTCGAGGATCTCCGCCCTCCTGGAATCGACTACCGGCCACTCTGCGGCTTGCTCGGGTTGCTGTCAACCGTGGCGCGATGGCACCATGGGGCAAGATCGCGATTCCAGGGAGAGCCTCATGAAGGTTCAGCGCGCCAGCGTGTGTACTCTCGATTGCCCCGACACCTGCAGCCTGACCGTGAGCGTCGAGCACGAGCGGATCGTGGAGGTGCGTGGCTCGCGGGCCAATCCCTACACGGCCGGAGTGATCTGCACGAAGGTGGCACAGTCCTACCCGGACTTTGTCCATGGAGCGGGGCGCCTGCACCATCCGCTCCGACGCGCCGGAGCCAGGGGTGAGGGGCGCTTCGTGCCCGTGAGCTGGGACGAGGCGCTCGACATCATCTATGAGCGATTCACCGCCGTCATGGCGAAGCACGGACCGCAGGCCATCGTGCCGCTCAACTACGCCGGCCCGCACGGCATGCTCGCCGGCGGCTCCATGGACCTGCGCTTCTTTCACCGACTCGGCGCCAGTCTGCTCGACCGGAGACCGCTGTGCGGCGGCGTGCGCACCGAAGCCTGGGTGGGCACGTTCGGGCCCACCCCGGGCATGCCCCCCGAGCAGGCCGTCCACGCTCGGCTCATCGTCGCGTGGGGCAACAACGTCACGTGGTCGAACCTCCACCTCACGCCGATCATCCACCGGGCGCAGAAGGCGGGGGCCAAGCTCGTGGTGGTCGATCCGCGGCGCACCAAGGTCGCCGCGCAGGCCGACCTCCATCTCGCCATCCGCCCTGGAACCGACGTGGTGCTGGCGTGGGCCGTGGCGGCAGAGCTGGAGCGCCGCGGGGCATTCGATCGCGCTTTCATCGAGCGCCACGTGACGGGCGTCGAGGAGTACATGGCGGCGGCACGCGCGTTCGGCCTCGATGAGGCGGCGCGCGTATGCGGTGTGCCGGAGGAGCAGATCCGCCAGCTCGCCGACTGGTATCAGCACATCTCGCCGGCGGCTATCAGTGTCGGCAACGGGCTCGAGCGCAACCAAAACGGCGGGAGTGGCATCCGCGCCGTCTTGGCGCTGCCCGCTCTGGCCGGGAAATTCGGGGTTCTCGGGGGCGGCCTCATCAACGGCGCCTCATTCGCCTTCCCCAAGACGGCGGGCCGGCTCCAGCGCCCCGATCTCGTCCCCGCGGGCACCCGCACCCTCAACATCATCGACATCGGGCGCCACCTGACGGATCCGCGGTGCTCGCCGCCCATCGAGGCGCTGTTCATCTACAACCACAATCCTCTGGTCGTGCACCCGGACCAGAACCGCCTCCGGCGCGGCCTCGCGCGCGAGGACCTCTTCGTCGTCGGCGCCGACGTGGTGATGACGGACAGCCTGGCCTACGCGGACGTCGTGCTCCCGGCGTGCAGTCACTTCGAGCACGACGATCTCTATCCGGCCTACGGCCAGCACTGGCTGCAGCGGGCGGAGGCCGTCATTCGCCGCCAGGGCGAGGCCCTACCCAACACCGAGATCTTCCGCCGCCTGGCGGTGCGATTCGGCTTCACCGACGGCGCGTTCACCGCAAGCGATGCCGAGCTGATGGACGAGGCCCTCGACAGCGCCGACGCGCGCCTCGGCGGTGTCAGACCGAGCGCGCTGCCCACCGATCGGGCGATGGCCATGACGGTGAACGGGCAACAGGCGATCCTCTTCGCCAACGTGTTCCCGCGCACGCCCTCCGGGAAGGTCGAGCTCGCCTCCACCTATCTCGAGCAAAAGTATGGCGCCCGCCTGCCGACGTGGCGACCATACCCGTCGTCCTATCCGCTCGCGTTGATCTCCCCGGCTTCCGACAAGCGCATCACCTCCACCTTCGGCGGTTTGCGCGGCAGCGAGGCGACGCCGCCGCTGGAGATGCACCCTCGGGACGCCCGCGACCGGCATCTGCGGACCGGCATGCGCGTGAAGGTCTGGAACGACCTCGGGGAAGTCCACCTCCCTCTTCGGATCAGCGAGACGGTTCCGCCCGGAGTGGTGTCCTCGCTCAAGGGCGCCTGGATGCGCACGAGCGACAATGGACAGACGGTGTCCGCCCTCTGCCCCACGCACCATGCGGATATCTCGGAAGGCGCGTGTTTCAACGACACGCGGGTGGAGGTGGCCGCGTTGTAGACTGCTCGCGTGACCCTCCCCGCCACCCTGCGCGCGATCCTCGTCGGCGGCGTCCTGCTTGCGGCCCTTGTGAAGGGCACGGCCGCTGAACACGAGATTTTCTACCGGTACGTTGTGCTCGGCTACGTCAAGGACGCGCGGGGGGGGCCGGTGCGCGGCGCGGAGGTGGAGCTCATCCGGAACAAGACCGGATTCTCGTACCTCGCTCAGACGGGCCCGGACGGTTTCTTCCTGATCGTCGCCCGTCTGGGAGACGAGAGCGCGGGTGAGCGTCTGACCCTGCGCGTGGGCCAGGGCGCCACCACCATCATCGCCCGCTTCGACCCCTCGAACCATGGCGATCACCGGGGCACGCGCGTCGACGTCCATGGTGGAGGGTTCCAGGAGAACTCCGCTTCCTTCGCCCCCACCCTGGCGCGCTTCCTGGGGACGGACACGCGCTGAAGGACAGCACAGAGGAGTCCCAGTAGAGCTGAAGGACAGCACAGAGGAGTCCCAGTAGAGCTGAAGGACAGCACAGAGGAGTCCCAGTAGAGCTGAAGGACAGCACAGAGGAGTCCCAGCAGAGCTGAAGGACGGAGGGAGGTCCCGATGAAAAAGGCCGCACGACGCGGGATGAGGGCCTACGTGCTGATCGAGACCTCACCCGGCAAGGCCAAGGGCGTGAAACAGGCGCTGGCCAAGATCCGGGGAGCGTCGGCCACCCTGACCAACGTCGACGGCGTGACCGGACCCTACGACTTCATCGCCACCGTGGAGGGGCCGACCCTCGACGCCATCGGTCGCCTCGTCACCGAGGAGATCGGCAGTATCAGCGGCGTCACCCGCACCACCACCTGCGTGGCCGTGGCCATCGGCTGACCGTTGCGAATCCCCGTCGTCGGGATAGTCCCCGCGGTGTCCTGATCGTGGCGCGTCCTGCGCGCCCGGTTCCCGTGCTGATCTATGACGCGGACGCCGCGCGCTACGCGAAGTTGATCGAGCCGGCGCATGATGTGACGCTCCGCGTGTGCTCCACGCCCGAGGAAGCCGTGGCCGCCGTCGGCGACGCCGAGGTAGCCCTCGCCTGGAAAGTGCCTCCCGACGTCTGGCGCCACGCGAACCGGCTGCGCTGGCTACAGGTCATGGGAGCCGGTGTCGATTGGGCCCTCGTTCCCACGCTGCCTTCCCGCGTAGTCGTCACCCGCATGCCCGGCGTGTTCGGTCCCTGGATGGTCGAGTACGCGCTGGGTTGGTGCCTGTGGGTGACCCAACGCATGGCGGCCTTCAGCGAAGCGAAGCGCGAGCGGCGCTGGCTGCGCGACCTCATCCCCGAGCGCCTGGGGGGCCGTACCTTGGCCGTGGTCGGGCTCGGCGACATCGGCCGGGGCATCGCGAGAGCCGCCGGGGCCCTGGGCATGACGGTGGTCGGAGTGAGCCTCTCGGGGCGGCCGGTGCACGGCGTCCCGCACGTGTTCTCCCGAAGAGCGCTGCGCCGTGCGCTGGCCGTCGCCGACTTCGTGGTCCTCACCGTGCCGCTGACCAGCGCGACGACGGGGATGATTGGCCGCCAGGAGTTGGCCGCCATGCGCCCCGGCGCCTGGCTGCTGAACATCGCGCGCGGTCCCGTGGTCGACGAAGACGCGCTGCTCGAAGCGTTGCAGGCTCGCCGCCTCGCCGGGGCGATCCTGGACGTCTTCGCCACCGAGCCCCTACCCGCCCATCATCCGCTCTGGCGTTTCGACAATGTCATGATCACCCCGCACATCTCGGGACCGAGCACGCCCGAGGAGCTGACGCCCGTCTTCAACGGCAATCTGGCCCGCTACTTGGCCGGGCGACCTCTTCACCACGTGGTGGACCGAAGGCGAGAATACTGAGCGATGCCGTCCCGGGCACCGAGCGCCCCGCCGTCCGGCCGTTTCCCCATCAGCCGCGGATGGTTCTGAGGACGTCCTCGTTCTGGAGGATCTCGCGGGGATGGCCCTCGAAGATGATCTCGCCGCGGTCGATGGCGTAGAGGCGGTCAGCCACCCGGCTGGCGTTGGTGAGGTTGGACTCCGCGATGAGGACGGAGATCCCCATGCCCTTGATCACCTTGACCGCCTCGATGAACCGGGTCACCACCACCGGGGCCAGTCCCTCGAAAGGCTCGTCGAGCAGGAGCACCGACGGGGACAAGGTCATGGCGCGCGTGATGGCCACCATCTTCTTCTGACCGCCACTGAGGTGCAGGCCGCGCCGCGTGAGAAAGCTCCGCACCTCAGGAAAAACGCCGAAGACCTTCTCGTCAGGGCCCGTCGCTCCGGCCGGGCCACGGGACAGCCAGTCCGTGATCTGAAAGTTCTCCTCGACGGTGAGGTCGGGGAAGATCCCGCAATCCTCGGGGGCGTAGCCGATACCGAGGCGGGCCCGCCGATGGGCGGACAGCCGCGTGATATCCCCGCCCCGGAAACGGATCTGCCCGGCCTGCGCGGCCAGCAGCCCGATTATGCTGTCGATGGTGGTCGTCTTCCCGGCTCCATTGCGGCCGACCAGGCACACCGCCTCCCCATCCTCGACGCGCAGGGAGACATGGCGGAGAATCTGGGCCTGACCCCGATAGGTGACCACGCCCTCGAGCTGGAGCACGGGGGGCGTCGTCACGGGGTGGCCCCGATGAGGGTGGTGATCACCTGCTCGTTCCGGCGGATCTCCTCGGGGGACCCATCGGCCAGGATCGTCCCCTGGTGCATGGCCACGATGCGGTCGGCGTAGCTGAACACCACGTCCATATCGTGCTCGATGATGGCCGCCGAGATCCGCTCCTGGCGGACGACCGAGGTGATGATGTCCATGATCGGCGCCTTCTCCCGGGTGCTCACTCCGCTGGTGGGCTCGTCGAGGAAGAGCAGCCGGGGCCGGAGCGCGTAGGCCACCGCCACGTCGAGCAGCTTTCGTTCACCCTGGGCCAGACCACCCGCCAGCATCCTGGCCTTTGCCGCCAGCCCGAACAGGTGGAGCACCTCCTGGGCTTCCTGCCACACCGCGCGGTCCGTCTCGGCCAGGCGCATGAGCTGCCGGGTCTTGCCGCCTCGCGAGAAGATCGACAGGGCCACGTTATCGAGGGCGGTCAGCTGATCGAAGAGGTTGACCAACTGGAAGCTGCGGGCGATGCCGGCCTTGATGCGATCGGGCACGGACTGGGCGGTCACGTCGACGTCCCGGAAGACGATGCTCCCGCCATCCGGACGCAGGAGACCGCTGATCACGTTGACCAGAGTCGTCTTGCCCGCCCCGTTCGAGCCGATGAGGGCCAGCACCTCGGCCTCCTCGACGCGAAAGTCCACGTGGTCGACGGCGTGGGTGTCGCCGAAGTACTTCACGAGGTCCTTCGTGTCCAGGAGACTCACCTCGGCCCGTCCCTCGTGTCCAGGCGGCTCACGTCAGCCAGCTCTCCGCGCCCGGGCCAGCAGGCGGCCCGCGGTGCCGACGACCCCGGTGGGCAGGGAGAGCACGAGAATGACCAGCACGGCCCCGAGCAGGAGCTGCCAGTACACGGTGAAGCCCACGGCGTAGGTCTTGAGGTAGTTGAAGACGATGGCGCCCACGATGGGACCACCGAACGAGCGAAAGCCGCCCAGCACGGTCATGAACACGAGTTCACCGGAGAAGGGCCAGTAGAGCACCTCGGGCGTGGTGAGCCCGTTGAGGGGCACCCACAGGGCCCCGGCCAGCCCGGTGAACACGCCGGACACCAGGAAGGCCACCCATCGGTAGTGCCAGACGTGGATGCCCACGAACTCCGCGCGCGTCTCGTTGTCGCGGATGGCCTGCAGGGCCTTGCCGAAGGGCGAGTTGACGATGATCCACATCACGGCCACGCAGACGAAGAAGATCACCAGCACGTAGTAGTAGTACGCGTGCGACAGGAAATAGATCTTGTCGCCCTTCCCAGTGACCACCCCGAGCAGGGTCGGGGTGGGGACGCGCAAGCCGTCCGTGCCTCCCGTCACCCAGAAGAACTTGAAGGCCAGGCTCCACAACACCTGGGAGAGGGCCAGGGTGAGGATGCCGAAGAAGATCCGCGTATAGCGCACGCACACGAAGCCGAAGATGGCCGTGATCACCACGGAGCCCACCATGGCGCCCACCACGAACAGCTCCATGGAGCTGACGCCCAGGTACTTCACCATGAGGGCGACCATGTAGGCCCCCACCCCGAAGTAGGCGGAGTGGCCGAACGAGAGCAGGCCGGTATAGCCCAGCAAGAGATTGAACCCGAGGGCGGCGATCCCCATGATCAGCCCGTAGGCGAGGAGGATCGTCTGGTACTGATCGATGACCAACGGCAGCAGGAGCAGGACGACGGCCACCGGCACTGCCCAGGTCAGCACGCGCGCGGGAGAGCGCGTGGCCGGCGCGATGGCCAGGGCGCTGGCTTGGCGCTGCTCCCGCGTCGAGGTCGGGGCGGCGCTCATGCGCGTCCGAACAGCCCGGCCGGCCGCATGAGCAGCACGGCGGTGGCCATCAGATAGAGCACGGCCAGTTCGATCTCGGGGAAGAGCGCGATCCCCGCCTCGCGGACGACCCCGACGATCAGCGCGCCCACCAGCGCGCCCTCCAGGCTCCCGAGGCCACCGATGACGACCACGATGAACGACAGGACCAGCGCGTCGATCCCCATGCCGAGAACGGCCGACTGACTCGGCACGATGATGGCTCCGCCCAGACCGGCCATCGCGCAGCCGAGGGTAAAGGCCTGGACGTACACGCGGTTCACGTCCACGCCGAGGGCGGATGCCATCCGCATGTTCTGCGAAGTGGCGCGCAGGACGACGCCGAAGCGAGTCCGATAAATGAACGCCCACAGAAAGGCGGCGGCCGCCCCGCCCACCGCGATGACCAGCAGGTTATAGTTCGGATAGATGGCGCCCCGGATCGAGACGCTGCCCATCACGTCGGCCAGCACGTTGGCGGCCAGCGGGTAGGGCCCCCACACCAAGCGCAGGACGTCCTCCAGGATCATCAGCAACCCAAAGGTGACGAGGAGCTGGTACTCCTCGGCGCGCCGGTAGAAGGGGCGGAGCAACGTCGGCTCCAGGATGGCCCCCAGGGCCGCCGCGGCCAGGGCGCCGGCGGGGATGAGCAGATAGATCAGGCCGATAGGCGCCGTAGCCAGCAGGCCCACCGACCAGGCCGTCACGTAGGCGCCGAAAGCATACAGGTTGCCGTGGGCGAGGTTGACGATGCGCATCACCCCGTAGATGAGGCTGAGGCCACCGGCGATGAGGAAGAGGACGGAGGCGTAGAGGAGCGCATTGAGGACGTGGATCAGAAAGAAGTCCATCAATCGCCTGCGCGATACGGAACCACCCGCACCTCCGGATTCACGAGGTTTCCGTTCAGGGCCAGCACCACCATCACCCGATAGCTGCCCGGCTTGAGCCGGCCCCGCAGATCGAGCACCAGGGTGTCGCCGTCCAGCTCCTGCGAGGTCCCCACCGCCGCCACCTCGCCGTCCGGTCCCACCGCCGCGAAGTGGATCACCGGCGCGGGCTCCTGGGCGATCTCCCCGGCCGGCGGGCGCCGGAACGGTTCGCGCACGATCTTATACGATCGCTCGAACTTCGCGATGCGTTCGACGTCGGCCTCGATCTCGATCCGCTCCCCACGCTGCTTGCTGCGGGCCACGAAGGCTCGCACCGGAATGGCGAAGCGGTCGAACGCGCCGACGCCGAGCGGGTACGAGAAGTCGCGGAACACCGCCAGCACCACGGCGTCGGGCGACCAGCGGGCGAGCTGATAGGGCCCGTTGGTCAGGAGCAGGTGTCCGTGCTTGCGGGCGAAGCGCTTGAGCGACGCCCAGCGCTGTCGCGCCTGATCGACCGTTACCAACCCGCGCAGGGCATCCGGTACCCACGCGCGGCGCTCGTAGCCATCGGCCAGCGCGACCATCGCCTCCCGCAGCGCGCGGTCGCGCACGAGGTCGAGCCACGGGATGCCGCGACGCTTGGCCTCCGGCTCCGAGAACGCGGCGTGGCCGCGGCCCACAGCCTCCTCCATGGCCACCGTGAGCTGCCACGGAAGCGCGCTCCAGGGAGGAGCCACCGTCGGCGTCTCCGCGGGATCGAGCGATTCCTTCAGGTAGATCTCGATCTGGGGAAATTCGTAGACGACCTGGAGGTCGGCGAAGACCTTGATCTCGGTATCCGTCCTTCCGACCTTGATGCCGGCCAGGCGGGTGCGAAGCGACGCCGTGGCGCGATCGATGGCGGGATCCTTCCCACTCCAGCGATCCGCGAAGACGAACGGATAAAGGAGGTCAGCCGCGGTCATCTTGAGCCCGTCGTGGAAGGTCGACGCGAGGACGCGATAGAGGATCCGCGTCTTCGCCATCGTTCCCGGCCCCACCGGCCGCAGCACCCCGTGGCCGTGTTCAGGACGCAGGGCATCCGAGGGTACCTCGATGGGCGACTGGGGGGCGTGTACGGACAGCGCACGAACGCGGTTGGCCACCCAATCGCTCCCACGCGGCGAGGGCAGATACGCCGGATCGCCCGCCGCCCACCAGAGGAGGCCACCCGTCTCGTCGCCGAATCCTCCCATGGGATTCCAGGCGCTCGTGGCCTTGCCCTCCGTGCCCAGCTGGAGCCAGCCGTTCCAGGGAAAGTCCTTCAACTTGACGGTGCGCAGGAACATCGCCGAGCCCAGGCCGGCCTGGGCATCGTAGGCGACGTTCTCCACCCCATCGGAATAGTCGGTGCTGTACGCTTGGCGCTTCAGCGTGTAGCCGAGGGCGACCCGGCGGCAGCCGCGCGTGAGCAGTGAGACCAGCCGGCGTTCGGCGCGAGCCCGCTCTACCGCGCTCGGCGCGTCGCCGCCGGTACGGCTGGCCAGCGCCTCGTCGATCTGGCGCCGCACGGCCGAATCGGTCACGGCGCCGGCCATCAAGAGATAGGCGTGGAACCACCCCTCTTTCATCCAGGGCGGGCCCGTCCACCCGTCGAGCCGGGTGGTCTGCGAGGCCGTGAGGTCGCGCAGCGGGATCTCCTCCAGGAGGGCATCCGCCTCCCTCTCGACGACGTGCAGGCCCGCCGCGCGCAGTCGCTCGGCGAGCTTGCCCTTCGCCCGCAGCCGCGGGGCGGGGCCCGCCGGCTCGCCGTCGATCCGCTTGCGGGCGGCGCCGGCCAGATCGGCGTGCCTGATGTAGTCGCCGTGATACGGCGTCACCGGATAGGGATGGGCGATCACCTCCTGCTGGCCCGCCGAGAGCGCCCGCAGCACACGGCCGGCGCCGGCGCAGCGCGCCGCGGTGTCGGCGTAGGGACCAGCGCCCCGTTCGAACGTCAGGACCACCCACGAGCCGAACGACGGCGCATACGTCACGTGCGCCGGCGGCGCGGTCGTGGCGAAAGGATCTGATCCCACGTACGCGTGGAGCGTCTTCTTTTCGAGCTGTCGCGCCGCGGCTCTCGGGTCGAGGACGGTCAGCTTGATCTCTTGTGGATAGAACGAGGGATAGAAGGACAGCTCATGGCCGGCGGTGCTCCCACCGGCCGCGAGGAGGCCGACGGCGATCGCGAGCGCGATGGCTGGAACACGGCGCTTGATCGCGAGCGCGATGGCTGGAGCGAGACGCCTCATGGACGGCGATGAGCGGGGCGAGAGGGGCGACGCTCCCTCGCCCCAGAGCTGGTGCTACGCCTTGACGCGAGGCCAGGTCTTGTCGATCCAGGTGAAAGTCGAGGTCGGATCGCCCTTGGGCCAGCCTGGAGGCGCGGTGATGTTTCGGATGGGGATGGTGATGATCCGGTCCGGATCGAGTACGGGGAACGGATACTCAGGCACGTTCTTGCTGAAGCCGGTCACCGCGTCCTTATAGCCCTGGTGGATATCCGGCCGGATGTACACGTAACCCGCCGGCCCGGCGATCATCATGCCCTCTAGCATGGCAATCACCGCCTCGTCTTCGGGCCAGCCGCCGACCAGCTTGTTGGCCTTCTCGATGGCGGCCTTGAGCATGTAGGTGGCGGTGTACCCGCCTTCCCCCTGGAAGTTCGGATACTCGTTGAAGCGCTTGTGGTACCGCTCCACGAACGTCTTGTTGTAGGGCCAGCGGTCGCCCCCGGGGTAGGTGAAGTGGTAGTTGGAGTGCACGCCAGCGATGATGCCTTCCGGGTGGTCCTTGCCGATGGCATGAGGGGCCACCCCGAAGGCGATCATGCTGGCGACCTTCATCTTGTCGAACATGCCGTAGCGGAGGGCCTGCTTGTAGAAGGCCACGTAGTCGCCACCCCACACCGAGGTGGCCAGGAGATCCGGCTTGGCCGCGATGGTCTTGGTGATGTGCGAGCTGAAATCGGTGGTCCCCAGCTTCGGCCACGCCTCGGAGATCGTCTCTGCCTGCGGCATCATCTTCTTCATCACGATGTTGAAATGATCGAAGGCGTTGCGCCCGTAGGAATAGTCTGGATGGATGTGGGCGATGCGCTTGGCCTTGGGCCACGTCATGGCCGCTGCCACCGCGCAGGTCACGCCGTCCGCCGACTGCTGGTTGGTAAGCCGGAAGACGTAGTGGGGATTGGGCACCGCCTTGTCGAACAGGAAGTCGGTGCACCCGTCGATGAACATGGTCAGCACCTTCAGCTCCTCGGCCACCGGCCCCAGGGCCGGGGTGTTGCCGCTGGACGTGATCCCGCAGAAGAGGTCGATCTTCTCGGAGAGCTTGAGGCGACGGAGCTCCTTGACGTTGGCATCCGTCCCCGCGTTCTCGTCGGCTTTGAGGATCTCGATCTTGCGCTTGCCCAGGAGCCCTCCCGCCGCGTTGATCTCCTCGGCGGCCAAGAGCTGCCCCTTGTACATGGGCTCGCCGAGGACGGCGGCCGGTCCGGTGAAGAAGGTCATGTGGCCAATCTTGTACGGCTGGTCGGGGATGGTGCCCTTGGGCCGGTCCTGCGCGTGGGTCACGCCCACCACGGGGACGGTACCCGCCGAGGCGGAGAGGGCGGCGCCCACGCTGACACCCAGCCGGTTCAGAAAGTCGCGACGATTGAACTCACTTGCCATCGGCACCCCTCCATTGGGTTTCGCGTTCAGTTTCGAACGTCTCTGTCCGGCGTCCAGGTGGTCGGACCATACGAGTTGCGCAGGCTGTAACATGTGAGTCACGGGAAGTCAACCTGCGATGACCTTGCTGAGCACTGTTGCCTCCGCCTGCAGGGCGGTGGCGGTCGCGATCGGCGCACGGCCCCGACTCTTCTTCGCGGTGACGGTCGGCGTTGCGGGTCTCAGCATCATGCTACCCCCGCTTCTCCTCTCCGCGGTCAGGGCGCCGTGGACGTACTTCACCTTCAACCCTTGGCTCAAGAACCTGCCCGCATATGTCACCTCCGACAGGCTTCTCGGTGAGAAGCTCGACTTCGTGTCTCGCGTCGCGCTGTTTTGGTTCTCGGCCGACGGCTCCCGCGGCGCTCCCGAGTGGGGCTTCGCCGTCGACTCCGTCGACCTCCTCCGGATGGTCGTGACCGGCCTTCTGGTCAGCACCTACTTCTGCCTTCTTCTGTACCTGCGGGACTCCGGGCGTCCGCCCCTCCGCGGACTCTGCCACAATCGAGCCGGGGGCACCCTGGGCGCGCTGGCCGGGGTCGTCGGACTCTCCACCGGCCCCTGTAGCGTGATCGGGTGCGGGGCGCCGGTGCTGCCGGTCGTCGGTCTGGCCTTCGCGGGTTTGTCCAGCGGCACCCTGGCACTTCTGTCAGGGCTCTCGCGCGTGATGGCCGTGGTGATCACAACTGCGCTGGTGATGGGCGTTGCCTACCTCGGCTGGCGAGCCTCCTCGCGGGAAGGCCACCTCCGCGCACCTTGACGCTGAACCTCAGGGTGTGACAGCGCTATGCCAGCGCCAGGCACTCTGAGCGATGACGTCGAGGTTGGAATAGCGGGGAGTCCACGAGAGCTCTCGCTCCGCCCTGGCAATCGCCGCCAGCAGCACCGGAGGGTCTCCGGACCGGCGGGGCGATTCGACGTTCGGGACCTTCCGGCCTCCCACCTGCTCCACCATCGCGATCACTTGGCGGACGGAGGCGCCCTGACCGGCCCCGAGGTTGTAGACGCGCATCGCCCCCTCGATGGCCGGATGCTGGAGCGCGAGCAGGTGCGCCTCGGCCAAGTCCGAGACGTGGACGTAGTCCCGTACGGCAGTCCCGTCGGGAGTGGGATAGTCAACGCCGTAGATCTCCAGATGCGGGACGCGGCCCAGGGCCGCCTCGATGGCGAGAGGGACGAGGTGAGTCTCTGGCTCATGGCGCTCTCCAAGCTCGCCATCCGGATCAGCCCCAGCGGCGTTGAAGTACCGCAGCGAGGTCGCCGCCAGCCCATACGCTCGGGCATACCAGGCGATCATGCGCTCCGCGCTGAGCTTCGACTCGCCGTAGGGATTCACCGGAGACTGGGGCAGGTCCTCGCCGATCGGCACCGCGGCGGGATCGCCGTAGGTGGCACACGAGGACGAGAAGACGAGCTGGCGCACCCCGTGCTCACGCATGGCGTCCAAGAGATTTAGGGTGCCGACCACGTTGTTTCGAAAGTACCGGTCGGGATGCGCCATCGACTCGCCGACGTACGCGTGGGCCGCGAAGTGAATCACCGCCTCGATGCGATGCTCAGCAAACGCCCGGGCCAGGGCGGCCCGATCAGCCAGATCGGCCTCCACCAGGGGGCCCCACTGCACGGCCCATCGGTGTCCTCGCTCCAGATTGTCGAAGGACACGGGCAGGTGGCGAGCCGCGGCCAGCGCCTTCGCGGTGTGACTGCCGATGTAGCCGGCGCCGCCGGTGACGAGGACGCGCATGGGACATTGTCGCACGGCGATTCGCCCCCTTCCGGTGGCCGAGCCGAACGGGAAGGTCAGCCTGCCGAAGGAAGTTCTTTACTTCTTCGAAATCAGAAACCGATCGAGGGCCAGATGCGGGAGGCCAGAGCGCTCGAACGTATCCACGGCATCCTCGGCTGAGCAGACGAGCGGCTCTCCATGCAGGTTCAAGGACGTGTTGAGCACGGCGCCAATGCCCGTCCGGCGCTCGAACTCGCGGATCACGCGGTGGTAGGAGACATTCCACGGCTCGTCCAAGATGTGCGCCCGCGCGGTGGCGTCGTGGGGATGGATGGCGGCGATGATCTCGTCGCGTCGCTTCGGATTGGTGGCGAAGGCGACCATCATGTACGGAGACGTCAGGCCCTTGGGGTTGACCAGATAGTCGGCCTCGCGCTCGCGCAGGATCGTCGGGGCGAACGGCATCCAGAAGTCGCGGTTCTTGATCATCCGATTGATCAGCCCCCCCACGCGATGGTCGGAGGGGTTGGCGAGGATGGAGCGGTTCCCGAGCGCGCGCGCGCCAAACTCCATGCGGCCAGCGCAGCGCGCCACCACCCCATCCGAGACGAGCAGCTCGGCGATCCGGTCCTCGATCCGCTCGCTCTCGCTCACCGCATAGCGGCTCGCGAGGTCGCGTGAGCGGATCACGCCCTCCGCGTCCTCGGGCGTGATGGTCGGGCCGAGGTACGCGGGACCGAACGGCCGAAGCGCCGGCTCCACCCCCCTGGCCTGGCAGAGCTGGAAGTATCCGAGGTAGGCCGCCCCGATCGCGTTCGATTCGTCGCCGCACGAGGGAAACACGAACAGGTCTCGCACCCAATCCTCGCCGGCCAGCAGCATGTTGGCCTTGACGTTCATGAAGCAGCCGCCGCCCAGAGCCAGGCGTTCGCCGCCGTAGCGTGCCCGCATCAGGCGAGCCCAGGTCAAGAGCGATTCCTCGACCAGCCGCTGAGCCCCGCCGGCGATGGCGTCGAATCGGAGACCGAGCGTGGTCTCGAGCAACAGCCGGTAGCGGGGCCCTCGCCGCTTCCAGGCAAAGAGCGTCGGCGGCCCTGGCTCGAGATCGAAGGCTTCGCCGAGCGCCGCCCGCGCCCTCTCGGCGTGGCCCGAGGCGGCGTAGGGGGCCAGCCCCATCACCTTGTACTCGTGCTCGCCGGCCTTCATGCCGAGCAGGACGGTCACGAGCGAATAGAACGAGCCCAATGAACCCGGGGCCGAGGGAGTCGCCTCGTGGCGCGTCAGCGCCGCCGCTTCGCCGGTAGAGGCCGTCGCGCACAGCCCGTCGCCGGAGTTGTCGTTGGTGAGGACGAGGGCCGGCGCCCCCTGGAACGGCGACCCCACGTACGCGGCCGCCGCGTGGCAGGCGTGGTGATCGAGGCAGGCGATCCTCCCTGCGCCCACGCCAAGATGCTCGCTGACGAAGCCCAGACGCTCGGCCTGAGAGATCCCGAACTTGCCGCGCGTGCGGCGGACCAGGCCGAGCCTGGCGCCCAGCTTGCGGCCACGCCGAGCCACCGCCGCCTGTCGGTCATCGAGCCGGACGCCGTAGTATTCCCGGTGGTAAGCCTCGTCGTGGAGGACGCGATTCATCCACTCGCGCGAGGCCGCTCGTGCGCCGGCCAGCGCCACGAGATCGAGCTGGGCGCGGTCCAGGCGAAGCTCGCGCAGCAGCGCATCGACGGCGCGCCGTGGGTAACCGGCGTCGTTCTTCAGTCGCGAGAATCGCTCCTCGGACGCGCAGCCGATGATCTCGCCGTCGCGGAGAATCGCGGCGGTGGCGCAGTGGGTCTCGCTGATCCCGAGGACGAGCACCTAGCCGCGCTCGCTCGTGGATAGGGTCAGCGACAGCTGCCGCTCGCCTCGGACGACGATGAGCCGCAGCGGCTCGTCCGGGTCGAGGTCGGCGAGCGCGTCGCGCGCCGCCTCTCGCGTGACGACGGGCTGCTCGTTGATCTGGACGATGGCATCGCCGACCTCCAGACCGGCGCGGGCCGCCGCGCTCCGCGGAATGACGGCGGCCACCGACGGAGTCATCGAGGAAGGTCGCGCCCCGGCCTGCTCGCCCTGAGGCTCTGCGTCTCGCAAGGCAAAGCCGAACTCGACGGCGACCCGCTCACCGGCCATGGGTCGGGGCATGGACGTGAGCCGCACGGCCAGCGGGCGCCGGCCCTCCGGGCGAAGGACCGTCACGCGCACGTCCTGATCGGTGCCGGTGGCCGCGATCAGGCGCTGGAGCATCCGCGTCTCGGTCACCGGACGTTCGTTCAAGGCGACGACGATATCACCGTTGCGCATTCCGGCGCGGGCGGCCGGCGTGTCCTCGATCACGTCGACGATGACCACGCCGAATCCCTCGCGGACGCCATGGCGCTTGGCGAGGCTCTCCATCTCCTGCTCCGAGAGATCGCGGATGCGCACGCCGAGCCAGGCCCACGGCCGGGCATACGCCGCGGGAACGAAGGCTCCGAGGAGCGCGAGGGCGAGCCAGAGCCCGAGAAGGATCCTAGCCACGGCCGCGCCTCTGCTGGAGATCGTTCACCAGCGCCTCCAGCGCCCCAGCCAGTAGGACCAGGCGCGTGGTGACATCCAGGGTCTCCAGCAATCGCTGGCGGATCGCCGCCTCCGGCACGACCGCGGCCGTCACTCGGTCGGTGACGACCCCTGGCGGCTGATCGTCGGCAAGGGCGCTGTCCAGCAGGTCCGCCGGCCGATCCAGGAGGGCCAGGAGGCGACGGCACGCGGCGCGGATGCGATCCCGCGTCCCCGACACATCCCCCCGCGGCGCCACGTCCTCGAGTTGTCGCCCGACCGCGATCCGATAGAGCGTGTCACTCGGCCGCTCGGCCTCGATGCGAACCCGCATCTGACCTTTCACGAGAACATTGTAGCGACCCGTGGGCAGCCGCTCCCACTTGACGATCTCGCCGGCCCCGGCCACCGCGTGGACGGCCGGCTTCGCCGCGTAGGTGGCCTCGTACCCGGGCCGCAGCTGCACGATGCAGAGACGCCGGTCGCGCGCCAGCGCGTCGACGACGAGAGCGCGGTACCGTGCCTCGAAGATGTGCAGAGGCAGCAGGGTGTGAGGAAAGAAGGTAATGTCCGGGAGCGGGAAGAGCGGCAACACCAGGGCGCGTGGGGCGGACAGGCTCACCCGATCTTGGGCAGCGACGTCAGGGGCGCGACCTCAGTCAGACGGCGGCTGACCGCCGCCGCCAGGCCGCGGAAGGCCGCCGCCTGCGGAGAGTCCGGCCGGCGCACCGTGATGGGAGTGCCCTCGTCACCCCCGGCGCGGACGGCCGGATCGAGCGGGATCTGGGCCAGCAGTGGGACGCGGTATTCGTCGGCCACCCGCTGGCCCCCACCTTCCCCAAAGATCGGGTACCGCGTCCCGGTGTCCGGTGCCACGAAGTAGCTCATGTTCTCCACCACCCCGATGATGGGCACGTTGAGCTTCTGAAACATGCCGATGGCCTTGCGCACGTCGAGCAGCGCCACATCCTGCGGCGTGGTCACCATCACCACGCCGCTCAACGGAATGACCTGGGATAGCGACAGCTGAGCGTCGCCCGTCCCCGGCGGCATGTCGAACACCAGGTAGTCCAGGGCTCCCCACATCACATCGCGCAGCATTTGCTGGATGAACGAGTGGATCATTGGACCCCGCCACACGAGGGGTTCGCGGTCGCTCACCAGGAGACCGATGGACATCATGGTGAGGCCGTGGGCCTGGACGGGGATGATGCGATTGTCGAACATGCCGGGCTTACCCTTGGAACCCAGCATGAGCGGGATGTCGGGCCCGTAGACGTCGGCATCGATCAAGCCCACCGACGCCCCTGTCTGCCTGAGCGCGATGGCGAGGTTGACGGCGATGGTGGACTTGCCCACCCCGCCCTTGCCCGAGGATACCGCGATGGTGTTCCGCACGTCGGGAATAAGATCGGTCTGAGGGGTGGCCGCCGCGCCCTGTCCATGGGCGTGGGCCTGCGGCGCCGGGCGCCCGGACGCGCCGGCCGAGACCATTTTGATCTGCACCTTGCCGACGCCGGGAATCTGGCCGACGGCGCGCGACGAGGCGCTGTGCAGGGCCACCTTGGTGGCCGCCGGCTGTGTCGAGAAGGCCAGCGCGAAGGAGATCTGTGACTCCTCAATGACCAGGTCGCGGATCATGCCGAGCGACACAACGTCTTGCTGGCTCTCGGGGTCTTTCACGGCGCGGAGGGCGGCGAGGACAGCCCGTTCGGTGACCATAGTCACTCGCACTATAACATTCGCTGATCTTGCATTCACCGGCGGCAGCTGCTACATAAGAGCGATGATCGCCCCCGACGAATTTCGCCGCGTTCTCGGCCACTTCGCCACCGGCGTCACCCTGGTCACCACCGTCGATCGCGAGGAGCGTCCCGCCGGTCTGACGGCCAGCTCCTTCACGTCAGTCTCGCTCGACCCACCGCTGATCCTGGTGTGCGTCGACCACAAGGCACAGTGCTACCCCGCCCTGCGTGACGCCGGCCGCTTCGCCGTCAACATCCTGCATTGCGACCAGGAGCATCTGTCGCGCCGGTTCGCCACCACGTGGGTCGAGAACAAGTTCGACGGGGTGGAGTACAGCCTCACCGCGCTCGGCCTCCCGCTCATCAAGGATGCACATGCCCACATCGAATGCACCACCGTGAGCGCGCACCAGGAGGGCGATCACACGATTTTCGTCGGCCGGGTGGAGAGCGCGTCGGTGGGCGCCGGCCATCCCCTGCTGTTCTATCGCGGCAAGTACGGCCGCATCCACGGAGCCAGCGCGTGACCCACATTCCCCTGTCTCGCCCCCCGGTGGACGACGAGATTCGTCGAGCGGTCATCGCCGCCATCGACTCACGGCAGTACATCCTGGGGCCACAGTGCCGCGAGATCGAGCGCGAACTGGCGCGCGACGCCGGCGTCGCCCATGCCATTCTCACCAGCTCCGGCACGGCGGCCCTGTGGATGGCGCTCCGGGCGCTGGGCGTGAAGCCGGGCGACGAGATCCTCGTGCCGTCCCACACCGCCTTCCCCACGGTCGAGGCCATCTGCTTCACCGGCGCGACCCCCGTGTTCGTCGATGCGGACGACTGGTATACGATCGACACGAAGGACGCCGCCGCACGCGCCACGTCGCGCACGGTGGGAATCGTGCCGGTGCATCTGTACGGCCTGCCGGCGGATGTCGCCGCCGTCCAGGACCTCGCCGCCCGCCTCGGCGTGTGGATGCTCGAGGACTGCGCCCAGGCCCAGGGCGCAAGCTGGGCGGGTCAGCGCGTGGGCAGCTTTGGGCGCGCGGCCATCTACTCCTTCTATCCGTCCAAGAACCTTCCGGTCATGGGCGACGGGGGCTGCGTGCTCACCAGCGACGACGCGATCGCTGCGCGCTGCCGCCGCCTGCGCGACCACGGGCGGCTCAGCAAGGATCTGCACGCGGAAATCGGCTTCAATCTCCGCTTCAACGAGCTGCAGGCGGCGGCGGCGCGCGTGTTGCTCCGTCGGCTCCCCGCCATGAACGACCGGCGCCGGGCCCTGGCCGCGCGCTATCGAGCTGCGCTCGTCGACCTTCCCCTCGGTCTGCCCGGCGAGCGCCAGCACGGGCGCCACGTGTACCACCTGTACGTCGTCCGCACGTCGCGCCGGACCGAGCTGGCGGACTTCCTCAAGCAGCGCGGCGTTCAGACGGGCGTCCACTACCCCGTCCCCGCTCATCGGCAGCCCGCGGTGGCCCACCTCGCGCCCCCTTCCCTTCCGGAGACCGAGCGGCTCGTCGATGAGATCCTGACGCTCCCACTATCGGCCTGCCACACCGAGGCCGAGATCGACCAGGTGGCGGAGGCCGTGCGCGCGTTCTTCGGGCGTTGAGCCGGGTTCGCGCGCTCGGCCGGCGGCCCGCTACCGCCAGCACCCGCGCATGATGCTCTTCGTGGCACCCTTCCGGCGCCTCCTGCCGTATCTCAGACCGTACGTGCCCATGCTCGCCGTGGGCGCACTCCTCGCCGCCGTCGCGGGAGCGATGGAGGGCGCGGTGGCCTGGCTGGTGAAGCCCGCGATGGACGAGATCTTCGTCAGGCGCGATCTACTCATGCTCAAGCTCATCCCCCTCGCGGTCCTGGGCGCGTATGTCCTCAAAGGAGTCACGAGCTATCTGCAGTGGTCCCTGATGGCGTCGGTGGGCCAGCGCGTGGTGGCCGCGCTCCGCCGGGACCTCTACCGGCACCTGCACGCTATGCCGATGGCCTTCTTCACCGCCACCCACTCGGCCGAACTGGTGTCGCGCGTGGTCAACGACGTCAGTCGCCTGGCGCGCCTGTCGTCGACGGTCCTGGTCATGGTCGTGCGCCATGTCGGGACGATCATCGCCCTGCTGGTCGTCATGTTCGTGCGAGAGCCGCTGCTCACGCTCGTCGCCCTCGTCGCGTTTCCGTTCATCGGGGCCATCGTGCGGGTGATCGGCCGGCGGCTCTACCGCATCAACAAGCGCGAGCAGGAACGGCTGGCCGAGCTGGCCGTCTTCCTCCAGGAATCGTTCGCGGGCACGAAGATCGTGAAGGCCTTCGGACGTGAGCGCGAGGGCCAGGCGCGCCTCGACGCCCTCAACGACCGATTGCTCCGGCTCTCCCTCAAGAACATCCGGATCAGCGAACTGAGTCAGCCGCTGATGGAAATCGCCGGAGCGCTCGCCATCATGGGCATCCTCTTCTACGGCGGTTACCAGGTCATCACCGGGGTGCGGACCCCGGGGGCATTTTTCTCCTTCATCGCCGCGGTCCTTATGCTGTACGGGCCGGTCCGACAGCTCGCCCGCACCGTCAACAGCGTGCAGCAGGCCACGGGGGCGCTGGAGCGCGTGTTCGAGATCCTCGACACGCCCCCCGCGATCGTGGACCATCCCCACGCCGTTTCCCTGGAGGTCTTTCGCCACGAGCTCGTCTTCGAGGGCGTGACGTTCGAGTATCCGGACGCCAAGGGGCCGGTGCTGCGCGACGTCAGCCTGACCATCGCGCGAGGCGAGGTGGTGGCATTCGTAGGCCTGAGCGGGGCAGGGAAGTCCACCCTGCTCGATCTTCTCCCGCGCTTTCACGACGTGACCGCGGGCCGGATCACGATCGACGGACACGACGTCCGCGACGTGACGCAGGCCTCCCTGCGCTCCCTGATGGGCATCGTGACCCAGGAGACGTTTCTCTTCAGCGGCTCCATCCGTGACAACATCCTCTATGGCCGGCCCCTCGCGTCGTTCGAAGAGGTGGTGGCTGCCGCCCGGCGGGCGCACGCCCACGACTTCATCCTGGCCTGCCCCGAGGGCTACGAGAGTCTGGTGGGTGAGCGGGGCGTTCGGCTCTCCGGCGGGCAGCGCCAGCGCGTCGCCATCGCCCGCGCCTTCCTGCGCAACCCGCCGATCCTCATCCTCGACGAGGCGACCTCCGATCTCGACGCGGAGAGCGAATTCATCGTGCAGCAGGCCCTGGCCGATCTCATGCGCGGCCGCACCGTGCTGGTCATCGCCCATCGGCTGGCCACCGTGCGCGATGCCGACCGCATCGTGGTCATCGACGAGGGGCGCATCGCGGAGATCGGGCGCCACGATGCGCTGCTCGCGCGCGACGGTTTGTATCGCCGCCTGCACGCCTTGCAGATGGAAGGCGCGCGGAGCTGACGCCCACGCACGCGAGCGTCTCGGAGCATCGAGGGCCCCCCTCTCGTCATCGGCTCGACGCGGATGAGGTGCCTCGCCGAGCGAGGGCGAGGCCGAGCATGGAGGCGGCAATGGCCAGCGCCTGTCGCGCATCCTGGTCGAAGCCCTGGGGATCGCCCTCCCAGAGATCGAGGGTGACCGCACCCCGCTCGGTGGGGACGCGAAGGCGCCCCCCACCCTCGGGAAGTCGCAGCCCCCGCCCACCGAACCGGTAGCGACCCTCCCCGGCCGCGAAGAGTGTGTCTAGATTCAGCTCCGTCTTCGCCCGCGCCGAGGGATCGACGCCGTCGGGCGCCGCCGCGACCACCCGGCCGTCCGCGTCCCGGAGAATGAGGCGCCCGAGCTGGAAGGCGCGGTGCAGCTCGTGGACCGCTGCCTCGATCGCGCCTCCAGCCTGGAGCTGTTCGACGACCCGGTGCAGGGCCAGCAAGTCGTAGCGGGCGCGACGGGCAGCCCGGGACGATCGCTCACGGCGTCTGCCGAAGAATGCCGCGATGAGGCCGCACACCGCCATGGCGCAGAAGGCGACGATGTCATCGGTCTTGCTGATGGCGAGCGTGAGGTAGGGCTCGGTCAGGAAGAAGTTCAAGCTCATGGCCGACACGACCGCGGCGGCCAGTGCGGCAGCGCGCCCCCCGAATTCCGCCACCACGATCACGAAGGCCACGAAGACGAAGGCCAGGTTGGCCGCCGACGTCACCGTGCGCAGCGGCACCAGGGCCACTCCGAGCGCGATGGCGCCGACCACGCCGGCCGGGATCCAGATTCCGCCTCGATCGTCAGGGCTCATACGAGAAGCGGCCGGCGCGGCATGCCCCACACGTGGATGTCTCGTGTGGCCCGGACTTCATGGGTCATCTCGTGGGAGGACGCTCCCGCGCCGCATGGACGCTATTGTACGCGCCGCCGCCTCGTGGTATACGCTCGTCAACCGCGAGATCACCGCCGCTCTCAGCGCCGCCGGAACCCCTGGTGAAGGAGGAGTCGTGATGACACATCGATCTCTCGCTGCGGTGGCCCTCGTGGCCGCCCTCGCGCTGGCCTCCGTCGGGCCGGCCACCGCCCAGCCCAAGGACACCCTCACCGTGGCGTTGACCTCGCACGCGGATACCCTCGATCCCCACATGCACTTCCAGCGCACGGGCATCCTCGTCAACATCAACATGTTCGACTCGCTGATCCACAAGAACGTTAAGCTGGAATACGAGCCGTCGCTGGCCACGTCGTGGAAGCCGCTCTCCGACACCCTGTGGGAGTTCAAGCTCCGCCGGGGGGTCAAGTTCCACAACGGCGATCCCCTGACCGCGGAGGACGTGAAGTATTCCTTCGACCGGGTGCTCGATCAGACCAAGAAGTCACCGCAGTACGGCAACGTGCGGGGGGTCAAGGAGGTCAAGGTCGTCGCTCCCGATACGGTCCACATCGCAACCGACAAGCCCTTTCCTCTGCTCCTGGAACGGCTGGTCTTCTTCCCCATCGTACCCAGGAAGCACATCGAGAAGGTTGGCGACCAGGCCTTCGGCGCCACCGCGGCCGTGGGCACCGGCCCCTGGAAGTTCGTCGAGTGGAAGCGCGACCAGTACATCCGGCTCGAGGCCTTCGACTCTCATTGGCGCGGCAAGCCACCCTTCAAGTACTTGGTGTTCCGAGCCATCCCCGAGGTCGCGACCCAGGTGGCCGAGTTGAAGACGGGCGGTGTCGATCTGATCCGAAACGTGTCGGCCGATCTCGTCCCCGACCTGAAGGGCTCTCCACAGACGTATGTCAGCTCGACCCCGATCCTCAGGACGCACTATGTCTCGCTGGACATGCGGACGGCGCCCTTCGACAAGAAGCTCGTCCGCCAGGCGGCGAATTACGCCATCGACCGGCAGGCCATCGTCCAGAAGATGATGGGCGGCCTTGGCGGGGTGCTGGCGACCACCGTTCACCCCGCGGCGTTCGGCCACGACCCCTCGGTGACTCCCTACCCTTACGACCCGAAGAAGGCCAAGGCGCTCCTGGCTCAGGCGGGCTATCCCAACGGGGTCGACATCACGATGCATAGCTCGTTCATCGAGTTTCGCCCGGTCTTCGAGGCGCTGGCCCAAATGCTCTCGGAGGTTGGCCTCCGCACGACGCCGCGCGTGTGGGATCCCGGTCCGGCCTACAACAAGTTCTTCCAGGGCGAGGGAAAGGCCACGCACGCCGCCTACGGAAGCTGGGGTTACTACTCCGTGTTCGACGCCGACGCCATCCTCCACCCGCTCTATCACACCGAACCGGGGGGATGGATCGGCAAGTGGTACGTGCGCATGGAAGGACTCGATGTCCTCATCGACCAGGGCCGCTCCACCTTGGACCAAGCCAGCCGCAAGCGGACCTACGCCCAGATCCAGCGGCTGCTCAAGGAGGAGGCTCCCAACATTTTCCTCTTTCATCAGTATGACACCTTGGGCGTGGCGAAAAAGGTGGACTACCAGGCGCGCGGCGACGAGTGGCTCTGGCTGTTTGACGCGAAGCCCCGGAACTGACCAGCCGCCAGCGAGCGGGGCCCGGCCGTGACGGCGCTCATTGTCCGTCGTGTGATCCGCTTCGTGGTCGTCTGCATCGGCGTGTCGCTGGTCACGTTCCTCATCCTGCAGGCTAGCGGCGATCCCGTCTCGCTCATCATGCCGGAGGCGCCGGACGCCGATAAGGCGGTGCTCCGCAGGGCCCTGGGCCTCGACTAGCCGCTGGCCGTGCAGTTCGCGCTCTTCGTAGGCTCGAGCCTGCGCGGCGACTTCGGCAACTCCTTCTTCCACCGCCAGCCGGCCGCCCAGCTCGTGCTTGAGCGCATGCCGACCACGCTGACCCTGACCCTGATCGCCATGATGCTGGCCCTCGGGGTCGCCCTGCCCGTCGGCATCCTTAGCGCCGTGCGGCGCAACTCGGCCATCGATCACGCCTCGACGGTCACCGTGTTCGTGGGCCAATCGATGCCCGTGTTCTGGACGGGCATCATGCTCATCTTGCTCTTTGGCGTCCGGTGGAGGGTGTTGCCCGTGTCGGGGTGGTCCACCTGGGCCTCGGTGGTGCTCCCTGCGGTCACCCTGGGCGCGTTCTCTGCCCCGCTGTTCCTCCGCATCGTCCGCTCCAGCATGCTGGAAGTCATCAATCTCGATTACGTGAGGACGGCCCGCGCCAAAGGCGTGGCGGAGTGGCTGGTGATCTGCCGCCACGCCCTCCGCAACGCCGCGCTGCCGCTGGTGACGGTGGCCGGCCTCCAATTCGGGATCCTGCTCAGCGGCGCCGTCATCACGGAGACGGTCTTCGCGGTGCCGGGCGTGGGCCGGCTCATCGTGGGCGCCATTCGCCAGCTCGACTTCCCGGTCGTGCAGGCTGGCGTCTTCATGCTCGCCATGATCGTGGTCACCGTGAACTTCGCGGTGGATCTGCTCTACATCGCCCTGAACCCTCAGATCCGTTTGCGCTAGACCATGGCTGTCGGGACCCTGCCCCGCCCCGATCTCATCGACGCGGCCGTGGCCGCCGGCCAGACCGATGCCTCGCGCGTCTGGCGGAAACTGGGCCGAAATCCTTCAGCCCTCTTCGGCGCGCTCGTCCTGCTCGTGGTGGTCGGCGCGGCCCTGGCGGCACCGCAGGTCGCCCCCCACGATCCCGCGCGGCAAAGCCTGCTCCGGCGCTTCACGCCGCCGGTGTGGGAGAAGGGCGGCAACGCCACCTATCCTCTGGGCACCGACCAAGTGGGCCGCGACATCCTGAGTCGCCTCGTCCACGGTGCGCGCATCTCCCTCCTGGTGGGCGTGTCGGCCGTGGTGGTGAGTTTCGTCGTGGGGGTGAGTCTGGGGCTTGTCAGCGGCTTCGTGGGCGGCCGCGTCGACACGGTAATCATGACGATCGTCGACATCACCCTGTCCTTCCCGCCCATCCTTCTCGCCCTGGCCTTCGTAGCCGCGCTCGGCCCGAGCCTGGTCACCATCATCGTCGTGCTGGGGCTGACCGGCTGGGAGCGCTATGCGCGCGTGGTGCGGGCCGAGGTGCTCGCCCTGCGGGAAAAGGACTTTGTCGAGGCCGCGCGCGCCATGGGGGTGGGCACCACGCGCACGCTCGTGCGCCACGTCCTCCCCAATACCTTCTCGTCGATCATCGTGCTCTCGACCCTGCAGGTGGCCCAGGCCATCCTGCAGGAGGCCGCCTTGTCCTTCCTCGGCGTGGGCAGTGGCAGCGCCTATCCCACGTGGGGGCAGATGATCTCGCTGGGCCGCGACTTCGTGACCGTGGCCTGGTGGCTTCCGACGTTCCCCGGCCTGGCGATTCTGCTGACCGTCCTCTCCATCAATCTCGTAGGCGATCGGTTGCGCGACGCGCTCGATCCGCGGGCGACCTAGACGCGCGCATCGGACCGCCGCGGAACGCCCCGAGCCGTGAGGTGGAGGCCATACCGCGCCCCGGCGATGCTAAGCTCATCCGTGATGCCCGCCAAGATTCCGTGGATCCCGTCTCGCCTTCAGCCCGGTACCAACGCCGAGCGCTGCGCGCGCTGCGGGCGACGGGCGGTGATTCCGTGGATCCTCCGCCGCGACCCCCAGACCAAGCGGGTCCTCCGGACGTGGGTGTGCACGGAGTGTCAGGCGACCGAGGAGCGCCCCGAACCGGAGTAGCCTCCCAGGCGGCCTGACGAAACCCGCTACAGCGAGTTCACGAAGTCGATCAGCTCGCGCAGACGCGCGTACGAGGCGCGATTGAAGGGCAGGACCAGCCGCGCCAGCTCTGGGAACTCCGACCGCTCGCGGCGGACGGGACCGGCGACCTCCTCGACCGGCCCGCGGAGGATGTCGGCGAAGTGGTGCTGGATGTCCTGCACGGCGGCCTGGCCGAGCGGGCGCTGCAGGCGGATGATGAGATTTTCGCCGACAATCCTGGCCGAGTGATAGACGCGGTAGAAGCGGGTGATCTCCCCGACCGCTTCTTCCACCGAGTCGACAATCCGGTAGAACGACGTATCCCTTCGGTCAATCAGCCGCTGCGGCACCAGGACACCGCGCACCCACTCTTCCCAGCGCGACCAGTAGGGCCGGGCCCCCGCCTCCACCATGACCACGGGAATGATGGCGGCCTTCCCGGTCTGCATGAGGGTGAGCACTTCGAAGACCTCGTCCATGGTCCCGAAGCCCCCGGGAAAGAGGGTGAAGGCGCTGGCCTCCTTCACCAGGAAGAGCTTGCGCGTGAAGAAGTACTTAAAGGTTACGAGCTTGGGGTCGGCGGCGATCCAGGGATTGGCCTCTTGTTCGAAGGGGAGCCGGATGTTGAGACCGAAGCTCTGCTCGCCGCGCGCGCCCTCCTGGGCCGCACCCATGATGCCGTCGCCGGCGCCGGTGACGACCATCCAGCCAGCCTCCACCATGCGCCGGCCGAACGCGCGCGCGGCCGTGGCCGCGGGCTCGCTGGGCGGGGTCCGCGCCGAGCCGAACACCGTCACTTTGCGGACGAGGCGGTAGGGAGCAAAGACCTTGTAGGCATAGCGCAACTCCTTGAGGGTGACATTGGCGATCTTGAGATCGCCGAGCTGCGCGCCGTCGTCATGGAGCTTGAGGACGGTGGTCAGGAGCTGCTGAAAGACGCCTCGCCGCTCCAGGGGAATGTCGGCCACCTCGAGCAGGTCGAGGATCAGGCGGTTGGCGGCGTCGCTCTTGGACTGATACCGGCGAACTTCGGCCACGTCTCAGTATACCGTCACGGCTCCGGCTTCACGGTGACGATGAGACCGGCCACGATGAGCGCACCGCCCACCGCGGTGAAGGCGGTGACCGCCTCGCCCAGGAGAGCGATGCCCAGCCCGGCGCCCAGGACAGGTTGCACGCTCAGGAAGATGGCGGCCCGCGGAGCCGACAGCCGGGCTAGCGCCCAGTTCCATAGGAGATACCCCAGTGCCGTGATGACCACAGAAAGGTAGCCGACGCCGACGAGCACGCCCGCGCTCCACGCGACGCTCGGTTGCCCCACCTGCTCCAGCACGGCCAGCGGGACGATGGCCGCCGCCCCCCACAGGATCGACTGAGTGGTGACGCGGAGCGGGTCATGGCGCAGGAGGACCTCGCGACCCAGGAGAGAGTACGAGCCGTAGGCGAGTCCAGCCAGGATGAGGAGCGCGTCGCCCCGCCAGTGGGGCGCGAGGCGCGCGCTCAGGCCGGGGATGCCATTGACCACGACGAGCACCGTTCCCCCCAGCGCCAGGGCAGCGCCCGCCGCCTCGCGACGGGTCAGGCGCTCCCCGAGCAGGGCCGGCGCGAGCAGCATCACCGCCACGGGCTCCACGATGATGAGGAGGGCGGCGTTGGTGACCGTGGAGCGCACAATGCCCCAGTGTGAGAGGGCAAAGGCGGCGGCAAAGCCGACGATGCCCATGCCGGCGATGCGCCAGCGATCGGCTCTGGATACCCCGCCGGCGCGGCGGAGGGAGAGGCGGCCGCGGCACACCACGAGCAGGACGAGGGCGCCCAGGGTAAGGCGCGCGAGGGCCCAGCGTGGCCGGGGGAATCTGGTCGAGCACAATCCGTGAGGCCACGTAGGACGTCGAATACACGGCGTTGGCTAGGAGAAGGGCCAGGTCGGGAAAGCTCACCGGCCACAGAGTACGACATCAGGGGGGCGGTAACCCGCACCGCGGTGGCCGGAGCAGATACCCCTGTGCCGTGTTTTGCCCCTCGGAGGCGCCCTGCCTCATTTGGCGGCAAGATAGGCGTCGATGACCTCTGCGTCGGACGACTTGATCGTCATGCCGTCGGGTCCGGCGCCAATTCGCGTCACCTGCTTGGCCAGCTCTCCGTGCTTCTTGAACTCCTCGAGGTCCTTTGAGCCGTCGCGCAACACCCAGAGGCGGCCATCCTTCACCTCGGTGTAGAAGCCGGGCCTGCTGAGGGAAGCTGGACTCGGACCGGTCGCGCACCCGAGCGTCGCGGCCAGCGCGAGAGGGATCGCGACGAGCTGAGCAAGCCGCATGGCATACACCCTCCCTGATGAGTGTTGAACCGAACAGGAGACTACCGGGGCCGAGTGTCGGGAGTGCTTCACGATCATGACGAATTCGCGTCAGCGCGCCCAGAGGTCCGTCACGGAATCTTCATGATTATTCAACGATCTCGCAATATGGTGCGCGGACACTGCGCCAGACACGGAGCCCGATCGGTTGTTCGCAATCCGCCAGCGCAGGCTCGGCTGGCATCAGAGGGGGGTGCCTGCCATGCGTGCTCGAGCCGGTCTGGCCGCGATCGTCGCGGTGGTATCGATGATCGTCCCGGCTCAGGGCCAGGACGCCAGCCGAGCGGGATCGCCCACCTCGAAGGTCATCGTCCGCGGGGCGGGCGCGACATTCCCGGCACCGCTCTACGAGAAATGGATCATGACGTTCCGGAAGCAGAACCCGGACCTCGTCATCACCTATGACGTCGTGGGGAGCGGCGAGGGCGAAAAGCGCTGCTTGGCGAATGCCGTGGACTTCGGCGCAAGCGACGCGGCGTTGCGCGACGAGCAGCTGGCCAAGGTCAAGCCGGGCGCGCAGCTCGTACCGGTGACCGCCGGAATGGTCGTGCTCGCGTACAACCTCCCGGGGCTTGGCGGGGAGCTACGACTCAGTCGCGCCATCTTGGCTGACATTTTCGCGGGTAGGATCGCAACGTGGGACGATCCAAGAATCCGCGCCGACAATCCAGGACTCGCCCTCCCGCGCCGCAGCATCGCGATGGTGGTGCGTCAGGACGGGAGCGGGACGACGTACGCGTTCTCGGCCCACCTGAGCGCGGTGAGCCCGTCCTGGCGCGACCATGGACCCGGCATCGGCACCCTCCTGAGCTGGCCGGGCAACACCATGCGGGCGCGCGGCAACGAGGGGGTGGCCGGACGGATCAAAGTGAGCGAGGGGTCGATCGGCTACGTGGAGTACCACTTCGCCAAGCGCCTCGGGCTTCCCATGGCCCACCTTCAGAACCGGGCCGGGCGCTTCGTGGCGCCGAGTGAGAACAGCGGCCAGGTGGCTCTGGCCCGAAACGCGAAGGAAATGCCGCCAAGCCTCCGCCTCTTCATGCCCGATCCCGAGGGCGAGGACGCCTATCCGATCGTGTCCTTCAGCTGGCTGCTCCTCTACGACCGGTATCCGGATCCGGAGAAGGCCACGGCTCTGAAGAAGTTCGTGTCGTGGGGGCTCACGGAAGGCCAGACCTACAGCCGCGATCTCGGTTACATCCCCCTGCCGGGTGAAGTCGCATCTCTATCCCTCGCCGCCTTGGCGCGCATTCGGTAACAAGGCGCATCCCGGCGCTCGCGCGGGTTGATTGCTTTCAGGGGGTACGACGGCCCGCCCGAGACGAGGGCGCCCCTCCATCTGCGGCCGCCGGCGCGATCACCCCAGAGGCGATCCTCGGCAGCGCCGGCACCAACCACCGGCACAAGGCGGTAGCCGCCCCCGCGCCAGCGAGCTGGGCCGCGATAAACGCCGGGACATCCGCTGGGCGGATCCCCGCGAAGGTATCGCTCGCGGAACGAGCCAGGGTCACCGCCGGGTTCGCGAACGAGGTGGAGGCGGTGAACCAGTACGCGGCCGTGATGTACGCGGCCACCGCGAATGGCACGGCGGACGACCGCGATCGCGCGCACCCCCAGATCACGGCCAGCAATCCGAACGTCGCCACGAACTCGCTGAAGGCCTGGGCGGCGCCCGCCCGGGCGTGCCGAGAGGCGAAGAAGAGCGACTCGCCGAACATGATGTGCGCCGCGGCGACGCCGCCGAACGCTCCGAGAACCTGGGCCACGAGATAGGACGGAACCTCGCGCCAGCGAAGGCCGCCCTGCGAGGCATCGGCCAAGGTCACCGCGGGATTCAAGTGCGCGCCGGAGATCGGTCCGAAGGTCAGGAGGAGCGCCACCAGGACGCCCCCGGTGGCCAGCGTGTTCGCCAGCAGAGCGACCGCCACGTTGCCGCCGGCCAGACGCTCACCCATGATCCCCGATCCCACGACGGTGGCCAAGAGCAACGCGGTGCCGACGCCTTCCGCCACGACCCGGCGGGCCAGACTTCGCGAATCGGCGCCGCGCGAGGTCATGGCCGCGCGGCCCCCGTCTGCGGGGCGCGCTGGTGGAGCCATCCCGTGATGCGGGTCTTGATCTCATCGCGTACGCGGCGGAACACGGCCAGTCGCTCGTCGTCGCTGCCCCGCGCGATGGACGGATCGTCGAAGCTCCAGTGCGCGCGGGTGGCCGCCCGCGGGAAGACCGGGCAGGCCTCGTTCGCGCTGTCGCAGACGGTCACGACGTAGTCCCACGGGTCGCCGAGAAATCGGTCCAGCGTCTTCGAGCGCTGGCCGGAGATGTCGACATCACACTCGGCCATGACCCGCACGGCCAACGGATTCACCCCGCGCGCCTCGGTGCCCGCACTGGCGACCTCGAAGCGGTCGCCGGCGAGCTGACGCAGGAACCCTTCGGCCATCTGGCTCCGGGCTGAGTTGTGCGTGCAGAGGAACAGCACCCGCGTTTTCACGCTGTGATCTCCGCGCTCATCGACGCGCCGGTGAGGTCTTGCGTGCCGTCGCGGAGCAGCCCAGCACGACGACGACCGCGGCCATCGAGGACTCAGGCCAGCGTGTGCCGGACCATCTTGCTCTCCACCATGTAGATCACCATCTCGGCGATGTTGGTGGCGTGGTCGGCCACCCGCTCCAGGAAGCGCGAGATCAGGATGAGGCGGATGGCCCGCGGGATGGTCTTGGGGTCCTCCATCATGAAGGTGAGGAGCTCGCGGAAGATCTGCTCCTTGAGGGCGTCGACCGCGTCGTCCTCCCCGCACACCCGCCGGGCCAGCTCGGTGTCGCGGGCCACGAAGGCGTCGAGGCTCTCCTTCACCATCCGTTGGGCCCGCTCGGCCATGCGCGGCAGATCGATGTACGGCTTGAGCTGAGGTTCGCGGTTCAGCTCGAGAACGCGCTGGCCGATATTGACCGCCTGGTCCCCGATGCGTTCCAGGTCCGTCACGATCTTCATGGCCGTGGTGATGAAGCGCAGGTCGCTCGCGGCGGGCTGGTGAAGGGCCAGCAGCTCCACACACTTCTCGTCGACCTCGACGTCGTAGGAGTTCACCTCGCGGTCCCGCTCGATGACCTCCTGGGCGAGCTCGCTGTCGCGTTCCAGGAGGGCGCGAAGGACGCGGCGGATCTGGTCTTCCACCAGTCCACCCATGGCCAGCAGGGTTTGCTTGAGCGTCTCCAGTTCCTCGTGGAAGTGTCGCTGCATCGTTCCCCCGGCCTACCCGAAGCGGCCCGTGATGTAGTCCTCCGTCCTCTTGTCGCGCGGATTCGTGAACAGCTCCCGCGTGGTGCCGAACTCCACCAACTCCCCGAGCAGCATGAAGCCCGTGTAGTCGGAGACCCGGGCCGCCTGCTGCATATTATGAGTGACGATCACGATCGTATAGCTGTTCTTCAACTCCAGCATCAGCTCCTCGATCTTCGCGGTGGCGATGGGGTCGAGCGCCGAGCACGGCTCGTCCATGAGCAGGACGTCCGGCTCGACCGCAATGGCGCGAGCGATGCAGAGCCGTTGCTGCTGGCCTCCGGAGAGACCCAGAGCGCTGTCGTGCAACCGATCATACACCTCGTCCCACAAGGCGGCGGCCCGGAGGCTTCGCTCCACGATGCCGTCGAGATCGTTCCGGGTCCCCACCCCCAGGATGCGGGGACCATACGCCACGTTCTCGTAGACCGACTTGGGAAAGGGATTGGACTTCTGAAAGACCATCCCCACTCGCTTGCGCAGTTCCGTCACATCCAGGCTAGGGTCGTAGACGTCGGTGCCCCCGAGACGGATCGTCCCGGTGATCCGAACTCCGTCGATGAGGTCGTTCATGCGGTTGAGACAACGGAGGAGCGTGCTCTTTCCGCAGCCCGAGGGGCCAATGTAGGCCGTGATCCGGTGCTTGGGGACGGACATGGTCACGTCCTTGAGCGCCTGCTTGGCCTCGTACCAGAGGTTGAGCTTTTCGATCTCCACCATCGGCACTTCCATGATACCGGCCGGGATGGCGTGGGGATTGAGACTCGCGGTCACCTGCATCGATCGTCACCCCTTCCGCGCGCGCGGCGCAACCCCATGCTACACGGCCGACGTCGCGTATTTCCGGCGCAGCCGGTTCCGGAGCGTGATGGCGAACAGGTTCATGAGAACGACGATGACCAGCAGCAGCAGCGTGGTGGCGAACACCATCGGCCGTGCGGCGTCCACGTTGGGCGACTGGAAGCCCACGTCGTAGATATGAAAGCCAAGGTGCATGAACTTGCGATCGAGGTGCAGGAACGGCCAGAAGCCGTCGACGGGAAGCGCCGGGGCCAGCTTGACCACGCCCGTGATCATGAGCGGCGCGACCTCTCCCGCCGCCCGCGCCATCGCCAGGATGAGGCCGGTGAGGATCGATGGCATGACCGCCGGCACCACCACGCGCAAGGTCGTCTCCAGCTTGGTGGCCCCGAGCGCGAGCGACGCCTCGCGCATCCCTCGAGGGATGGCCGCCAGTCCCTCTTCGGTGGCCACGATGACCACCGGAATGGTCAGGACGGCCAGGGTCAGCGAAGCCCAGAGAATGCCACCGGTCCCGAAGGTGGGCGTGGGCAGCGCCTCGGGAAAGAAGAGACGATCGATAGTACCGCCCACGAAGTAGATGAAGAACCCGACTCCGAACACGCCGAAGACGATTGACGGCACGCCCGCCAGATTGTTGACGGCAATCCGGACTGTGCTCACGAAGGTCCCCTGCTTGGCGTATTCGCGCAAGTAGAAGGCGGCCAGCACGCCCAGGGGCGTCACGATGATGCTCATGATGAAGACCATCATGACCGTGCCAAAGATGGCCGGGAAGACGCCCCCCTCCGTGTTCGACTCGCGGGGGTCGTCGGAGACGAACTGCCACAGACCGGCGAGGTAGTGGCCGCTCTTGGCGAGGAGGCCCATTCGGTTGGGAAAGTAGACGTCCACGATCTGGGCGAAGGGAAGCTCCTTCTCCTTGCCGTCATCCGCCGTCACCACCAAGCTGAGCGTCTGCCGCTTCTTCAGTTCGGCCAGGCGCGCTTCTTCCTGCTTGTAGCGCTCCTGGGTTCGCGACATCTCCGCGCGGAGGGTTTCGACCCGCTGACCGCTCGCCGCCCTCCTCAGCTCGAGCTTCCGCAAAGCGAGCCGGATCTGATCCTGCTCGTGATTGATGGCCCCGATCTCGCTCTTCTCGATGCGGCTGATTTGTCGCCGGAGCCGCTCTGCCTCCGGCAGGCGCTTTTCCAGAGCGGCGATGGAAGGCGCGAGCCCGGTCGCCAGGACCTGGCCTCCGTCCTTGACGGCCGCGATGGTCCCGATCAGCGTGCCCCACTCCGTCCGATCGATGACCGCGATGTCGGGCGGGTACGCTCGCTTCACGATATCCGCCTCGACCAGCCAGATAAAGTCAAACCCGTAGAGGTCGCGGTTGCCCACCTTGATCTTGATGGTGTACTGGCCGGGCTTCCCGTGGATAAGCGCGCGGTCCACGATGGGGCCAGTCAGGATCTTCCCGTCCTTCAGCGTCACCTGCACCACGCGGGCCGGCCAGAAGAACCCGAGACCGTTGTAGAGAATGAGGGCGATCAGTCCCCCCACCATGACCAGGGAGAGGGCCAGCGCTCCTCCCGTCAGCCAGATGAATGGCTCGCCGCTCGCCCAGAGTTTCTTCATAGGTAGCGGAACTTCTGGCGCAGGCGGAGTCGCACCACTTCGGCGACCGTATTCAAGGCGAAGGTCAGGCAAAAGAGCAGGAAGGCGGCCAGGAACAGCACGCGGAAGAGCGTCCCACCTTCGGGGGCCTCCGGCAGCTCGACGGCGATGTTCGCAGACAACGCCCGGAAGCCATTGAAGATCGACCAGTCCATGACCGGGGTGTTGCCGGTGGCCATCAGCACGATCATCGTTTCGCCCACCGCGCGACCGAACCCGATCATGATGGCGGAGAAGATGCCGGGGCTGGCGGAAGGGAGCACAATGCGGATCGCCGTCTGCCAGCGGGTGGCGCCGAGGGCGAGCGATCCGGCTCGCAAGTGCTGCGGGACGTTGGCCAGCGAGTCCTCCGCGATGGTGAAGATGATCGGGATCACCGCGAAGCCCATGGCCACGCCCACCACCACCGAGTTGCGCTGGTCGTACGTCAGCCCGAGCGCCGACAGCAGCCAGCCCCGGTAGTCGCCACCCAGGAGCCGCAACTCCACCAGGCCGCCGAGCGCGAAGGCCACCCACGCCCCCACGACCACGACCGGGATGAGCAGCGCGACCTCGGCCCCCGGCCGAATCCGTCCCCGGATCGCATGGGGAACGATGCGCCAGAGCAGGAACGCCGCGAGAATGCAGACGGTCTCGACGAGCGGCAGGACGGCCAGCCCGGGCACGATGCGCTCGAGCAGCGGAGCCAGCCAGAGTCCGGCCAGGAAGCCCAGTACCACACTCGGGAGCGCCGCCATGATCTCGACGACCGGCTTGACATACGCCTTGATGCCGGGGTGCATGAATTCGCTCACGTACAGCGCGGCGAGCAGCGCCAGCGGGATCGCGAACAGCAGGGCGTAGAACGTCCCCTTGAGAGTTCCGTAAATGAGCGGCGTCAGACTGAACTTGGCCTCGAAGTCGTCCGTCCCGCCGGTCGACTGCCACACGTAGTCCGGGGCCGAGTACCCCTCGTACCAGACCTTGCCGAACAGCGTCTTCAGGGTGATCTCGGGATGCGGGTTGTCAACGCGCCACTGTCCGACGCTTCCGGGCGCGCCTGCCACCAGGACCCCGTCCGCCTTCGGTGCGAAGGCCAGCGACTGCACCGAACCGCCTTCGGCCCGGAGCGACAGGAGGGTCGCCCCCGACGTGCCGTAGTTCAGGTGTACGCCGCCTCGGGCGTCGCCACTCACGAAGCCTTTGTCGCGCTTCGAGGCGGAGAGCGCCACCACGGGTGCGTCATGCTTCGCGAAGTCGTAGATGCGCGTGAGCCGGGGCGCACCGCCTTGCGGCGGAGGGACGATCTGCCACGACGACACGCGGCCGGCTCCGTCGCCCACCACGAGGGTGCGGTCACCGATCAGGAACTCCAAGGCTGTGATGGGAGCGCCGCTGCCCGCCGCGATCTCCACGGCGTCGGTCTTCGTGGGCGTCGCCCGGTCCCGCATGCTGTACCAAACGATGTGGCCGCGGGATGTTCCGAGGAAAAGATCCTCCCCGCGCCCGTCCAGCTTCAGGGCGGTCACGTCGCCGTCCACGTCGACAGGGAGAGGCGCCAGCGACTCTTCTCGCGTCCCCCCTCCGATCAGCCCCTTCTTCTCGACCACGGTCTGGACGACCAACTCCCGCGGACCGAGCTGGGCGACGGTGAGCGGCCCCTCTTTCGGCGCAGCGTACGCCGCCCTCACGATCGCCCGCCTCCCGGACGGATCGACGAGCGAGGGCTGGCCAAATACCGCCTGTGGGACGACGGTTCGGACGCCGTCCTTGAACTGCACGTCGAACTTCACGTCGAGGGGGATGACGCGACCATCGCTCGTCCCGAGCACGAAGCGGTCCTTGGCCGCGGCATCGACGGCCACCACACGAGCGCCGTCCAGTCCGGGGATTGGAGTCGCCGGCAAGGCGGCGCCCGTCCGCAGATTCATGAATCGCAACTCGCCGCCCGTCACCCCGAACGCGATCTCGCGATACTCGTCGACCCCGAGACCGCCGGGAAGGAGTGCGCCCTCGGCCCCGCTTCCGGCCATGCGGTGAGCGGCCATCCGCTGCGCCACCGGAGCTTTGAACAGCGGGTAGATCTCTACGACGATGACAAACAGGATGGCGAGGATGGCGGCGATGATGACGAGGCCGCCGCC
>JBKPAK010000246.1:0-20214 GCA_046726415.1 Candidatus Methylomirabilota bacterium
TCATCGGCTTCTCCCTCCACTCAGCATTGGCTCCACTCGCGCTTCACTCAGCATTGGCCCCACTGGCGCTTCACTCAGCATTGGCTCCACTCGCGCAGATCCGATCCCCACCCCCTGCTCCGCCGGAACGAGCGCACACCCTTGCCGATCGACCGGAACGAGCGCACACCTCGCCGAATCGACCACGACATCAGGCGGCTGGGCGCGAGCCGAACTGTACGACACCAGAGTGGAACGGTGCTGCCGCCGGCGCGTGGCGTTCCATGGCCCGTCCAGTGTGCCTTACCTGACGTGGTACCTGGGTCGAAGACCACGGCCACACCGCCCACACCATCGTCGTCCCGCATTGCGGCATCACAGATGCGTGGCGGCCCTCGGCCCGGGCCGGCCGTCATTGCTGCGCTGCCTGAGCCGCGATTAGCGCGCAAGAGCACCAGCAGCCCCCCGGTGGAGCAACGACCTCCGGATGCTCGACTGCCGCTTCGCAGCTCCGCTCAGGGGCGGTGTGGCTCCGGCCGGAATGCTTGCCGGAAGGGCCGGCTCGTTCGCCTTCGTCGAGCGGCAACGGCCTCGCCCGCCGCGCAGCTCGTCGGCCTGACAGTCCTCCCGTGCTGTGCTGCCCGGCCGGTCAGAGCTGGCCGGAGTCTCCCCAGGAGTCGAGGAGGGCGCAATAGCTCGGATCGCCGTAGCGATCCAGCCGGAAGGCCGGTGCATAGGGAGGGAGCGAACCGCCGATGATGTAGTCGGCGAGCAGATCAGCGGCGCCGTTCGCAGCCATCAGACCGTAGCCCGAGAGGGCGCCCAGGACGTAGGCGCCCTCGATCGGCAATGGCCCGGCGACGAAACGGTTCTCACGCGTCTTAGTGTAGTAGCCGCCATCGACGACACACCGGGGCAAGCGGGCAAAGTACGCCCGGAGGGCCGGAAGCATTCGCGACATCCCGCGGAGCACGATCTCCGGATACTGCGGATCGAACGCGAGGGGGAACGTCGGCGACACGGGCGTGAGGTCGTAGTTCCAGAGAAGCAGCGCGATCGGGCTATCGCCGGAGCCTTCCGGACGGCCGTGGACACCCCCGGGACACTCGTCCAGAAGATGCCGGTGCTTCGCCGACGCGACCAGCTCGCGTCGCTCGTCCTCCGACCACGGAAGGCGCACCGGGTCGGTCCAGATCAGCAGGGGTGCGTGGCGAGGCACGGCGCCCAGGCTATCGTTGAAGGCGATCTTGGCGTGGCGCTCGCAGAAGACCGGCAGCTCGAGGCCAAGCAAGTGTCCGATCTGCGAAAGGAACGGGCCGGCGGCGTTCACGAAGCGGGCCGTGGCGATCTTCACCTGGCCGCCCCTCGCGCTCACGGTCACCGCGCGCACGCGACCGCCTCTCGTGTCGATCTGTTCTACCCGTCCCTCGATCAGGCGGACGCCCGTCTCGCGCGCACGGTCGAGAAGGTACATGCCGAGTTGCTGGCCGCTGAACCAGCCGCACCGGCGGGGATGCAGGGCGGCCAGCGTGTCGTCGGCGAGATATGGAAAGTGTCGCCGGATCAGCGCTGGCTCCATGATAAGGTCGGCACCGATCGGTTGGCCTTCGAAGCCCTCGGGAGGCGCGGGCTGGTAGTCGCTGGACCGGCTCGCATGCACGCGCGTGGGGCCAGCGCCCAGCTCGGTCGCCTCGGAGGCCGCGCGAACGAACTGGGATGCCCGATCCGGATCCGCGGTGGCGAAGAGGTAGCCGCGGCGATTGAGCCGGAATGCGTTCCCGCTTTCGCGAGCGAGCTCCTCCAGGAGGTCGATGCTGCGGTTCATCACCGCCACCATCGCGTCGCCCGGCCCCGGCCACCAGTTCCGGTAGCCTTCCGTGGATTTGTCGCTGGTGAGGGAGAGCGGCGGGCGCTCGTCCACCAGGACGACGTCGGTCAGTCCTCGCCGCACCGCGAGGTGGTAGGCGGCGGCGATGCCGGCGATACCGGCACCGCAGATGACGACTGCCGCTCCGTGACCAGGCATGACTCGACGTGGAAAGCGCCATCCTACCACCCGGCCTTGGCCCGAGCTCCGCCCCTCCCGCCGCGCCACCCGACTGACTTTCCGTCGAGCTCGTCTGCCAATGTTCTGTACAGCACGCGGCTAGAACTTTCGCCGGGCGAGGGACGCGAGGCCGAGAACCATGGCGCGGGCCAACGTGGCCAGCTCGTCGAGCGCACCGAGCAGCCCGGGAGCACTCGCTGCCAGCACGCGCGCCACAAGGCCGCCCCGCGGTCCGGGCGCTGCCCCTCCGGTCACACTGCGCTCGGCCAGCGCCGAGGTCATCGCGCGGGCGAGCGCGGCAAGATCGCCCGGCCCATTCACGAAGACCGAGCCGAAGTAGGCGTGACCGTCGCCGCATCCCAGGGATGCCCAGGGGCCGCCGGCGCTGAGCGCGAACCGATCGTGGAGGATCCAGCGCCGCCCCTCCCGCACGGTCACCGCGCTCTCCAGCCGCGCAAATCCCCACGCCTCACCCCGAGCCACGCGCCCGGCGGCAAAGCCGTCGACGAGAATGAGGCGAGCTCTGGGCGCGAGGTCGACGTCGATCCGCTGCCGGAAGGCGGCGCCCGCAGAGGGAATGGTGTGATCCGGCATCCACTCGAGAGCGCCGCCGGCGCCGATCTGGATGCGCACGGACTGCTCGGCCATGGGGCCACTCGTCCGGTGGACCCGCGTGGCCGACGGCGTCGTCACGTAGGCATGAGCCCCGGGCCCCACGATCACCTCGATCGACAGGTGGTCGCCACCCAGCAATCCGCCCGTGGGGTTGAGTACGGAGACCACGGCGGCGTGATCGCCGAGGCGAAGGGGCGCCATGACTTGAAGGGGCACGGTGGAGGCGCGATGGGCAACGATGGTCGTGGCCCCGCGCCGCTCGAAGCGCAGGCACAGGCGCCCATCGCGCCCCACGCGGAGCGCCGGCGGCCCCGGAGCCGCCGCGCTCAGACCGCGAGCAGGAGATCGAAGCGGATCCATTCGACGACCCGCTCGACGCCCTCGCCCGTCCAGAGATTGGTGAAGACGAACGGGCGCTCGCCGCGCATCCGCCGCGCATCGCGCTCCATGATCGACAGATCGGCACCGACGTAGGGGGCCAGATCGACCTTGTTGATCACGAGGAGGTCGGAACGCGTGATGCCCGGACCGCCCTTGCGCGGGATCTTCTCCCCTTCCGCGACGTCGATCACGTAGATGGTGGCGTCGACCAGCTCGGGGCTGAAGGTCGCGGCGAGATTGTCGCCCCCACTCTCCACGATCACCAGCGCCAACTGGGGAAAGCGCTGGAGCAGATTGCGAATCGCCTCCAGGTTCACCGAGGCGTCCTCGCGGATGGCCGTGTGCGGGCAGCCTCCCGTCTCGACGCCCACCACTCGCTCGGCCGGAAGCGCTCCCCGGCGAGTGAGGAACTCAGCGTCCTCCTTCGTGTAGATGTCGTTGGTGACGACGGCCATATCGACCTGGTCGCGAAGCCGGCGGCAGAGCTGCTCCGCCAGAGCCGTCTTTCCAGAGCCGACCGGACCGCCGATGCCGATCTTGAGCGGCTTGGGAATCACGAGCGGAAGAGCCTCGCATCGAGATCGGCATGGCGCAGCCCGGCGATCTCCAGCCCCGGCGTGAAGCTCCAGAGAGCATCGATCTCGGCTGCGGCCGCCTCCTGGGCGAGACGAGCCATGCGCGGGCGGGCCCGTGCGAGCACGCACTGCGCCTCGACCTGGCCGAGCGGCAACAGGCGCAAGGCGGCGTTCACGAGGAGCACGGCGGTCGAATGAAGATAGGCGGCGGCGGCGACGGCGGGCTCCACGCCGCGGCAACCGAGAGCCATGCCGAACACGGTGGCATGATGGCCGGCGGCGTGCTCCTCGGCCACGGCGCGGGCGAAGGCGGTCAGGAGCGGAGCATCGCCGCTGGCCGCGGCGACGCGCAGCGTCTGCCTCCCCATCTGCACGCTCGCCGCCCGGAACTCCGGCACCCATCGCGTGGCGTCGAGTCGGCCGTCGAGATCGAGGCATGCCTCGAGGTCTCCCCCGGCGGCCCAGCGCGACGCGCACGCCACCACGACCGCGTCGGTGGGTCCGGCACTTCCCTCAAGCTGCGCCGCGAGGAGCGCTTCGAGGCTGGCTCGATCTCGGACGTCGCCCGCATGCACATAGCTCTCGAGCCCGAACGAATGGGCGAATCCGCCCGTGGGGAAGAGCCCGTCGGAGAGCTGGAAGACGGCCAGGAGCTGCTCAGGGGTCATGGCGATGGCCGGCCCCGACGGGAACGAAGACCGCCCGCGTGCGAAGCCAAGAAACGCCGAGGCGAGTGAGCAGTTGCTCCATCGCCGTATCGTCGGGCACCAAGAGACGCCGGCCGTCCAGGGCCAGGGTGAAGTGCCGGTTGCCGACCTCGAAGGCCACGCGGATCGCTTCCTGCGGCGAGCGCGGCGTCACCGCAATCACCGGCTCCTCGGCCGCCTCGACGACGACGTACCAGTCGGGCCCGAGGTACAGCACCGCTCCGGGCTCCAGCGTGCTGCCCGTCGGCAACGCGAGCGCCAGCTCGCGCCCCCTCACCGTCCGCACCCGCCGGCGCCCCCAACGGCGGTCCTCGGCCGTCAGCACGAGACGATCGCATTCGCGCCGGGCCAGCTCCTCCGCGCTCACCTCCACGTGCGGCTCCGCGACGATCGGAATCACCGCCGCCGCGCCCCGCCACGCGAACGACCCACGCATCTCCCGCTCGATTCGGGGATCGCCATCAAAACAAGAAATAGCGCTGGGCCATCGGCAGCACCCGCGCAGGCTCGCAGGTCAGGAGCTCGCCATCCGCCCGGACTTCGTAGGTCTCTGCGTCGACCTCCAGGCGGGGCAACGCATCGTTGTGGATCATGTCGCGCTTGCCGAGGCCGCGACAGCGCTGCACGGCCCGAGCCGTGCGCGCGAGCCCCAGGCGGCGCGGCACGTCGGACGCCAACGCGGCGGCGGAGAGGAACGTCACCGACGTCGACGCGATGGCCCGACCGAAGGCGCCGAACATCGGCCGCAGGAGAACCGGCTGAGGGGTGGGGATGGACGCGTTGGCGTCCCCCATAGCCGCCCAGGCGATGGCTCCTCCCTTCACCACCAGCTCCGGCTTGACCCCGAAGAAGGCCGGCTTCCACACGACGAGGTCGGCGAGCTTCCCCGGCTCGACCGACCCCACGTGATCAGCGATGCCGTGGGCGATGGCCGGATTGATAGTGTACTTGGCCACGTAGCGCTTCACACGCCGGTTGTCGTCGCCTGCATTCTCGCCGGGCAGGGCGCCGCGCTGTCGCTTCATCTTGTCGGCGGTCTGCCAGGTGCGGATGATCACCTCGCCCATCCGTCCCATGGCCTGCGAGTCCGAGGACATCATGCTGATGGCGCCGAGGTCGTGCAGGACGTCCTCGGCGGCAATGGTCTCCGCGCGAATGCGCGACTCCGCGAAGGCGAGATCCTCGGGGATCTGTGGGTCGAGGTGGTGACACACCATGAGCATGTCGAGGTGCTCGTCCATGGTGTTCACCGTGAAGGGCATCGTGGGATTCGTGGACGACGGCAGGCAATTGGGCTCGCCACACACGCGGATGATGTCAGGGGCGTGTCCGCCGCCGGCACCCTCCGTGTGATACGTGTGGATGGTCCGTCCGCCGATGGCGCGAATCGAGTCCTCCACGAAGCCCGCCTCGTTCAAGGTGTCCGTGTGGAGGGCCACCTGGACGTCGTATTCGTCGGCCACGCGCAGGGCACAATCGATGGCCGCCGGCGTCGTCCCCCAGTCCTCGTGCAGCTTGAGTCCGATGGCCCCGGCCGCGATCTGCTCGCGCAGCGGATCGAGGCTCGAGCCATTGCCCTTGCCGAGGAAGCCGAGGTTGACCGGGAAGGCCTCGGCCGCCTCGAGCATCCGATGGATGTGCCATTCTCCCGGGGTGCAGGTGGTGGCCGCGGTGCCGGTGGCCGGTCCCGTGCCGCCGCCGATCATCGTGGTGAGCCCCGCGGAGATGGCCTCGTTCACGAGTTGCGGACAGATCAAGTGGACGTGGCTGTCGATGCCACCGGCCGTGACGATTCGCCCCTCGCCCGCGATGGCTTCGGTCCCCGCGCCGATGACCATTCCCGGTGTGACACCGTCCATCAGATCGGGGTTGCCGGCCTTTCCGATACCGGCGATCTTCCCGTCTCTGATGCCGATGTCGGCCTTGGCGATCCCCCAGTGGTCCACGATGACGGCATTGGTGATGACGGTGTCGAGGGCTCCTTCGGCCCGCGTGGCGCGCGTGGACTGCCCCATGCCGTCGCGGATGACCTTGCCCCCGCCGAACTTGACCTCGTCCCCGGGGACAGTGAGATCGCGCTCGATGCGAATCAGCAGCTCGGTGTCAGCCAGCCGGACCCGGTCGCCCGTGGTCGGCCCGTAGAGATCGGCGTGCTGATGGCGGCCGAGGCGCAGGCTCACCGACGGCCTACCCACTCGGCCAGCCGGCGCAGCGCCGTCTCGCGGTCGGCTCCTTCGGTGAGGGCGTTGAGACCGAAGACCCGGCGCGCGCCGCCGAATTCCACCAGGGTGACGTGCTTGGCGTCGCCTGGTTCGAAGCGCACCGCGGTGCCCGAGGGAATGTTCAGCCGCATGCCGAACGCGCGGGCGCGATCGAAGCGCAGTGCCCGGTTGGCCTCGAAGAAGTGGAAGTGCGATCCCACCTGGATGGGGCGATCGCCGGTGTTGGCAACCTCCAGATCGACAGTGCGCCGTCCGGCGTTGGCCACGATGTCGCCGTCGCCGAGCAGGTACTCGCCGGGGATCACGTCACGTCGACGTCGGGGAGAGCGTCGCTCGCTTCCCCCCGACATCCCCCACCGCTATGGTGGCGACGGCGGGGCAGTGTGCACTCGTCCCGCCTCATCGACTCCTCCTTAGCGATCTCGATACCGACGCTCGTTCCGTCTCGCAGCACGTTCATGTGGCTTGCCATCAGCGGATGGGCTGGTGGATGGTGACGAGCTTCGTTCCGTCGGGGAACGTTCCCTCCACCTGGATCTCGTCGATCATCTCCGGTACTCCCTCCATGACATCCCCGCGCGTGAGGATGTGCTGGCCGGACTCCATGAGCTGCGCGACGGTGCGCCCGTCGCGGATCCCCTCCAGGAGCTCCGCGGTGATGAGCGCCATCGCTTCCGGATGGTTCAACTTGAGGCCCCGGGCGCGGCGCCGGCGAGCCAGCTCGGCGGCCGTGAAGATCAGGAGCTTTTCCTGCTCGCGTGGGGTCAGGTGCATCGCGTCAGATTCTACGTCAGGGTGAGCGAGCGGGGCACATGGAGCGTCAGACGCTCAGGAGGGCGGTGACCTCGTCGAGGCGCAGGCCTACGCGATCGCTCTCGAGGGCGACGCCGCCCTTGTCCATCACGTAGAACCGATCGCCAATCGACCAGGCGAACTCGAGGTACTGCTCGACGAGCAGGATGGACCGCCGCCCCTCGCGCTTGATGCGCTCGAGGACATCGGCGATCTGCTCCACGATGGACGGCTGGATCCCCTCGGTGGGCTCGTCGAGAAGGAGCAATGCGGGATCCGCGATCAGGACGCGCGCGAGGGCGAGCTGCTGCTGTTGGCCTCCCGACAGGTCGCCGCCCCGCCTGGCCAGCAGCGCCGCCAGCGCGGGGAACAGCGAGAGCACGTAGTCGAGCGCTCCGGGCGGCGGCTCGCTGCGGCGCGCGCCGACCAGGAGATTCTCGCGCACGCTCAGCATCGGGAAGATGTCTCGGCCCTGCGGGACGTAGCCGATGCCCAGGCGGGCCCGCGCGTAGGGCGGCAAGGCGGTGACGGGCTTGCCGCCGTACTCGATGGCGCCGCGGCGTGGGGGGAGCAGCCCCACAATGGTCTTCAGCAAGGTGGTCTTGCCCACGCCATTCCGGCCCATCACGCACACCACCTCACCCGCACCCACGCGCATGTCCAAGTGGGCGAGCACGCGGCTGTCGCCGTAGTAGACGTCGAGGCCTTTCACGGCGAGGATGTGAGCGACCTCCGCACCCGCCCGCGCCCGAGGTAGGCCTCGACCACGCGCTCGTCCGCTTGCACCTGATCCAGCGGCCCCTCCGACAAGACGGTGCCTTCGTGCAGCACCGTGACCCGATTCCCGCGACGCGCCACCTGGCGCACGAATTCCATGTCGTGCTCGATGAGCATCACCGTGCACGCCGAGCGCGCCGCAATGCTGTCGAGCAGCGCCGCGGTCTTCTCCTTCTCGGGCCGCGTCATTCCCGCCACGGGCTCATCGAGGAGGAGCAGGGTCGGCGACTCGAGCAGCAGCATGGCGATCTCCAGCCATTGCTTCTGCCCGTGGGCGAGCGTGCCGGCCCGGCGGCTCGCCTCCTCCAGCAGGCCCACCTGCTCCAGCACCGCGGCGATGGCCTCGCGGTCTCCGCCCGAGGTCCCCGCGGCCAAGGTCGCCGTGAATCCCTTGCGGCCGGCGGCCAGGATCATGTTCTCCAGCACCGTGTGGCCGGGGAATACCGACGGTGTCTGGAACTTTCGACACACGCCGAGCGCGGCAATGGCGTGGGTGCTGAGGCCGAGGAGGCTCGTCCGCTCCCCGAACACGACGCGGCCAGTCACCGGGCGCACGCCGCCGGTGAGGACGTCGAAGAAGGTCGACTTTCCGGCCCCGTTCGGGCCGATGAGCAGCCGGATGCGCTCCTCGTTCTCCACGATCAGATTCAGCTTGTGCAGGGCGAGAAAGCCGTCGAACGAGACGGTGAGGTCGTCCACGTAGAGGAGAGAGCCCATCAGGCTCAGGCGCTCGGTTCGCGAATGCCCGGCGCCTCAAGGTCGGGCGCGAACGGCCGGCGCGACGTCCTGAGGAAAGAGAACCGCCGCCCCAGGCCCATGAGGCCTTCGGGGAAGAGCATGACGACGACCACGAAGAGACTGCCGAGGATGATGGGCCATAAGGTCGGATAGGTCGCCGTCAAGACGCTGCGCAGCCAGTTGATCGACACGGCCCCGAGGACGGCACCCCACAGGGTGCCGCGGCCGCCGAACGCCACCCAGATGACGACCTCGATCGAGGGCAACACGCCGATCTGGCTCGGGGTGATGATGCCGACTTGGGGCGCGTAGAGCACCCCGGCCACGCCGGCGAGCATGGCGGAGATGGCGAAGGCCAGGATCTTGAATCGCGCGGTGTTGTAGCCGAGAAACTCCAGGCGTCGCTCGTTGTCGCGGATCGCCTCGAGCACGAGCCCGGTCTTCGAGCGCACCAGCCAGCGTCCGGCCACGAGGCCGACCAGCAACACCACCGCGGTCACCACGTAAAGGGCTCGCAAGGTGCCCGGCTCGCCGAGCGAGAAGCCGAGGATCGACTTGAAGTCGGTGAGCCCGTTGGTGCCGCCCAGGCGCATCTCGTTGCGATTGAGCATCAGCCACACCGCGAAGGCGATGGCCTGGGTGAGGATGGCGAAGTACGTCCCCCGCAGCCGGCGCCGGAAGGTGACCAGCCCGATGAGGGCACCGAGCACCGCGGGCAGCAGGACCGCCGACAGCAGCGCAAAGGCCAGGGAGCGGTACGGTCTCCAGAAGAACGGGAGTTGGTAGACCTGGTTCCAGACCATGAAATCCGGAATGGCCTCGCCGTACACGCCTTGGCCGGCGGAGGCCAGCAGCATGGACATGCCGATGGAGTAGGCTCCGATCCCGAAGAAGATGGCCTGCCCGAGCGAGAGGACCCCCGCGTAGCCCCAGAGCAGATCAAGGCCAAGGGCGAGGATCGCGAGAGCCAAATACTTCCCGAACAGGTTGAGGTAGTAGTCAGACACCACGCCGGCGACGTTCAGCAGTGGGAGGGCCACCACGAAAACGCTGGCAAAGATCAACAGCGAGATCGGGCTGGGCCCGCGCCGCGCGGTCTCGCCGGTGATCATCACGCCTGCGAGGCGGCCTCGGCGGCGGCCCGCCCGCCCTGCGGGACGAGCCCGGTCGGGCGCCACTGGAGGAACCAGATCACGATGAGGAGGACGGCGACCTTCGCATACACGGCAGATGCCGTCCCGCCGATGGCGGGCTCGAGGAGCTTGTTGACCAGGCCAAGCCCGAAGGCGGCGACCACGGTTCCCGTGAGGCTCGCCACACCGCCGAGCACGACGACCATGAACGCGTCGACGATGTAGGTCTTGCCGACCTCCGGATCGACCGTGCCGATGAGGGCGAGGGCGCAACCCGCCATTCCGGCCAAGGCGGTGCCGAGCGCGAAGGTGATGGCATCGATCCGCCGCGTCGAGACTCCGAGGGACGACGCCATGGCCCGGTTCTGCATCACCGCGCGGACCTTGAGTCCCGGATAGGAGCGCTGGAGGAGAAGCCACAGCGCGACGAGGGCCGCCAGGGCCAGCCCGATGATGAACATCCGGCTCCACGGGAAGACCAGCCCGGGCATGATCTCGAGGCCGCCGCGCAGCCATGTCGGCGAGTTCACGCTCGTCTGGTCGCCGAACCAGAGGCGAGCGCCCTGCTGCAGGATGAGCCCGACGCCCCAGGTCACGATGAGCGTCTCCAGCGGCCGGCCGTAGAGGAACCGAATCACCGCACTCTCCAGCGCCAGCCCGACCAGCCCCGCCACGAGGAACGACAGGGGCAGGGCCACGAAGAAGTAGGAGTCCTGGTAGGCGGGCAGGCGCGTGGCGAAGACCTCCTGCACCACATAGGCGGTGTAGGAGCCAATCATCAGCATCTCCCCGTGCGCCATGTTGATGATGCCCATGAGCCCGAAGGTCACCGCGAGCCCCAGGCTCATGAGGAGCAGGACGGCGCCCAGGCTCACACCGTTGAACAGGTAGCCCACCAGTCCGCGGATCCCGATGTATGACTCCAGACTGCGCTGCGCCTCGCTGGCCGCCGTGCGCACACCGGCATCAGGGTCCTCGGCGGCCAGGGCGCGAAGCTGGGCCAGCGCGGCCTCGGAGCGCGAGGCGGCCAGGAACCGTACCGCCTCGATCCGCGCCGCCGGGTCGGGCGCGCTCAGCCGCAACTTGGCCATGCCCTCTACCAGGAGCGCGCGGATCTCCGGTACCTGCTCGCGCGCCAGGACGCGTGCCAGGATCGACACCGCGGCAGGATCGCGCGAGTTGGCCAGTTTGAGGGCGGCGGCCTTGCGAACGTCGGGCTTGGGGCTGAAGATCTCGAAGCGTTGGAGGGCCTGCTGGATCGGACCGAAGAGCGACTCCTCGACGGCGACGGCCTCCTGCCCCGACTCGATGGCCAGCGGCGCCCCCTGCGCATCGACGGCCGGGCGCCCCCGAATATCGCGCGCGCTGCCATCGTCGGCGAGCACCACGAGCCGGTCCTTGACCTGGTAGAGCGCGCCGTCCTTCAAGGCGCGCAGAAGCGCCTCGACGCCAGGATCACCGAGCTGCACGAGCGCCTGGATCGCCGCGCGCTGCCGCGCGGGCTCGGCGAGCGACGCGGCCAGTCCCTCGAAGTCGCCCGCGGGCGTCGGCGAGGCAGGAGCGGCGTAGGCCGCCCCGGCTCCCAGCACGAGGGCGATGAGCAGCGCGAGGCTACTTAGGATTTTTCCGACAGCCACACGCGCTTGCCGCCGACCGTGTCGTAGGTACCCTTGCCGCCCTTGGACCAGTCGCAGGCGCGGCCGGGATAGGTCAGGCCGCTCCACGGCTCGGGCGCCACCCAGCCCTTCGACTTCCAGACGACGTCGAACTGGCCGTCCTCGCGGATCTTCCCGATGTACACCGGCTTCCAGGTGTGATGGTTCTTCTCGTCGACCTTGTACTTGCCGACCGGGCTCACGATGTCGAGCCCCTCGATGGCCTTCAGCACCTTGTCGACCTCGGTGCTCTCCGCCTTGGCCGCCGCCTTCGCCCAGAGCTTGACGTGGATAAAGGCGTGCATCATCGGGTCATCGGTCACCGCCTGCTTGTCGGCGATGTTCTGCTTCTTCGCCCAGTCCTTATAGGTTTTCACCCACTTCAGGTTCTCGGGCGTCTTGATCGACATGAAGTAGTTCCACGACGCCAGATGTCCGACGAGTGGCTTGACGTCGAGGGTCTGCAGCTCGACTTCCGCAAAGCTGAAGGACATGACCGGGCACTTGTCGGCCGTCAGTCCCTGGTTGGCCAGTTCCTTGAAGAAGGGCACGTTGCTGTCGCCATTGATGGTGTTGATCACTGCCGCGTCGCCGCTGGCCGCGAAGCTCTTGATCTTGCCGACGATCGTCTGATAGTCCTGGTGGTGGAACGGCGTGTACTCCTCGGCGATGGCCGAGTCCGGCACCTTCTTCGTCTTGTTCAAGTACATGCGAAGGATCTTGTTGGTGGTCCGTGGGTACACGTAGTCCGACCCGAGGAGATAGAACTTCTTCTTGGCGCCGCCGTCAGGCCCCATCAGATAGTCGACGCCGGGCGTGGCCTGCTGGTTGATCGTCGCCCCCGTATAGATGACGTTCTTGGAGCACTCCTCGCCCTCGTACTGCACGGGATAGAAGAGGAGGCCGTTGTTCTTCTCGAACACGGGCAGCACCGACTTGCGGCTCACCGATGTCCAGCAGCCGAAGACCGCGGCGACCTTGTCTTGCAGCAGCAGCTTCTTGGACTTCTCCGCGAAGAGGTCCCAGTTGGACGCCGGGTCCTCCACGATAGCCTCGACTTTGCGCCCCAGGACGCCGCCACTGGCGTTCACCTCAGCGATGGCCATCAGGATGACTTCCTTCAGCGGCGCCTCGCTGATGGCCATCGTTCCGCTGAGCGAGTGCAGCACCCCTACCTTGATGGGCTCCTGCGCGCCCAGACCCCGGGGGAGGGCCAGGCCACCTGCTACCGTGGCGCTGGCGGCGAGTGATCCCCTGAGGAAGTCACGACGAGAGCAAGTGGACATCGACGCCTCCTTTCTGCGAGCCGTTCGTGCGATTGCCGAGCCCTCCGAAGTGCAGTGTGCTGGGGTGCGCCCGCGGCGCACCCGTTCGCCGCCTCACTGCCGCGAAGTCGGCGAGACGTCGTTGTCCGCGCCCACGCGCAGATAGCAAGGACCATACCGGAAGGGACCGCGCGTTGTCGGGTAGTTACCGCGCGATGGGGCGCATCACATGCCCAGGGAAGAGTCAGCCGAGCGCGATCTGACTCATTCGTGGGCAGTCCTGAGCATCTCGCCCGTTATGCCGTAAAGTGTCGGGCATGACTTCACAGCACGACGATCATCGCTATATCGGCCGACCCATGAAGCGCCGCGAGGACCCGCGTCTCTTGCTCGGAGCTGGCCGCTACGTGGACGACCTCGTGCCGCCGGGGTGCCTGCACGTCGCCTTCGTCCGCTCGCCGCACGCGCACGCCAACATCAGCCGTCTGGACGCAAAGCCCGCCCGCCAGGCCTCTGGCGTAGTCGCCGTGGTCACCGGGGACGAGGTCGCGCACCTCGGTCCGATGCCGGTGAACCGTCTCATACCCGACATGAAGGTGCCCCCGCATCCACTCATCGCGGTGGAGCGCGTTCACGCGGTGGGAGTGCCGGTGGCTGCGGTGGTGGCCGAGAGCCCATACGCGGCCCGGGACGCCGCGGAGCTGGTGCAGGTGGAGTATGAACCGCTGCCCGCCGCCGTGGACGCCGAAGCAGCGCTCGACGGCACGGCGCCCGCGCTGTACCCCCAGATCGAGGGCAATCGGTCGTTCCGCCGCGTCATCCGGCAGGGGGACGCGACCCGTGCCGTAGAGGCGGCCGCCCACCGAGTGGTCCTTCGAGTCGAGCAGGCGCGGCTGTCCGCGGTGGCCATCGAGCCGCGCGCCGTCCTGGCGAGTTTCGATCCCACGACCGACGATCTGACCTTGTGGGTGTCTTGTCAGGCGCCGTTCCGAATCCGCGCCGAGGTGGCGCGCCTCCTGGCGATGCCCGAAGCACGCGTGCGCGTGATCGCTCCCGACGTGGGCGGCGGCTTCGGGGTCAAGAGCGGTCCATACCGGGAAGAAGTCGTGCTGGCGTGGTTGGCCCCACGACTGCGCCGGCCGCTGAAGTGGATCGCCACGCGCCGTGAGGACATGATGACGACGAGCCACGCGCGCGGCATGGTCTGTGACGGCGAACTGGCGCTCGATGGCGAGGGGCGTATCCTGGCGCTCCGCGGTCGCGTGTGCGCCCCCCTGGGAGCGTCACTGCTCAACGCGGCCGCGGGGTCTCCCTGGAACCACGCGCGCCTGCTTCCGGGGGCCTACCAGATCCCGGCCTGCGAGATCGAGGTGACGGGCGCACTCACCACCACCGCCCCCCTCGCCGCTTATCGCGGCGCCGGGCGACCAGAGGCTTGCTTCTTCATCGAGCGGCTCATGGATAGGGCCGCGGGTGTGGTTGGCCTCGACCCGGCGGAGATCCGGCGCCGCAACTTCGTACGGCCGGACGCCTTTCCCTACCGCACCGTGACCGGGCAGATTTACGACTCGGGCGACTACCCGCGGGCCCTCGCTCGGGCCCTGGAAGCGGCCGATTACACGGCGCTGCGGCGCGCCCAGGAGGAACGGCGCGGCCGCGGCGAGATCGTCGGCGTCGGGCTGGCTAGCTATGTGGAGCCCTGCGCGCTCGGCTGGGAAAGCGGCAGCGTGAAGGTCGAGCGCTCGGGGAAGGTCACGGCCATCACCGGGTCGAGCGCGCACGGCCAGGGGCACGAGACGACGTTCGCGCAGATCGTCGCCGACCACCTCGGGACGACACCGGACGAAGTCGAGGTCGTGCACGGAGACACGCGCAGCGGCCCGGAGGGCTTCGGCACGTTCGGCAGCCGCAGCGTGGCCCTTGGCGGCGGCGCGCTCGCTCGCGTGGCCACGGAGGTCGCGGAGAAAGGCCGACGCATCGCGGCCCGGCTGCTGGAAGCGGCTCCGGCAGATGTGACGAGTGTCACCGGGGGATTCCAGGTTATCGGCGTTCCCCAGCGACGCGTGACCTGGAAGGACGTGGCCACCACCGCGTATGCCGGCGGCGCGGCCCTCCCCTCCGGGGAGGCTCCCGGGCTCGAGGCGACGGTCTACTTCGACCCGCAGGCCGAGGTGTGGAGCTTCGGAGCGGTGGTCGCGGTGGTTTCGATCGAGGGCGAGACCTGCCGCCCGGCGATCGAGACGCTCCTCTGGGTGGACGATGCGGGGACGATCATCAATCCACTCCTGGCCGAGGGTCAGCTGCACGGCTCGCTGGCGCAGGGATTCGGCCAGACGCTCCTGGAGCGCATCGTGTACGACACCGATGGCCAGCTACTGTCGGGGACGCTGATGGACTACGCGGTGCCGCGCGCCGACGACGTCCCCATGGTGACCATCGAGAAGATGCACACGCCATCCCCCCGCAACCCGCTCGGGGCCAAGGGCCTGGGCGAGGCCGGATGCATCGCCATCCCGCCGGCCATCGTCAACGCGGCCGTGGACGCGCTTGCCCCGTTCGGCATCACCCATCTCGACATGCCCCTCACGCCGCAGCGCATCTGGGAGGCCCTGGGCCCGCGCTGATCACCCGGTGGTGACTCGCGCGATCGCAACGCGGAGGCGTCCTCGCGGCCCGAGGCGCGTCGACAACGTGACGACAGCGGGCGTCCCCTCGTAGTGTCACCGCCGCGAGGCCGGGTCGATGGCGATGCTCAACTCTCCGTGACTCCGTCGTCGCCGAGAGGACCATGGACAGAATCCGCATCGCCTGCGCGAACCGCGGGGCGGGCACCGCGCCCGTCTTCGCCGCCGTCGAGGGCGGCTCCTTCCGCGACAACGGTCTCGATACCCAGCTGATCGACCCTCCCGGCCACCGCAGGCACTCGGCGATTCCTCGAGGCGCATCCGGACGTGGCCAAGCGTGCGCTAGGGCTGGACCTTCTTCGCCTGCTCGGCGATGGCCTTGGCGATGGCGGAGGCCGTCCGCGTGACGTCGCGCTCCGAGGCGTGGCGAGACATGACGAACTTCGCCGCCGCCACGTAGGGATTCAGCTTCACGATGGCGCCGGGCATCTTCCCGCTGGCGTCGCTCGCATCGAGCGTGTAGAAGGGCGCGTCGGGGTTGCGGGCGAGGTCGGTCACGCCCACCCAGAGCTGTAGCTCGCTTTCTCCGGCCCCGAAGCCCACCATGGCGCGGCGGAGTTGGTTGCCCTCGTCCAGCTGGGTCACCACGCCGCGCACCAGCCATCCGCTCGTCGGTTTCGGATCGCCGGGATAGAGCCGCTGGGCGGGCACGCCGTCGCCGATCAGATCGTCGGTGATGGATGCGGCCATCAGGTCGACCTGAGCGTGCGCCTTCTGGACGGGATCACCGCCCTGGAGCCGCTCTCTGACCCTGCCGAGCAGACCCTGGCGCATGAGCGAGGGATTCTGGTTTCCCGGTGGGAATTCGAGATCGAAGTCCGTGACGTACACCATGGTTGGGCGCGTCGTGGGAGCGGGATCGACGCTGGTCACCGGGGTAACCGTGGGCTGATGCGGCCCGATCCCGCCTCCACAGCCGGCCAAATACGCAAACGCCACCACCCACCATGCGCCTTTCATGGCCTTCCTCCTGGCTCGGCGTGGCACTCCTCCGCTTCGTATCCCACGGGCGAGCCGGCGCCTATCGTCTCATGGTCGGTTGGCGGCAGAGCGCACGTCGATTAGCCAGCGCTGCTCACTGGCCAGGCATTCAGGCCGACTGCAACGGCGTCTCGATCTGCCCGACGCCACCGTGCTGGTCCTCCAGGGCGTGGCCTTCATCGTAGGCATCGCCGCGTCTCCGGCAACGGCCAGCGCGAGCTGGTCGAGGCGCTCATCGGCCAGCGTCCGCCTCTCGCCGGGACCATCCGGGTGGGCGGCCAGCCGTATCGAGCCAGCCGGCGTGAGATCCGCTTTCACCGGGCCTTCAGCCTGCCGGAGGAGCCTCTGCGAAGCGCATGCGTGCCGGCCATGAGCATCGCCGAGAACATGGCCCTGCGGAACTTCGACCGAGCGCCGCTGTCCACTGGCCCGTGGTTCCGCCATCGCGCCATGGTGGGCCAAGCCGAGCGATAGATCGCCGAGTTCAACGTGAAGACCCAGGGGGCGGATGCCCCGGTCGCGACGCTGTCGGGCGGCAACGTGCAGCGGGCGGTGCTGGCCCGCGAGCTGTCCGAGCCGGTGTCGGTCTTGATCGCGGCGAACCCGGTATTCGGGCTCGACTTCGCGGCGGTGGCCGAGATCCACGACCGGATTCTCGCCGCGCGCGAGGCGGGCGCGGCCGTGCTGCTGGTGAGCGAGGATCTCGACGAGCTGCTGGAGCTGTCGGACCGGATCGTCGTGATGTTCGAGGGCCGCCTTGTGCACGAGACGGCGACCGCCACCGCCGACACCGCCGTCATCGGCCGGTGGATGGCGGGTCACGGCGGATCAGAGGCCACGACCACCGAGGGGGCCACCACGGAGCGAAAGCCATGAGCGACCTCCCAACGATCGCATCCTCTCTCATCGCGGACCGGACGGTTCTTGACGGCGCGCCCGCCACTGGAGCACGATGGCCAGGCGAAAGCCATGACCACCGCCCCCGCCCCGGCCGCGATCTCCCCCCTCGACGTTGCCCGCGCGCTCGCCCCGAGGATCCGCGCGCACGCTGACGAGATCGAGGCCGCCCGGGAGTTGCCCGCGGACCTCGTCATGGACCTGGCAAAGGCCCGATTGTTCAAGGTCGCCATCTCGGAGGCAGAGGGTGGGCTCGGCGCGGACATCATCACGACCCTGCGGGTGATCGAGGAAGTGGCGCGGGCCGATGGCTCGACGGGCTGGTGCCTGGCCATGGGAATCAACACCTTCCGGCAGAGCGCCCAGTTCGAGCTCGATGTGCGCCGCAAGCTCTTCCACAGCGACCCGGTGGGCGTCTCGGCGGGGTCGGCGAATCCCCGCGGCCGGGCGGTAGCCGTGCCGGGCGGCTACCGCGTCACCGGGCACTGGTTCTTCGCCAGTGGTTGCATGCACTCCTCCCTGCTGCACGGTGCCTGCAAGGTCTTCGACGGTGACGCGCCCCGGCTGCGGGCCAACGGCGACCAGGAAGTGCGAATCGCCTACTTCTACCCGAAGTCGGGCGCCCAAATCATCGACACCTGGAACGTCAGCGGCATGCGGGGGACGGGCAGCCACGACATCGAAGTCAAAAACCTGTTCGTCCCCGAGGAACACACCTTCTCGGCGCTCGACCGGCGAGCGCGCGTCACGGGGCCCATGAACCGCATGCACGGCTTCGATCTCGCCGGCTGCGGTTTCTGCTGCGTCGGGCTGGGCGTGGCCCGCGCCGCCATCGACGAGTTTGTCGAACTCGCCCAGGTGAAGGTCCCGCGCTCATCGTCGGAGTTGCTGCGCGACCGGGCAATCGTGCAGGCCCAGGTGGGCGAGGCCGAGGCGCTGTTGCGCTCCGGCCGGGCGCTCCTGTTCGACACCATCGGGGACATGTGGGAGACCGTCCTGGCCCGAGAGCTCGTCACCGAGCGCCAGCGCTCCAATTTACGGCTGGCCATGACCCACGCCGCTCAGAGCGCGGCCAAGGCCACGCACATGGTGTGCGTGGCGGCCGGCACCACCTCGATTTTCGCGTCGAGCCCGCTGGAGCGCTACGCCCGCGATGCCGAGGTCGTCACTCGGCACAACCAGCTGCAGTTCGTGAACTACGAGGCCGTGGGGCGCACGGTGCTCGGTCTCGAATCGAACAGCCCACTATTTTGATCGAAGGCGAGGAGCCGCCATGCCCGACACATCGTTGAATCTGTTGACGCAGGCGATCCTGGAGCGCGATCAGCCCCGCACGGCGGACCTCTTCTTTCGGATGGTGACGCGCGAAGGCCGCTCGCTGCGCGACGCGCTCGGCACGGTGACGGCGGCCGAGGCGCCGTTCGTTCAGGTGCCCAGTCACATCAATGTGCGCGACGGTCAGATCACCCTCGTCAACAACGACCATACGATTCTCGGGCTCCGGGCGTCCGTGAGCCTGGCCCCCTTTGTGCCCGAGAAGTATCGCCTCCTGCCCATCCTGCAAAGCGTGTGGTACATCCCGGCCGGTCTCGACATCTGGAACCAGTTGCTGGGGAAGTACCCGGGCCGCTACGCCACCATGAAAGGCATGGAGGTTCCGCCGCCGAGCTACGGCCCCGCCGTGTGGAATCAGGACCAGGAGCCGATCACGCCGGAGGGCACAGTCGAGGAGAAGCTTCACCAGCACATGATCGCGACGATGAGCGGTGATGTGCGGCGGTCCTACGGCCTCTTCCTCGGTCTGGTCGCCGATGAGCGCATCCGTCCCCTCCTCCGCGACCAGTTGCTCTTCCTGGGCCTCATCGACCTGCAAGACACGATCGCCGGCAGGAAGGCGCGCAACACCGGCCACAAAGCGCTGCGGGCCCGCGCCATCGCGGACCTCGCCGACTTCATCGGCTGGGAGCAGGCCCGGGGCGTCTATTACATCGGCGTGCCGGATATGGCCATCGGACCGCTCTACTACTCCCTCTATGACACGGCCTGCGTCAGGATGACCAACGAGTTCCCCGAGTCCGGGAAGCACCTCAAGCAGACGAATGAAGCCCCGCTGAGCCCGGGCGAGGTGGAGGAAATGGTCCGGCTGCTCGTGGAGGCCGATGCGCCCACGGTGTGGAACCTGATCACCACCCATCTGCGGAATGGCAAGTCGATCCGGAGCCTCGGCGATACCATCCAGATCGGCGCGGCCGAGCTCATTTTGCGGACCACGGTGCCCCGCCAATTCACGGACGGCCAACATCCCTTCGACTACTGCAACACAGCCAACGACTGGATGCGGCGCAGTGAGAGTCCCTACCAGCCGCGGCTGCTCTACCTGATGGCCCATTTCGTCAACGATTCGGCCCGCGCCAACAAGCTGTCCCGATCGGTGATCGAGGAAGAGTGTGCCGGATTCGACGGTGCGGACCGGACACCAGCATCACTCCTGGAGGAGCTCGACGAGGCCATCCTGGCCTTCGACGTCCCGCGGACCACCGCGCTGGCCCGCGCCTACTTGAAGTCCGGCGCCGATCGCCGCGCCTACCTGGCCCGAGTTGCCGTCACCGCGTGCAAGTTCCAGGACGACCCTCACAACCAGAAGATCACCCACTCCACGTTCGAGGAATACGGCCACAACGCCACCCACCTCCGGGATAACCTCCTGCTCGCCACGGTGCGCCTGCTCGCGGGCTGGCCGAAGATGCCGGGCGAGCGCGACTGCTA
>JBKPAK010000247.1:0-10738 GCA_046726415.1 Candidatus Methylomirabilota bacterium
GGAACTCCGTCTGATTCCACCCGGCCCCCAGGCCCAGAATCAGCCGGCCACCACTGATCTCGTCGACGGTGGCCGCCTTCTTGGCGAGCATCGCCGGGGCATGGAACGCGGTGCACGCGACGAGCGGGCCCAGCTGGATGCGATTGGTCGCCGCCGCCAGGGCGGCCAGGACGGACCACGCCTCCCATGGTCCGCGAGGTCGGTCGAATGGGCCGGCGGTAAAGGAGGTGGTCGCCGACCCACAGCGAGTCCAGCCCTACTGTTTCGGCCATCCGCGTCATGGCGAGGAGTTCGGTCCACCGCACGTCACGCTCGATCTCTGGTAGTTGAACCCCGACCTTCAGCGGCCTGGCGCCCATGTGCACCTCTGCATCAGCGACCTTGCTCGCGCCCAGAGGCAAGTCAACGGGCGCCCTCTTGACCCGCCCGTGCTGTTCACCCGAGCGGTCATTTCATTGTGTCAAACAGTTGCGGTCAGATCACGTATCAACAACAGTGCCGCATCGCGATCCTCGATCGGACGCGGTCCGCAGTCCTGTGACCGTCACATGACTTCGGCCTGCGGGCGTCGGCGCCACGCCGCGTTGACTTCGGACCGACGCGTGCGATCATCGCAGCGACACCGGGGTGCCCTCACGCGAGGGCTGAGATCAAACCCGCCGGCCACCGGCGCTCCGGTGACCCGCTTCCCGCAGCCGCCGCAGAACTCATCGCCGGGGTCATTCGTGAACCCGCACGACGCACAGACGATTGCGAGCGGCGCGGCGCACTTGGAGCAGAAGCGGCGGCCTTCACGGTTATCCGTGCGACACCGGGGGCAAAGCATCAATGCGACTCCGTCAGACCCGTTTCCGTCTGCTCCATCCGGGGGCGGTATCGCACACGACGACTCTCACGCAGGAGTAACCTTTGGTCCTGAGCGCCCACTCGATGTCATCACGCATGAAGCGCTCGAGCAGGTCGATCCGGTGGCGCTTGACGAAGTCGATCAGGGCGGCCCGCACGACCTCGCCCTCGGAGCCGAACCATCCAGCGTTGACATAGACGTTGATCTCGGCCGCGAGCTTGTCGGGGAGTTCAACCTGGATCGCTTTCATTCCTCCACCTCCTTTCGCGGAGTCAGATCGCCCGCATCCATCCGGCGCGTAGTGCACTCGAACGACGCCTTCAGCTCCGTCTCGGCCTTCTCGAGCCAGAAGCGCATGTCCATCTCGCGATACATCGTGGCCGCGATAGTGAGGTGCTCCTGCGCCTCCTGCTGGCCGGCGCGCCGGTAGAGCTTGCCGATGCCCAGGTGGCAGTGGGCGACGAGCGGTCGCATGCCGCGGGGCTCGGCGAGGGTCAGCGCTTGGCGGTAGTGGCTCTCGGCTTCGCCGACGACGGGCGGTTCACAGCGCCACGCGATCTCGGCGAGCTGCTGGAGAGCCCACGCCTGATCCCCTCGCAGACCAAGGTCGCGAACGAGCGCGACCGCACGCTGCGTCACCTCTCGCGCCTCGTCGAGGCGTCCGGCGAGCATGTATGCCTCACCCAGAGCGATCCGTGTAAGGTTAGCGCCGTGTCGGATCTCGCGAGGTCGGTCTGCCTCAACGAGGCTTCCTGCGTGCATCCGCCAGCGAGTGACGATTGGCTCCAGAAGCGACTGAGCCTCGGCGTTCCGGCCCACTCGAGTATAGGCCGAGGCTAAACCAGAGGCGACGGTAGCGAAGTGGAACTGAATGTTCCAGGTCTCGCACAGAGCCAGCGCGCGCTCGAGCAGTGGCAGAGCTCGATCCGCTTCGCCCTGGCGGAGATGGATCCGGGCTAGGCCAGTGAGCGCGACAATGAGGGAGACGGGTTGACTGGCGCTCTCCGCAATTCGGAGAGCCTCGTCCCCGTACGCCAGGCCTTCGGTGAATTCTCCAAGCTCAGCCAGGCACCACACCAGGCCGCGGCGCGAGAGGACGGACAGCAGACCGCTGAGGCCGAAGCGCTCCCGAACGAGATCTCCCTGCAGGGATTCGACGTTCTTCCGGTGGTGGTCCGCCCCTCGACGGTAGTCCCCGACTCCGTAGGCGAACACGCCCAGGAAGAAATTCGCCACGCCCTGAAGGCCGAAGTCCGCCAGCGCGGAACCGAGGGCAAGAGCTCGTTCCGCGACCTTCACGGCCTGCTCCCCCTCGTTCAGCATCGCGTGGTACTGGCTCAAATAGGCCGACACCCATCCGAGCCGGCGCTGGTCGTCGAGGGCCCTGGCGAGCGCTTCGGCCTCGCGGAGGGAGTCGAGCACGCGTTCGTGCGCGTTGAGTGGTTGAAGCGCCTGGCGAAGGTCGAGTCGCAGGTCGATCGCCTGCTCGATCGTCGTACTGCTCTGGGGGAGATGCCCGAGCGCGACCATCGCCTGGTCGAAGGCGGCCACCGCCTCCCGGTGGCCCGAGCGGGCGGTGGCCCTCGCCCCGGCCCGGCGCAGATAGGTCACGGCCTTCTCCCACAGGGCGCCCCGGAACGCATGGTGGCCGAGCCGCTCGACGTGCTCGGCCAAGCGGTCGCCGTGGAGGCGCTCGATCGCCTCCACCGCCCGGGCGTGGAGGGCCGCCCGCCGCTCTTGCAGCAAGCCCTGATAGGCCACCTCGTGCGTCAGGGCGTGGGTGAACGCATACTCCACGTCGGGAAAGAGGTTGGTCTCGTACAGGAACTCCGTCGCCTGCAGCCGCGCCAGGCCCGCCGACACGGCCGCCTCGGGCTGCCCAGCAATGTCCCGCAGCAACGCGAAGGGGACATCGACGCCGATGACCGCCGCCGTCTGCAGCAGGTGCCGCTCCTCGGGAGGCAGCCGATCGATCCGCGCCGCCAGCACCGCCTGCACCGTCGCCGGAATCTGCAGCGGCGCGGTGTCCTTCGCCAGGTAATACTGTCCGCGGTCGCCTCCCAAGACCCGGGTCTCCACCAACGCCCGGACCCCCTCCTCCAGGAAGAAAGGGTTGCCCTCGGCCCGCTCGATCAACAGGCGCCTGAGCGGGGTCAGGCTCGGGTGATCGCCCAGCAGGACGTGGAGCAGCTCCCCGGCACGAGGCGTCGGTAGCGGATCGAGTCGCAGCTGCGTGTAGTAGCTCTTCTGCCCCCAGCCGTGCTGATACTCGCGCCGGTACGTGACGAGCAGCACCAGGCGCGCCCCGGGCAGGCTCTCGACCAGGCTGTCCAGCAGCGCCTGACTCTCGGCGTCGATCAAGTGCAGGTCCTCCACGAGCAGAAGCACGGGGCGCTCGCGCGCTTCTCGCAGCAGCAGCCGTTTCACAGCGTCGAGGGTGCGCTGCCGCCGCTGGGCCGGCTCGAGCCTCTGCCACGCGGTGTCCTCCCCCGGCACTTCCAGCAGGGCGAGCAGCGCCGGGAGCGCCACCTCGAGCGAGGCGTCCAGGGCGCGCAGCTTGCCCGTCACCTTGTCGCGGATCTCCCTCAGTTCGTCCCGGTCCTGCAGCGTGAAGTAACCCTTGAGAAGGTCGATCACTGGCCAGTAGCTCATCGCCTGGCCGTACGAGACGGAGGCGGCCTCGAGCACCAGCCAGCCGTCCGTGCGAGGCGAGTGGGTCACTTCGTAAGCGAGGCGCGACTTGCCGACCCCGGGGTCTCCCACCATCGCCACCACTTGCCCATGCCCCGCCCGGGCGCGCCCGAGCGCCCGATGGAGCTGCTCCAGCTCGCCGTCGCGGCCGACGAAGCGCGTGAGGCCGCGGGCGGTGGCCGCTTGCAGCCGGGAGCGCACGGCCCCCGCCCCGACCAGCTCGTACACCTCCACCGGCTCGGCCAGCCCCTTCACCGGGCGGGGGCCCAGTGGACTCACCTCCACGTAGCCTTCCACCAGCTCGAGCGTCGCGGGGCTGAGGACAATCGCGCCCGGCTCCGCGAGCTGCTCCATCCGCGCCGCCAGATGCGTCGTCTGGCCGACGGCCGTGTAGTCCATCCGCAGATCGGAACCGATGGCCCGCACGAGCACGTCGCCCGAGTTCAGCCCGACGCGGATCTGAACGCTGAGGGCGTGTCGGCGGCGCACGCCCTCGGCGTGCTGCTTCACCGCCTGCTGCATCCGCAGCGCCGAGTAGCACGCGCGCACGGCGTGGTCCTCGTGGGCCAGGGGCGCACCGAACAGCGCCATGATGCCGTCCCCCATCACCTGGTTGACGGTGCCCTCGTAGCGGTGCACGGCCTCCATCATGTGTTCGAGCACGGGATCGAGGAGCGCGCGGGCCTCCTCGGGATCGCGCTCGACGAGCAGCTCCATCGAGCCCTTGAGATCGGCGAAGAGCACCGTGACCTGCTTGCGCTCGCCTTCCAGCGCGCTCCGGGAGGTGAGGATCTTCTCGGCGAGGTGCTTCGGCGTGTAGCTGTCCGGCGCGCGCCCGGCCACCGGCCCACCGAGGAGCCGTCGCCCACAGCCGCTACAGAACCGACTGCCCGAAGGGTTGATATGACCGCAGACCGCGCATGTCATCTCGAACCCGGTGCCGCAAGCGTTGCAGAAGCGCGCCCCGGAAGGATTCTCTTGCTGGCACGACGGGCAGGTCACGGGTCGAGACTAGCACTAGCGCCCGGTAGGCAGCGAGATCAAGACGAGCATTCGGCTCCACCGAGTCCACTGGAGAAATTGGCGTGCCGTAGGAGGCCTCGAATGCGAGAGGGTCTCGAGATATTCGTCCTCGCTGATGTCGATCCCGCTCAGGAACAGTCTGGCGATCACCATAACCCGTGAGCCCTTGGGCGCATACGCACGGGCACGAACACTGCGAATCGCGGGCGTGAACTGCCCGCCATCTCGATCTCCGCTCATCTGGGGAGCCCGGCCAGCCGCGGCGCGTCCGCCATCACCTCGAGGTCCTCCCACCCCGGGTTCGGAAGCGGCCGCCTTAGAACCCTGAAGTCACCCGGCCCATGGTGTGGCGTTCGGCGCCCACCGATGGGTGCCGCGAGCACTGTCGGAAGACGCCGCCCACGTGGGGGTAGAATCGCGAGATGCAGGTGGGGTTCATCGGCCTCGGGAACATGGGTCAGCCCATGGCGGGCTGGCTGCTCGACGCCGGGTTCCCTCTGGTGGTCCATGACCTCAGGGCCGAGGCCGCGGCTCCCCTGGTCGAACGAGGGGCGATCTGGGCGGACAGTCCTCGGCATCTGGCCGCCGGGTGCGACGTGGTCTGCACCTGCCTCCCCGGCCCAGCTGAGATGCAGGCCGTGACGCTAGGTCCCCACGGCATCGTGGAAGGTCTCCGCCCGGCGTCCGTCTACATCGACCACACCACGAATTCCCCGGAGGTCGTGCGCGAGGTCGGCGCCGCCATCGCGGCGCATCAGGGCCACATGCTGGATGCGCCACTCGATGGTGGCCGGGAAGGCGCGCTGGAGGGTCAGCTCACCTTGTTCGTCGGAGGCGACCAAACGGTCGTGAACCGGGTCCGGTCAGTGCTCGAGCCGTTCTCCAGGAGCGTGGTGTGGGTCGGGGACCTCGGCGCCGGGTCGGTCACGAAGCTCGTCCACAATGCCCTGGCCATGAGCATCGACCTGCTCCTGACGGAGTGTCTCACCCTAGGGGCCAAGGCCGGGGTGACGGTGCCGAGACTCGTCGAAGCGTTCCGGCAGGGATGCATCGTCAGCGAGAACATGACGTTCACCAAGCGCATGCCCGCCACCCTGTTTCGCGGCGACTTCGCGGCCCGGTTCGCGCTCGAGCTCGCGTACAAGGACTTTCGCCTGGCGGAGGAGCTGGCCGCCCGGCATGGTGTGCCCACCCGTTTGATCGACCTCTGCCGGATCGAGCTCCTGGAGGCGATGAATCGCGGCTGGGGCGGCCAGGACCGGACGGCGGCCTCGATGCTCCAGGAGGAACGCGCGGGCGTGCGGCTGCGCGTCGGCGACGCCTGATGGCTCGGGCGACGGACGGAGTCGGAGGCCGCCACGGCTCCCCCGCCCTCGCAGCTCACGCGCGGGCCGAGACGGTGCCCGGTACGACCGCGCGCCGTGCCTCCTCCGGCTCCGGTCGCGTCACCGGCGTCCCGATGCGACCGAGACCGGACCGATCCATGCCGTAGAACTTCAGGCTGTTGTCGAGCACCATCTTCCGCTTGGCCGAGTCCGGGACGTCCTTCCGGGCCATCAAGGTCGCGACCGTGCCGGGGTAGGGCAGGCCGTCACGCCCCCGCTCGCCGACGAACAGGGCGTCGAAGTGCAGGTAGTCGGAGGCGAAAAGCATCGCGTCCTCCCCGACGTGCTCGAGGAAGAACGGGATGAACTCGTCGCCGGGCTCGCAGCTGAAGAACACCCGCCCACTCTTCACGTAGTCGCTCGGCCTCGATGACAGCGCGGCCCACCGTTCCGGCGCCACCTCCTGGTACTCGTCCATGCGGTGGATCCAGTAGGGCACCCAGCCTGCGCCCGCCTCGAGGAACGCGATGCGCAAGCGGGGGAAGCGCTCCAGCACGCCGCCGGTGACGATATTCGAGCAGGCCAGCATCTGGGCGAACGTATGGGCCATGTGCGAGGCTTCCAGCATGTGGTCCGGCCGGTTCACGTCGAAGTAGCCGCGGAAGAAGGACGGCAGGGCCGGGCCGTGGACGGCGATCGCCACGTTCAGGCGCTCGGCCTCGGCCCAGAATGGATCGAGCCGCACATCGCTCAGCAACGTGTCCTCGCGCACGGTGCAGCCGATCTGGATGCCCACCATGTCGAGCCGCGTCACCGCCCGGTGCATCTCCTCCATTGCGCCCTCGACATCCTGGAGGGCCACGATGCCGATGCCCTTGAGCCGTCGCGGACAGACCTGGCAGTACTGGTGCAGCCAGTCGTTGTACGCGCGAGCCCGCGCCGCGGCGAAGCCGGCATCCGGCGTCACCGTGAGCGGTAGTTCGTCCGTCGGATAGATCACCGCGACGTCGATCCCGTCCCGGTCCATGTCGGCCAGGCGGGCCCACGGGTTGTACGTTCCCATGCGCCGGTAGTGGATCGCTTTGCCGTGGGGTGGGAACAGGTTGCCGTTGACGCCGACGAACCCGCCCTCCGCCTGCGGCCCCCAGACCTTACCGTCGATGAGCCGGACGATGTTGCCCTTCGCGGTCTGGGTGTAGATCGGCCGCCGGTGGCGGTACGCGAGGTCGATGCCATCGTACGTCTCGTTGACCTCGATCACGTGCCCATCGCCGTCGATCACCAGCTCGGGTCTGTCCGTCATGACATGCTCCCTTCTCCCATGCTCAGCCGGGGACACGCGGAATGAGCGAGATCGTACCAGAGACTGCGCATCGGGCGGCGGACGCCGGGCTGCCTGTCGCCCCACCCGCGTGGCGACGACCCCACCGGCTCGGAGAGCGCGCATGATCGGGCACGCGAAGCTCCCCCATGAGTACTGCGTCGTAGCGCTGCGTTCGAGCGCGGGCTTGGCCCGCGCAACGGGTCCTCGAGGTCGCCGGCAAGATCGTCGCGCCCGGGCAATCCTCCGGTTCGGATCCGCTGGGGGGTCATCGGGGGGAGCGGGGGTTCGCTCTCCCCGATTCCACTCGGAGGTGCTGGCACTGCCTCCGAAGCGAGACGCTGACTGCCGGCGGGCGGAGTGATACGCTCGGGATTGAGCATGACTGGTCCGGGTCGCCCCGAAGTGACGCTGAGCACTCTGCACGGGGACCTGACCGCTCTGCACGAGGACCTGACCGCTGGCTTCGGCGAGATGCAGACGGCGTTCGCAGACCTCAAGACGACGCTGGTCGCGGGGTTCCGTAGCCTGCCGAGCCGCGAATCCGCCGACGAGATGGTCCGCCTGCTCCGGGAATCGAACCGACTGCAGGAGGAGCGCTTCACGCAGCTCGACATCCGCATCCGCGAGCAGCACCTCGAGGTCCTGCAGATCCTGCACGCCGTAGTCGAGGGTCAGCGGCAGCTGGTTGAGGGTCAGCGATCCCTGTCGGCTGATATCCGGGCTCTCATCGCCCGCATCGACGCCCTGATCAAGGGCCGACGCGACGGGGACTCCACCGCGTAGCTGGCGCAGGTTGGCCGAGTGGCTGGCGTGATGCCTGCGACGTCGAGCTGTGAGAAACTCTGCCGTCAGGATGAGCCTCGCGGGATTTCCGATTGCGCAGCAGATCACCTTCCTCGACACGCCTGATCTCCGCCGGACTGCCGACTTCTACGAGCGGATCCTCGGTCTCCGCCTGGCGCGCGACCAGGGCAGCTGCCGCATCTATCACGTGAGCGGTAACGCTTACCTCGGGTTCTGTGAGCGCGCCGACGTGCGCCCGACACCCGGCGGTCTGACGCTCACCTTGATCACCGATCACGTGGACGAGTGGTGCCAGCACCTCAGGACGCAGGGCGTGGAGTTCGTCAAGGAACCTGCCGACAACCCGCCGTACCGGATCTACAACGCCTTTGTCCGCGACCCCAACGGATACCTCGTCGAGATCCAGCGCTTCTGGGAGCCCTTGGCCTGAGAACAGGGGGTCCCGACGGACTTCGTGAACCCACGTCCTCGCGTCTCAACCTGGTTGACGTCGAGCGGGTTTGACTCCATGGTTACTGCGCACGGGGAAGTCCAGCACCGTGCGCCCATCTCGAGATTGTCGCTGACCGCCCGACCAGACAGGCTGGGTTGACCACGAGCCCAGGGCGGCCACCGCCTGGAGGCCCAGAACATCGCGCCAACGGCAGACGCTCGAATGAAACAATCGCCGTCCTCGAACGGGTGGCTCCTCGAGACGCGCGGGCTCACCAAGCGGTTCGGTGGCCTCGTGGCCGTCGACGGCCTTCCCCTGACTGTCCGTGACGGTGAGGTCCGAGGCCTCATCGGGCCCAACGGGTCGGGCAAGACGACGACGATCAATCTGCTCTCCGGTCTCTATCGGGCCGACGCTGGCGAGATTCGCCTGCGCGGCGATCGGATCGACCACCTCCGCCCCCATCAGATCACCGCGCGCGGGGTGGCCCGCACCTTTCAGATCCCCAAGCTCTGGGGGAACATGACGGTGCTGGAGAACGTCCTGGTCCCGGCGCTGGCCGAGCACGACCGCGGCGCCGGCCGGCCGACCGCCGAGATCCTCGACCGGGCCCGGAGGCTCCTCGCGTTCGTGACCCTCGAGCGGCTGCGCCACGGGCTGGCCAAGGAGCTGTCTGGGGGCCAGAGCATGCTGCTCCAGATCGCGCGGGGACTCATGGTGCACCCGATCCACCTCTTTCTGATGGACGAGCCCTTCGCCGGCGTGCACCCGACGATCAAGGACACCATCATGGAGACGATCCTCCGCATGAACCGCGAGGAAGGCGTCACTTTCCTCATCGTCTCCCACGAGATGGGCACCCTGCGCCAGCTGTGTCCGCGGGTGTCGGTGATGCACGAGGGGCAACTCATCGCCGAGGGCTCGTTCGAGGAAGTCGCCAATCACGCTCTGGTCCTCGAGGCGTATCTGGGCGGCTGATGGCGCCGGCGCTACTCGAGCTCGACGGTGTCGTCGCCGGCTACGTGGCCGAGATCGACATCCTGAACGGCATCAGGCTCAAGGTCGGGACGGGCTCGATCACGGGCGTCATCGGGCCGAACGGTGCCGGCAAGTCCACCCTGCTGAAAACGGTCTTCGGATTTCTCCACCCGCGGCGCGGGTGGATCGCGTTCGATGGTCGGGAAATCCAATTGGTAGCGCCCCACACGATCAAGCGGCTCGGCGTCGGCTATGTGCCCCAGGGCACGAACATCTTTCCCCAGCTCACCGTGCACGAGAACCTCCAGCTCGGCGCCTGGGTGTTCCGGCACGACGCGGCACGGCTGGCGGGGATGCTCGAGCGCGCCTACGCGTCCTTCCCGCGCCTGGCCGAGAAGCGGCGCCTGCGCGCGACGGCGCTTTCGGGTGGCGAGGCCAAGATGCTCTCCATCGCCAAGGAGATGGTGACCGACCCCCAGTTGCTGCTCGTGGACGAGCCCTCGGCCGGACTCTCGCCCAAGCTCTCGGAACAGGTCTACGGTCAGCTCCTGGCGGCGCGCGAGCAGGGCGTAACCATCTTCCTCGTCGACCAGAACATCGCCAAGGCCGTGGAGATCTCCGACTATCTCTACATGCTCGAGATGGGGCAGGTGCGTCGCGAGGGGCCGCGCCAGGACTTTGCCGACCAGCTCCGCGACCTCATCCGGGACTCCCTGCTCGGAGTCTGATCCCTGGCTGCCTTCGGCCGCCGCCTCGGCTGGTGCCTGCTGGCCTACCTCGCGCTGGCCTGGCTGCCGTGGACGGTGTCCGAGTACCAGACCCATGTCCTGACCACCAGCCTCTACTACGTCGTCCTCGCCGTCGGCTGGAATCTTCTCGCCGGCTACACCGGGCAGTTCTCGCTCGCCCACCACACCTTCGCCGGCATCGGCGCGTACACGTCGGCCCTGCTCGTCCTGTATGCGAAGATGCCCATCCTCGTGAGCATCGCCGCCGGCGTGGTGGTGGCGGCCGCGACGGGCTACGGCCTCGGCACCTTGTGCCTTCGGATGCGCGCGATCTACCTGGCCCTGGCCACCTGGGCCTTCGCGGAGTCGGTGCGCCTCTTCATCACCGTCGAGTACCAGATCACCCGCGGCGACCTGGGCCTGGCCACGCCGTTCCTGTTCGGCACGCCGCGCTCGATGGGCTACTACTACGTGTTCCTCGGCCTGGCCGTGGTCGCCGTGCTCGCCGCCTGGCAGCTCGTCCACTCGCGGGTGGGCATCTACATGCGCGCCATCCGCGACGACGAGGAAGCCGCCGCGGTCATG
>JBKPAK010000248.1:0-8734 GCA_046726415.1 Candidatus Methylomirabilota bacterium
TTCCCGCCGCCTCGAACACCGTTCCCACCAGGGGATCGTCGAATTGCAGGGTCGTCTCGTTCAGCAACGCGCCGAGTGTTGCCACCGTCCCTTCCGAATTGGCGCCGATCAGCTCCAGGCAGAGGTCCGTCGCCCAGCTGACGTCCGTCTCGCCGTTGGACTCTCGGACCGCCCTCAGCTCGCGGTTCAGCTCCACGAAGAAATCGCGAAGCCCGCGACCTCCGCCTCCGCTGGCGACCTTGTCGCGCAGACGGCGAAACCGGTCGCTGGCCAGCGGATGGCGGGCTCGGAAGACCTGGAGGAATGTCCGGTGTCTGGGGCGCATCGAGGAGAGGCCGAGTATCAGAGCGGGATGACGCTCCGAGCACACGTTGGACGCCGACCAAGCTGAAGCGCCTCCCACCACGGCCCCGGGATTCTACCAGAAGGCGGCGCAGACTCGAACAGGCAAGCGCCGCTGAGGGAAACCCCTCAAAGAATTGGGGCGTCTCTCGCCCCTCCCATCCCGTTTGATGGGCCGGCCCTCCAGGCCCGAACCCATTCCATCACCAAGGGAGACATGATGGGAAGCTTCTGTTCGTGGATGCGCCGATGCTTGCCCGTGGCGATCAGCGCTCTCCTGTCGGCCACACCGGCGGTCGCGCAGTCCACCGCGGGCGGTGGACTCGTCGAGGCGGGCACCAGCACTGCCGTGCGGTCGGCGGTAAGGCCGGCGCTCCCGGATCGCGGGACGTTCACCTTTCCCGCACCCTACAACACCGTCGGGGCGCGCCTGACCAACGGCGCCGACTGCCAGGGCAACGACTGCGTCAACCACATCGGCTACTCCTACTGGCGCAACACGAACAACCACGTGAACGGCGACACCATGCTCATCGTGCTCACCCTGGATCGGGCGCGGGGGGGTGGAGGTCCCACGCTCTTCAGCTACGACAAGCGCACGGACGCGGTCACCAAGGTCGGCCCGCTCTTCGATGACGCGAGCCCCTTCAGCTGGGGCAGCGGCGAAGGCTGGTACTTCAGCGGCACCCAGCCCAACACCCTCTACGTCAATGACACGCGGAAGCTCTACCGCTATGACGTGTCCACTCGGCAGCTGGAGACCATCTTCGACGTGACCTCCGCGGTGAGCGGCGCCGCGCACCTCTGGCAGACGCACACCAGCGATGATGACCTGTACCACTCAGCGACCGTCCTCTCGGCGAACTGGGACGCGATGGGATGCCTCGTGTACCGGGAGGACACCAGAGAGGTCTCGTACTTCGCCAAGACTGGCGCCTTCGACGAATGCCAGATCGATCGGAGCGGTGGCTGGCTCTTGATCAAACAGCAGATCGATGGATCCCACGGCGAGGACAACGTCGTCATCGACATGAACACCGGGCAGCAGATCCAGTTCATGGACGAGAACGGTGCGGCCGGCCATTCCGACAGCGGCCACGGTTACATGATCGCCGAGGACAACTGGCACCCGATCCCCGGTGCGGTGCGTCTGTGGCGATTCGACCAGCCGTTTCCGGCATCGCAGCCGGGGACGCCGCCGCAAGGGCTGCTCGTGTATCGCACGACGGACTGGTCGGTGAACGCGGGGCACATCACTCACACCAACGCCCGGGCGGACGTCCCTCTCGATCAGCAGTATGCCTGCGCGAGCAACGTGAACCGCGGCAGCCTGCCCCGGGCGAACGAGATCGTCTGCTTCCGCCTCGATGGGTCTCTTCAGGTGCTGGTAGTCGCGCCGGTGATGACCGATCTGAGCGCGGCCGGCGGCGGCGACGACTACGGGAAGATGCCGAAGGGCAACCTCGACGTGACCGGCCGGTACTTCCTCTGGACGAGCAACGTGGGCACCAACCGGCTCGACGCGTTCCTGGTGAAAGTCCCCGCCGAGCTGTTGGTCGCCCAAAGTCCGAGCGACGCCGCCCCGGCCCCGACGTCGCCGGCCCCCCCTCCGCCAGCCCCCGCTCCCGAGGACCCCGTTCCCTCGGACCCCCTTCCCGCGGACCCCCTTCCCGAGGACCCCGTTCCCGCGGACCCCGTTCCCGAGGCTCCCGCTCCGCCGGGCGAGCCAGATCCCGCCGCGGTCGCGTGGGTCGAGCTCGTCAATGTCACCGCCACGGGCAACTCACTGCGGAAGAGCAGTGGCTGCGACGGCTGTGCCGACGCGGGCGCCGCCTCGAAGCAGGCGCTCCTCTCGGGCACCGGTGCCCTGGAGTTCACGGCCTCGGAGACCACGACCCTCCGCTACGTCGGGCTCACCCGGGCTTCGGGAGGCACGGCGGCCAGCGCGATCCGGTTTGCCTTCGCCCTGCAGGCGAACGGGATCGCGGAGATCCGCGAGTCCGGAGCCTATCGCGCCGACACGCCGTTCGCGCCCGGAGATATCTTGAAGATCGGCGTGGAGTCCGAAGTCGTGCGCTATTACAAGAACGGGCAGCTCATCTACCAGAGCACGCGAGCCCCGGTGTATCCCCTGTCGGTCGACACATCGCTCTTCCACGTAGGGGCTACCGTCAACAACGTCAAGCTGCACGGAGGTCGGTGAGGTTCCCGACCGCTCAAAAGGGTCCAGCAGAGAGGCGCGGGGGACGGTGGTCCGGCGCGGTGCGGTCCCAGGTGGCGCGCTGGGTTCCCCTCAGGAAGCGGACGAACCCGACCAACGTCGCACCGTTGAGGAGGCACACGGCGTAGGGAACCGACAGCAGTGGAGTGCGCCGGTGCTCGTTGCGTAGAGCGTAGCCGGCCAGGGCCGTCAGATAGAAGGTCGTCTGGGCCAGCAACGTGCGTCGATGGAACGGCCGCCGGGCGAGCGAAACGTCGGCGATGAGGGCGCCGGCATGAAGGAGCGGCAATAGCAGGCGTAGGCCCTTGTGAGAGAGGGTCTGGAACCACAGTCGGTTGCGCCGCGGGTCGAGGAGCCAGCGCTCGCGGGCGAACAGCTGAAAGGTTCCGGCAAGCGTCCGCGTCTTGCGCCTGAACTCCTGCTCGGCCCGGGCCGCTTCGCGATCGTAGGCGCGCGCCTCCGGCTCGAAGAGCACTCGGTAGCCTTGCCGAACGATGCGCAGCGGAATCAGGACATCGTCCGCGACGGTGTCCTCGGGAATCGGCTCGAACAGGTCACGGCGGAGCGCGTAGATCGCCCCGGTGGCCCCGATGGTCGAATCCACTCGGCTCTCGCTTCTCCGGATCATCTTCTCGTATCGCCAGTAGACGCCCACGCCATGACCGACGGCCGTTGCCTCGGGACCATGGGTCAAAACCAGCTCGCCGCTGACCGCACCCACGCGGGGATCCGCGAATGGCTCGACGAGCGCGCGGAGGGTCCGCCTCTCGAAGATCTGCCGTGCGTCGGCGAGCACCACGATCTCCCCCCGGGCCTTGCCCACCAGATCATTGAGGACCGCCGCCTTGCCGCGGCGCCGCTCGAAGGCCAGTACGGTGACCCCGTCCGGTGTGTAGGCCCGGGCGATCTCCGCCGTGCCGTCGGTCGAGCCGTCCGAGGCCAGAACGATCTCCATCTGATCGCGCGGGTAGTCGAGGGCGAGGACATTTTCGAGCCGCGCGGCGACGCGCGCGGCCTCGTCGTGCGCGACGATCAGCACGCTGACCGACGGCTCCCGGGCGGCCCGGCGGACCGTCCTGGGCCGCACGCGGGACCACACCCAGGCGAGTGCGGGATACCCGAGATAGACGTACGCAAGCAGTGACCCGCAGCCCCAGAAGGCCGATAGGCAGAACGACGTCGCGCGATCGCGCATCAGCGGGGCGCCGACCACCGCGCGGCGGTGGTGGTGGCCAGGGCTGGCCCCAGGGCGCTCACGTCAGCCCCCGGATCGCGCTCAGTGCTCCGGCGGTAGCGGGTGCCGTCGGCCAGCCGATAGTCGCCTCGAGCGCGGTTTGCGAAGCCCACCTCTTCGAGCGACGCGGGAAAGAAGTTGCCTCGGGGATAGCGCCCCGAATCGGCGCCGGCGATCACGTTTCGCTCGAAGACGGCGCCCGGGAAATAGCGCTGGAGGGTGGCGCCGCCCGGCCCGGTGCCGGTCCCGATTATCCCGTAGGCATTGTGGGGCGCAATGTTGTGACGGTAGACAAAGCCGGCGTGGGGTGAGCCTTCGGCGATGATGATGCTGCCCGTCTGGAACGCGGTGTTGTGCTCGATGACGACCTCGGCCGCCCCGTTGAGCAACTGGAAGAGCGTTCCCCGACCACCCCAGCGCGGCCCGCCGACATCCTCAAAGAGATTGTTGCGGATCGCGATGCGGCGGGCCGTCTGGCTCGGGCGCAGGTCGTCGCGGCCGAGGATATTGATGCCGCCCGCGGTGTGGCGGATCACGTTGTTGGTGAAGGTGATGTCCTCGACGACAGACCACGGCGCAGCGCCGTCCTGATTCCGCACCGTGAAGAGGATGGCGAAGCCGCTCTGTCCCTGCTCCCAGTTGTGCTCGAAGAGATTGCCGTCGATGACCACGCGCCGCGCGTTTTTCAGTTCGAGCAGGTTTTTGACGGCCCACGCCGTCCCCGCGTAGCCAGGCTCGCTCGGCTTCCACGCGAGCGGCTTGACCACATGATTCTCGCGGATCTCGATGTCCGCGGGCACGAGGTCGCGAATGAGCGGGTCGGCGCCTCCGAACATCACGTTCTCCCCCGCCGCCTCCAGATAGTTGTTCACGATCGCGAAGGGCCCCAGGCCGTTCCACGCGGCGATGGCCTGGGAATCCGCCCGAGGCTCCTTGAAGTCAGAGAGATGCGAGGCCGTCACGGTGGCGTTCCGCGCGTTCAGGGCGAGTCCGCGGCGCGCGCCCTTGTCCGGGTCCCCGTGGAGGTAGCATCGATCGAAGACGACGTCATGCGGGAGGCTGTCCAGAGACCGCGCCGTCCCGCCCAGCTCCACGAGATTGGCGAGATACGCGCCTTCTTGCGGTCGAATCTCGAGCCCGATGAAGCGGTAATGATGCGCGCCGGGGGCCGCCGAGAGCACCGAACCGGTCGCCGCGACTAACTTGGGCATGTGAGCGGCCAGGGACGGGTCCACGCGCCGCCCCGGAGGCAGTGCGGTCCCCGCCAGGGCGCTCGTCTGGACGGTGATCCACTCATCGCCCGTCTTCCGGGGAAGTGTGAAGGGACCTGCGTACGTCGCGCCGGCTTCCAGAACGATCACGTCCCCGGGCTTGGCGCGATCGAGTGCCGCCTGCAAATCTCCGCCCCCCCGAACGGAGATGGTCTGCCGCGATCCAGGCTCCGATCCGGACGCGTGAGTGGTCCTGGTCTGGGCGAGCGGCCACCGGCCGAGAGGGTCGGCGAGAAGTGCCACGGCAAGCGCGACGGCGACCGCCAGCAGCATTCCGGGACCGGGTCGACGCTGCCCTTGCGGCATGGTGTCAGCGCGCGGCGGCTCTCGCGACGGGGGATGTCACCGCAGTGTCGGGGCTCAGCGACTCCCCCACCGCGCCGCGCGTGAGGTCGATGACGACGTGATCAGGCCTCACCCCGCGGAGCACGTGCGCCGCATCCTCGCTGCCGTTGCCGATCACCACCACCTCGGCGTGATCGAGCAGCACCGCGCCATCGGAGCACATGAGGGCGGCCAGGTGAGGAATCTCCTCCTCGATGTAGCGGCGATTGGCTCCCATGAGCCGCGCGATGGCCACCGAGCGATCGAGGATCCGCACCTCGCACCCCTTGCCGACGAGGATCTCCGCCAGGGTCACCAGCGGGCTCTCGCGCAGGTCGTCGGTGCCCGGCTTGAAGGCGAGACCAACCAGCCCGACCTTGCGCCGTCGGGTCTCGAGCACCGCCTCGACGGTCCGGCGCAGTCGCGCCTCGTTGGAGGGGAGGATCGACGAGAGGAGTAGCGAGGACACGTCGGCGGCGCGCCCGGCATAGAGCAGCGCGCGGAGGTCTTTGGGCAGACAGGAGCCGCCGAAGGCAAAGCCTGGACGGAGATACGCCTCCGACACGTTGAGCTTGTGATCCATGCGAAAGATCCGCATGACGTCCCGGCCGTCAGCGCCAAAGGCGGAACACAGATCGCCGATCTCGTTGGCGAAGCAGATCTTGAGGGCGTGGAAGGCGTTGGCCGCGTACTTGACCATCTCCGCGGCCCTGATCGAGGTGCGGACGAACGGCGCCTCGACGCTCCCATAGAGGGACTGGACGAGCGAGGCAGTTTCGTCCACCGCGCTACCGGCCAGGGTGAGCGGCGCATGCGCGAAGTCGTGCAGCGCCGAGCCCTCCCGGAGGAACTCGGGGTTGACGGCCACGCGGAGCCATGATCCAGGCGCGCGTGCGGCGCCCTCGGCCACGGCCGGGACGAGCACCGACTCCGTGGTGCCCGGGAGCGCCGTGCTCCGCAGCACCACGGTGAAGGGCTCGCCCCGCCGTCTCAGGGCATGGCCGACCTCTCGCCCGGCGCGCGCGATCGCCCCCGTGTCGAGCTGGCCATTGGCGCGCCCAGGCGTGCCGACGCAGATCAGGGACACGTCGGTGTCGCCGATGGCCTGGTCAGTCGAGAGTGTGGCGCGCAGTCGCCCCGACGCCACCACCTCGGCGAGCAGGGCATCGAGTCCGGGCTCCACGATTGGCGACACGCCGCGGTTGACCATCTCGACCTTCTCGCGGTTCACGTCGACGCCCACGATGTCGTGCCCTGCCTTGGCCAGGCAAACGCTGCTGACGCATCCCACATACCCGAGCCCGAGCACACTCACTCGCATGCCGATGAGACCTCCCAGAGAGTGGTTCCACTGCGCACGCCGTGCCACCGAGATGAAGGCGCGGTGATCAGGGGGACGTCGATGGTCTCAACACCGCTTGCTGGAGGTAAGTCTCGAATTCCTCAGCCACCTGGGCCCACGAGTAGCGGGCCTCGACGAGGCGGCGGCCGTTGGCGCCCAGCGCGCGCCGGGCCCCGGGCTCGCGCAGCAACTTCACCGCGGCGGCGGCAAAGTTGGCCGGGTCTTCCGCGAGGATGAAGTGCTGGCCGGGGGTAAGCGGCAGTCCCTCCACGCCAGTCGGCGTGGAGAGCACTGCCTTTTCCATGGCCAGCGCCTCGAAGATCTTGAGCCGGGTGCCTCCCCCGACGCGCAGGGGAACGACGTACACCGCAGCCTCGGCGATATAGGGGCGCACGTCGGTGACGGTACCGGTGACCCGCACCCCAGCCCGCTCGGCCACCGCTCGCAGCCGCGGGCTCGGCTGGCGTCCGGCCACGGTGAGAGTGATCCCGGGCACCTCGCGCCGGATGGCGGGCAGGATGGCGTCGATGAAATAGAGGATCGCGTCCTCGTTGGGATACCAGTCCATGGAGCCCGTGAACACCAGCCGCGTCGGCACCTCGGGGATCCCGTTGCCCCTGAAATAGCTGGTATCCACGCCGGTCGAGCTGGCGGCCACCCGGGCCCCCGGCGCCAGCGCCGCCAGCAGCGCGCGATCGGGCTCGGACACGGCCACGGTGAGGCTCGCGCGCGCGCACGTCGCCGCTTCCCACCGACGCATCTTCCGCCACTCGAGGGCGAGCAGGGCGCGCCGCCACGCGCGCCTCTCGGTCTCGGCGAGTCGCTTCCAGATCACGTGCTCGACGTTGTGGGCGAAGAGCAACACCGGCACCGGCCCGCCCCACGGAACATTGGGCGCGGAGGCGAGAAAGTCGCTCACGCAGAGATCCACCTGGCCGGCCTTCATGAGGCAGTCTGTCTCGGCGCGGAGGGCGGCGGCCTGAGCCTTCCAGAGGTCCACGGGCAGTGGTGAGAACCATGACCGCACGAGAGCCCGGGCGAACGCGGTGCTCTCCTTCTTGGGCATGTCGTGGGGCAGTGAGGTGATGCGCTGGCAGGCCGGGAGGGCCGTGGCGAGGCCATGGGGATCGGAGTCCCCGCTGTGGGTCGTCAGCACCGTCATGCGATGCCGGCGCGACAGCTCCGAGATCAGATGGAAGCTGCGCAGACGACCGCCGCGGTCGAGCGGCCACAACCCGCCGATCTTGACCCAGAGAATGCGCAAGTCGCTCACCCGACGCACGCCTCGCGCATCACGTCGGCCACGTCCTCGCCGTCCAGGAAGATCCGCTGCCAGATCTCGAAATTCAGGAGAAGCCAGAGCCGATCGCCGTGCTCGGCCGTTCCCGTCCGGTGCGCCGTGGCCAACCGCGCCAGCGCGGCCGGTTCGAAGAGCCCTCGGCGCCGGGCTCGTGGTCCCAGCACGAACTCCTCGACCACCGGCCAGAAGTCGCCGCGAAGCCATCGACCCACCGGGACGGGGAAGCCCAACTTGCGGCGGGAGAGGATCTCGCGCGGGACGAGATCGCGGAGCGCTGCTCTCAGCACCGCCTTGGTCTGCCAGCCGGAGAGCTTGAGCGCGGCGGGCATCCGGGCCACGCGCTCCACCAGCTCGTGGTCCAGGTAAGGCACCCGACTCTCGATGGAGGCGGCCATGCTCATCGCGTCCTGCTTCATCAGGAGCTCGACCAGGTAGGTGTGGAGGTCGGCGTAGCTCATGCGCTCCAGGCTTCCGCCGGGCCCTTCGGCGTAGCACCGCAGGGCCACGTCGTAGGGATCGCGTGAGGTCAGAAGGCCCGGCTCCACCAGCAGGCTCTGCTGCATCGCCGCGGGAAACACCGCGAAGTTCTCGCAGAAGGCGGCCCGCGGTCCTGGCTCGAGGGCCAGGAAACTGCGGCTGACGTAGCGCGCGGCCCGCAGGGGGAGCCGCCGCGTCCCTCGGCGCACGGCCTGGCGCAGCC
>JBKPAK010000249.1:0-19129 GCA_046726415.1 Candidatus Methylomirabilota bacterium
TAGGATGGACGACATCCCTCGCATCGACGTCTGCGACGCTCACCGCCGCGTGCAGTCAGGCTACGCCCTCCTCGTGTGCGCGTACGACAATGAGGGCGAATACCGGCGGCTTCGTCCGGAAGGCGGGACCGCGCTGGTCACCTTGCAGCGGCGGGCGCCCTCGCTCTCGAGGGAGCGGGAAATCATCTTCTACTGCGCCTGCCCTGCCGAAACGACATCCGCCCGGGAGGCCCGCCGGTTTCGGTCGTACGGCTTCACCGACACGAAAGCGCTGCGCGGCGGCGTGGGAGCGTGGAAGAAAGCGGGCTATCTGATGGTGGGGGCGTATTGCCTCACGCGATAGCGTCCGCTCCTCTCGCGGGCCCGAGGACACCGACGCGCTGACGGCATAGCCGTTGCTTCGTCAGGAACACCATGGCGATGCGGTCCGTCGAGATCGTCGTCACGCCTGGATCCGGAAACGGGCACGCACTGGCCACCGCCTATGGGTTGCTGCCGGTGCTCGCCGACCGCGGCTACCGCGGCCATGTGCGCAGTTTCCAGGGCCCCCGTGATGTCCGCCAGTGGGGGCGACACTGCGGGCCCACGTTCTCTCACCTCATCGGCGTGGGGGGCGACGCCACCCTGAGCGCGGCGGCGGAAGTGGCCATTCGCGTGGGCGTGCCGTTGGTCCCGGTGCCCAGGGGGTTCGGCAACGTGTTCGCCCGTACCTTCGGTCACGACGATCGGGCCGAGGCGATCGTCGAGCTGATCGAGAGCGGAGCGGTGTGCCGGGTGGACGTGGGGTGCGCGGGCCAGGAGATCTTTCTGTGTCATCGGAGCTATGGGTTCCTCGACGATGTTCAGTCCGCCGTCGAGCGGAACCGCGCGCAGCCGCGGTCGCGGCTGCGCCGCCACCTCGCCTACTACGCGATGGCCTGCGAGATCCTCGGCAAGATCCCGTTGTCCACGATCCGGGTCGACGTGGACGGGGAGCGAGTGGCCGAGAAACTGCGCGCTGGTCACCGTGGCCAATGTGGAGACCTACCGCGGCTTCCTCACCTTGACGCCGGCGGCATCGCCGCTCGATGGTCTCCTCGACATCTGCATCATCCCCCAGACCACCAAGCGACGGCTCTTCGCGCGGCTCTTCGCCTTGCTCCTGAAGCTCCCTGGGCGCTGGAACGGCGTCCAGCTCCGGCGCGGTCGCGACGTGTCTGTCACCGTCGATGGCCGCGCGCGCGACGAGCTACGGGTCGCCCCGGGTGCCCTGCCACTGGTCGTGCCCGCCGCGCGCATTTCGGTGCGGCGCCCTCCGCGCGCCCTCGTCGCCGGTGGTCGCCCGTTCACGCGCGCGGCCTGACCGCCGGATGGCACGGCCCTACGGCATGGCCTTGTGGGCGTCGGCGACCCACCCCCGCGAGCGCATCGCGATGAGGACGATCAGTCCCACGCCGATCCACACGGCCTGACGGGCGCGACGCACGAGGCTGAAGGCCAGCCCCGCCCCGGCTCCGACTCCCAGGGCGGCGAAGGCACCGGCATTGGCTCCCTCCAGCGCGCCGATGCTGGCCGGCACGAGGAAGGTCGCGAAACGGACAGCGGCCCCGAACGCCTCGACCACCACCGCGATGGCCAGCGAGAGGGGCACCTGCAAGGCCTGAAGGATGAGGAAAGCCTCCAGGCCTCCAAGCACCCAGCCCGCGAAATGACAGGCGGTTGAGACCAGCACTCGCGGCCACTGATACCGGTAGAAGTGCCTGAGCGAGTCGTCCAGGCGCTGGGCGTAGGATGCACCGCCGCCGACGCCGAGCGCGCTCACCACCCGCCCGGCCTGGGCGATCACGCCCGTCAGCTGCACCAGCACGAAGCCGCCGACGGCCACGCTCTCCCCGAGCAGCAGCCAAAGCATGCTGCGCCAGAGCTGCGAGTCGAGATCGATCGCCATGCGAGCGATCACGAGGCCGAGCAGCAGGAAGAGTCCCTGGGCGATCGTGCTCGTGGTCTTGGCGATCACCAGCGAAGGGACGCTCTCCTCGTACGACACGTGATGCCGGACCAGCCAGGCCTTCACCGCTTCGCCGCCCACCGATGCCACGGCGGTCACGAGGTTCAGGGCATCCCCCGCAACGCGGGCGCCGAGTAAGGTCAGAAACGGAGCGCGATCCCGTGCGAACGCGAAACGCCAACCCAGGGTGTCGACGGCCATGATGATGCCGTGGGGCAGGCAGAGCAGGGCGAACTGCCACCAGGCGAGTCGAGACAGCGCCTCCCCGATGGATTGCGTGCCGATCTGAAGGACGAGGTACACGAGGAACGCGACTCCCGCGACGAACAGGGCCGTGCGGACTATGCGCATGGCTCTCGGGCCACCAAGTTCCGTGCCAAGCCTTGCCGGAGGCGGGGACGCCGCGTTTGTGGTACCAATAGTAAATTGTCGTGACGCCGCATCTTCACCGTCGCTACCCATCCGTTCTGCGCGGCGCGCCGTCGTTTGCGCGCGAGCGCGGGCTGCTCTGGGGGGCTGCGCTGGCCCTGACCGGCTATCTCCTGATGGTCTGGTGGGCCGACGCGCATACTCGGGCCCTGGATGAAGCGGTCCGCAACGCGGTGAATTTAACCCGACATCCTCTGCTGCACCAGTTGATGGCGGATGTGTCGCGCCTCGGCGCAGCCGAGGGCCTCATCGCACTGATCGCCGTGGGCTCGGCGAGCCTGTGGCGACACGACCGCTGCTGGGCCCTGGTTCTGCCCGCGCTCATGGCGGGCACAGGGGCGCTTCAGTTCCTCGCCAAGTGGTCTGTCGACCGCCCGCGCCCGAATCTCGAGCCCTGGGGATTCCCGAGCGGCCACGTGCTCAGCCTGGTCGTGTTCTTTGGACTTCTGACCTACCTGGGGGAGCGGTCGGGAGGAAGCCGGCCCCGCCGGTGCCTGACCGCGGTCATGTGCGCGATGCCGGTGGTGGTCGTGGCGTACAGTCGGCTGTACCTCGACAAGCACTGGCTCAGCGATCTGGCTGGTGGTTTCACGGTTGGCCTGGCGTATCTGCTCCTCGTCATCCTCGTCGTCGAAACGACCCGCGCTCGGCGTTCGGCGCGGAAGCGACCGATGCCCGCGCATGATGTGGTTTGAAGAAGGTCCTTCCGCTCGATGAGCCCGCCGTCTTTGCCCGTGGCCGCTCCTTGAATGACAGCGCATTGCGATGGCGACAAAGGTTCGGCGTCCCGACCTGCCCGATCTGAGCCGCTACGGCCGCCTGGCCGAGTACCAGCGCAAACGCCGCTTCGACGTGACGCCCGAACCGGCCGGCAAGCCAGTGGGCAAAAGGCCCGCTCGAACCTCCCGTGCCGCCCTTCAGTTCGTCGTGCAGAAGCACCGCGCCAGCCACCTTCACTACGACTTTCGGCTGGAGCACGAGGGGGTGATGCTGTCGTGGTCGGTGCCGAAAGGGCCGTCGCTCGATCCCACCGTCAAGCGCCTCGCCATGCAGACTGAACCTCATCCGATGGACTACAACGAGTTCGAGGGCGTGATCCCGGAGGGCGAGTACGGCGGAGGCACGGTGATGATCTGGGATCGCGGCACCTGGACGCCCGAGACGGACGACGTCAACCGGGCCCTCGTCAAAGGCGATCTGAAGTTCACCTTGCGCGGTCGCAAGCTTACTGGCTCGTGGGTCCTCGTGCGGATTCGCGGCGAGCGCCAGTGGCTGCTCATCAAGCACCGTGACGCCGCCGTCTCCAGCGAAGACCTCACAATCACCCGCCCACTTTCGGTCGTGTCGCGCCGAACGATGGCGGGTATCGCTCGCGCCGCCGGCGCGAGCCCTCGCCAGCTCGCCCTCGCCGCCGCCGCCGATCCGCCCCGTGCCGCGGCGGCCACGGCAACGCGCGTTCCTCGGAGTTTGGGATCCTGACGCCGACCGCCGTTCCGGTCGCCGTCGCGCGCGCCCTGCGTGAGATCGGCCTCCTGCTCGAGGCCCAAGGCGCCAATCGCTACCGGGCGCGCGCGTACGAGCGCGCGGCGCGGGCGATCGAGGCGTTGGGTGACAGCCTGGACGCGCTGATCGCCGAGGGTCGGCTGACCCGCGTGCCCGGTATCGGGTCCACCCTGGCCGCCACCATCGAGGAGCTGGCGCGCACAGGTCGGAGCACGTCGCTCGAGCGCCTTCGCCAGCGCCTGCCGCCCAGTGCCCTTGGGGCGAAGACCGAACGAAAGATCCAGTCCGAGATCGAGCGCCGGGCCGGCCCCCGGCGCGAGGCTCTCCTGCACGAGGCCACGGCCGAGGCGGACGAGATCCTCCACGACGTTCGCGCGCACCCGGCGGTCGAGCGGGCCGATGTGGCGGGAGCGCTCCGGCGCCAGACCGAGACGGTCAGCCGTATCGACCTGGTCGCGGCCGGGAGCGATCCACAGGCCATCCTCGACCATCTCGCACGCCTTTCCCTGGCTGCGTCGGTGTTGGAGCGCGCGGAGGATCGCGTCGCCCTTCGCCTGACCGGCGGCTTGCCGCTGCATGCCATCGTCGTGCCGCCGGTGTCCTACGTGGCCGCGCTCCATCGCCTCACGGGTTCGGAGGCACACCTCGCCAAGCTAGGAGCGCTCGGGCGGGAGCGCGGCATCACCATGGACACGTCGGGCTGGCGCCGACGCGGTCGCCTGCTGGCCGTCCGCAGCGAAGCGGATATCTACCGGCATCTCGGGCTGCCGCACATCCCTCCCGAAATGCGGGAAGACGAGGGCGAGATCGAGGCCGCCGTCGCGGGCGCGCTGCCGCGCGATCCCGTCGAGCTGCACGACATTCGAGGCGCGGTGCACTGCCACACGACGTACTCGGATGGCGCTCACTCGATCGAGGAGATGGCGCGGGGCGCCGACGCCCTCGGCATGCAGTATCTGACCATTACCGATCACTCACCGACCGCGTCGTACGCCGGGGGCCTCACGGTGGACCGCCTACGCCGCCAGTGGGAGGAGATCGCGCGAGTCCAGGAGAAGGTCCAGGTGCGCCTGCTCCGCGGAACCGAATCCGACATCCTGGCGGACGGCTCCCTCGACTACCCGGACGACGTACTCGAGCAGCTCGACATCGTGATCGCCAGCGTCCATCACCGGCATCGCCTGGACGCCATCCAGATGACCCGCCGGATCGTGACGGCGATGCGCCACCCGCGCTTCAAGGTCTGGGGCCACGCGCTCGGCCGCTACGTGCTGCAACGACCTCCCTTCGCCTGCCACATGGAGGAAGTCCTGGATGCGATCGGCCAGGCCAAAGCCGCGGTCGAGGTCAACGGCGACCCCCACCGGCTCGACATGGAGCCGCGCTGGATCCGCGAGGCGCGCAAGCGCGGCATCCGATTCGTCATCTCCACCGACGCTCACTCGGTGGCCGCCCTGGGCAATCTGCGCTGGGGCGTGGCCATGGCGCGCCGGGGCTGGCTCTCGCGGGTGGACGTCCTGAACACCCTGGGCGTGGACGAGTTCCGGGCGGCGGTGCGGCCATGACGCGTCTTTTCATTCTCTCGCCCGCCTCCTGCCGGGGCGAGCGCGCGCGTCTGCTGTTCAACGAGCGCGCCGCGTTCGACGCCGCTCGTCGGCTTCGCTCGCCAGCGGGTATCTCTCTCGGGGAGGTCTTTGCGTTCATGAGCGGCCTCTACTTCCGAGGCAAGCTGTCGTATGCGCGCGCCTTCGCCCGGCCTCCCGCTGGCGGGCCGGGTGTCGTGGTCATCACGCCGTGCGACGGGTTCAGGACGCCTGAGGAGCCCGTGGATATCGCGCGACTGAAGCGCTACGCGGTGGTGCCCATCGAGCGGAGCGAGGCGCGCTACCGGCGGCCGCTCCTACGCGATGCCCGTGCCCTCGCCAGCCTGCTCGATGCCGGTTCCGAGATCGTCCTGCTGGGCAGCGTGGCCAGCGGGAAGTACGTCGATCTGCTGGGCGAGGTCTTCGGACCTCGCCTCCGCTTTCCCGTCGAGTTCGTGGGGCGGGGCGACATGAGCCGTGGCGGGCTCCTGCTGCGCTGCGTAGCTGAGGGGCGGGAGCTGGAGTACATCCCCCTCGTGGGTGCCGTCCGCCGCGGGCCTCGCCCACCTCGGCTCGTGCCACGTCCGGGTATCTACCGGCAGGCGATGGAGGCCGACGGCGCCCCCGTGCGCCTCCCGGCGGGGGACGTGTGAGCGGAGGAGAGCGCCGGCGAGCCGGGACCGCGGCGACCCGCGAGTATCATCCCGCGCAGCGCACGGTGTCGCGCATTCCCCCGGGGATACGTGGAGCCGGCGTGGACATTCCGCGCGACGCGGACACTGCGGATGTGCAGGTGGGGACGCGCGCCGTGCATCTCACCAATCTCGGCAAACCGTTCTGGCCGGCCCTCGGCCTAGCCAAGCGCGATCTGCTCCAGTACTACGCGGACGTCTCGGGGGTACTGCTGCCGCATCTGCGCGACCGGGCCATGGTCATGAAGCGCTACCCCAACGGGGCCAGCGGTGAGTTCTTCTTCATGAAGCGCGCCCCCTCGCCGCGGCCGGAATGGATCGAGCTCTGCTCGATCGAGCATCAGTCGACCAACATCATCGACTTCCCCATGATCCAGGACCTCGCCTCGCTGCTCTGGGTGGTGAATCTCGGCTGTATCGACCTGAACCAGTGGTACGCGCGCTGCGACGACGTGGACCGGCCCGACTACGTCCACTTCGACCTCGATCCGGTGAAGGGAAAGCCGGAGCCGTCGTTCGCGCGCGTCCGGGAAGCGGCGCTGCTCGTGCGGGACGGGCTCGAGGCGCTGGGCATGCCCGCCTACGCCAAGACCACCGGCTCGCGCGGCATCCATGTGTACGTTCCCATCGTGCGCGGCCCCAACCAGAAGGACGTCTGGGAGTTCGCCAAGCGCTTCTCCATCCGCCTGGCCGGTCTCCATCCCACCCTCCTCACCGCCGAGTATCGGGTCACCCGGCGCCCGGCCGGGCACATCCTGGTGGACTACAACCAGAATGCCTGGGGGCGCACCCTGGCGTCCGTCTACTCCGTGCGCCCCCATCCGCACGCGGCCGTGTCGACGCCCGTCACCTGGAAGGAGCTCGAGAGCGACATCGCCATCGAAGACTTCCATCTTCGCAATGTGCCAGCGCGGGTTCGCCGCGTGGCGGATCTGTGGAAGCCACTCCTCCAGAGCAAGGGACGGGTCCGCTTGGAGCGCTTCCTGTGAGCCTGCCCATCGTGGCGCCGAGGCGCTGCGCGCCCAAGGGCCCTGAGGTTGAGCCCGCGCCCGCCAGCGCACTGGCCTGCTGGCACCGCGGATGCTGGACTCAGCGCGCATGAGATCCAGCCGAACCGCGGACGCATTCATCAAATCCCTGGATGATGTCGCCACCCGGTTGCGCATCGAGTCGATCCGAGCCACGACAGCGGCCGGCAGCGGCCATCCGTCCAGCTCGGCATCGGCGGCAGACCTGGTGGCCGCCACCTTCTACGAGATGTGCTTCGATCCCGCCAAGCCTCGCGCGATCACCAGCGATCGATTTGTCCTCAGTAAGGGTCACGCGGCACCTGTGCTGTACGCGGCCTGGGCCGAGATCGGAGCCCTCAAGCGCGAGCAACTCACGACCCTGCGCAAGCTCGACAGCGATCTCGAGGGGCATCCCACGCCGCGCCTGCCGTTCGTCGACGTGGCGACCGGTTCACTCGGACAGGGCCTAGGGGTGGGCGTCGGACTGGCGTTGGGCGCTCGCCTGGCCGGCAGCCCCGCGCGGGCCTTCGTGCTGCTGGGCGACGGCGAGACCGCCGAGGGCTCGGTGTGGGAAGCCGCCCAGATGGCGGCTCACGAGCGACTCGACAACCTCGTAGCGATCGTCGATGTCAACGGGCTCGGCCAATCCGGATCCACCATGCTCGACCACGACGTGAGTGCGTACCAGCGGCGGTGGGCCGCGTTCGGATGGCGGGCGGAAGTCGTGGATGGCCACGCCATGCGGGACATCGTGCGCGCGCTGCGCCGCACGCGTGCTCGGCGGGGCGCGCCGGTCGCGCTGGTGGCCCGGACGGTGAAGGGCAAAGGCATCGAGGAGATCGAAGGGCGCGAGGGTTGGCACGGCAGACCCCTTCCCGCGGATATGGCCGAGCGCGCCATTGCGGCACTCGAGAAGAAGCTCCATCACCTGCCGCCCCCGCCGATCCGCTTGCCGCAGCCCTCGGCGGCGCCGACTCCGCCCCCGCCGACCGGTACGGCGCCGACCGGTACGGCGCCGGGCACGTCGAGCGGCGACGTCGCGACTCGCGAAGCCTATGGCACCGCGCTGGCTCAGTTGGGCGCGCGCGACGCGCGGGTGGTCGCCCTCGACGGCGACGTGAAGAACTCGACGTACGCCGAGCGCTTTCGCGACGCCCACCCCGACCGGTATGTCGAAGGCTACATCGCCGAGCAGAACATGGTGAGCGTGGCGGCCGGCCTCGCGGCGCAGGGGCGGATCCCGTTCGTGTCGTCTTTTGCGTGCTTTTTGACGCGCGCGGCCGATCAGATCAGGATGGTGGGAATCTCGGGCGGCAACGTCAAGTTCTGCGGCTCTCACGCCGGTGTCAGCATCGGCGAAGACGGACCTTCGCAGATGGGGCTCGAGGACCTGGCCCTCTTCCGGGCGGTCCCCGGCGCTCTCGTGCTCTACCCGGCCGACGGGGTGGCGACCGATGCCTGCGTTCGGCTGGCGGCCCACCATCACGGCGTCGCCTACATCCGGACCACTCGCATGAAGACCCCGAGTATCTACGGACCGGAGGAGGCATTCGATCCTGGTGGCCTCAAGGTGCTGCGGAGCCGTGACGGCGATCGGCTGACCGTGGTGGCGGCCGGCATCACCCTGCACGAGGCGCTGGCGGCCCACGACGAGCTGGCTCGCGGCGGCGTCTCCGTGCGCGTGATCGATCTCTACGGAGTGAAGCCCGTCGATGCGGACGGCTTGGTGGCCGCGGCGCGGGCCACCGGTAACACGCTCCTCACCGTGGAAGATCACTATGCGGAGGGAGGCCTCGGCGACGCGGTCCTCGGAGCCGTGGCCACCAGCGGCATCGCCACTCACCGCCTGGCAGTGAGCGAAGTGCCGCGCAGCGGAGCCCCCCGTGAATTGCTCGAGCGCTATGGCATCGGGCGGAGGGCCATCGCCGCGGTCGTGCGCAAGATCCTCGGCCACGACTGAGCGAACACTCAATCACGTCTTGGGGCATCGAGCCAGTGGAGCTCAGCGCGTCTCGCTGGCATGCTGCACGCAACTGGCCTCAACGAGTTCGGCGGATGGTTCTCCTCTCCCCCCTATCCCCGAAGGTAGGGGCTCCCTGGGCGGGCCACTCGCCGGGCTCTCACCGCTGGGCGCGACCGCTGAGGAGCGCGCGGAGCACCTCGGGGTCGACCGGCTTGAGGAGGTGGGCATCGAATCCGGCCTCGCCCGCCCGCTCCTGATCCTCGAGGCGGCCGTAGCCGGTGACGGCCACGAGGAAGACCGGCCTCGAGCCTGGCAGGGCGCGAATCCTGCGGGCCAACTCGTAGCCATCGAGTCCGGGGAGTCCCACGTCGATGAGCGCCACGTCAGGTCTGGCGTCGACGCATCGCGCGAGCCCGGTCTCCCCGTCGCTGGCTTCGGCGGCTTCGTGACCCCAGAGCCGGAGAAGGGCCATCAGCATTTCCCGGCTATCGTCGCTGTCTTCCACCACCAACACCCGGAGCGGCAGCCTCGGCGGGGCGGACGCCAAGGGCGTGGCCAGGAGGATACCCGCGTCAGCGAATAGCACCTATTATTCTCCTCTGTGTTCGTGTTCCCAAGGGGGGCAGGCCGGCCCACCAGGGCCCTTACAGGTATTGCCCCATGATGGCGGCGCCCTCGGCCGCGCGGGGCTCGCCCCTCTGCCCCGTGGCCAGGGGCTGGATGTGGTGGGCCGGCGCCTCGGGGTCCGACGCGGACCTGAACCTTTCGGTATTAGCGCTCGGTATGCTCGCCGCCAGCTCGGTATTCGCGCTCGGTACGCTCACCGCCATCGCTCGACTCCTTCCGTTCGCCTACCGCCATGTGAGTGCATGGGAAGTGCCATAGCGCGCTCCCTGGCATGGTCGGTGAAGCTGGCGGGAAGTCATGCGCGAATGGTCAGAGGGCGTGGCTGGCGCATCGGTTGCACCGGGACACGAGGACGCGGTACCGTGACTTGACGCGATCCTCGCGAAGACGGGCCGTCTCCGACCGCCTACGGGAGTCGGAGGGGATACGTCACTTGCAGGCCAACGGTGACGCGATTCTGGTCGACGTCGTTGGTGATCTGGGTTCCCGAGCTGCGCTGGAAGAAGAAGTTGTAGGCGGCCACGGCGGTCAGCCAGTCGGCGATCCGGTAGGTGGCGGTCAAGCCGATGTTGAAGGCGTTCGTGTCGATGCGCGTGTTTTCGTTGGCCGTCACGTAGGCGCCGGTGAGGCCCACGGCGAAGTTGCGGGTCAGACCCGAGACCTCCACACCGGCCCCCACGGCGTTCGTCTCCGCCGTACCCGGCAATCCGCCGATCACCGCGTTGCGGCGGTCGAAGCTCAGCCACATCGCTCCCCACCGAAAGATCTGAGTCGCGAGGGCGCTGGCCGCCAGGCTGAAGCCGACGTTGCCCTCGGTGGCGTACTGCGGACCGAGCCGCAGCGATGCGTGGAGTGACTCGGTGATTTGATAGCGCGCGCCGACGAGGCCGGCGAACGTCGCGGTGCTTTCCCCCACCACATCGGAGTAGGCGAACTCGAAGTCCGCCAGTCCGGTCAGGCGAGGCAAGAGTCGGCGCTCCAGCGAAGCCCGGAAGCCGTAGAGGTCAAAATCGTTGAGTGGCTCGCCTTCCGGCGGCGCCTCGATGAGGCGCGTGCGCTGCCACGACCCGGCGACCAGCAGGCGGGTGATTGGGTCGATGTCCCATTCGAGGCCCGGGGCCACCAGGTTCGTCCAGCTGTCGACGCGTCCCGTCGAGATGCTGGGGAGCGCCGTGGCGCTCGTATTGTTGTCGCGGGAGTAGCGTTCCGAGAGGCGCACGCGGAGCCGGGGATCGATCCGGTAGAGGCCGTCCAGGGTAGCAACCTGACGGGCCAGCGCGTCGTTCAGCTCCGTCTGGTCGGCGTAGATCTCGGACGTGAACGCGTAGCCCAGGACGAGGTTGTACCGCGGATCGCGGATTCCGAAGATCACTCCCGGCGAGAAGCGGGTGATGAAGTCGGACCGCTTGAGGTTGTTGTCGGAGAAAACGTTGTCGTTGTACTCCTCGTCGACCAGGAAAGTCGGGATGAGCACGTAGCGCCCGGCCTGCAGCTCGCTCACTAGACGATCGGGCTGGACGCCTCGGATGGGCGGGCTGGGAGGTGCCGGGATCGGCATCGGATACGGCCCGGGAGTGGGCAGGGTCGGCGGCAGGACCGGGGCCTCGCGCTCTGGCCCGAGTGGCGGTAGCCCGGGCGGCGTCTGCTGCAAGGTCATCTGCCCGGCAGCATCCGTGGCGAGCCAGGCCAGCCACACTAAGGCTAGCAGGGATGGCCGCCAGGCTCGCGGTCTCACGCGCCATCTCATACCACACGGTCGCCGAGCGCGTCACCTTCAATCGGCGTCTGGTCACGGCGATGGTCGTCGAACCTGCGCGGCCCAAGTCGCCCGCAAACGGTGGCAGAAGCTACAGTTCGGCGACGTTGCCCGGCGAAATGCAGTCCGACGGCACTGCTCCTCGGAACTCTTCGCACTCGCTGGCACAGCGCTTGAAATGTTAAAGCCTTGGCACATTCTAAATACAGGGAGGCGGATCGACTGGATGACGACGCAGCGGGCCACCCGTCGGGTGGAGCCTCCGGTCGCCGTTGGGACCGGACAAGACGGAGGAGGTTGTGAGTAACGGTCGATCCCGCGTGGCCACTCCCGAGTCCTCCGCTGACGCAGCCCGGGAGCTCGCGGAACTGGCCGCTGACCTCCGTCGCCAACGGGCCCCCGTCCTGGACGAATGGGTCCGGCGCATCATCGAGGCCCACTTCCTCACGACCGTGAGCCGCGACCAGCTCGGTCCGGCCGTGTCGCCACTCTACGACGGCTACATCGAAGCCCTGGAAACCGGGACGACGGAGCCGCTCGAGGCGAGCGCGCGGAGCCTACTCCAGCGCGGGCGACTGCGTTCGGAAACCCATGAAGTCGTCGGCCTCATTCTCCTGCTCCGCGACGTGCTCGCACAGAGCCTGCGAGAGAGCTCGGCCGCGCCCAGTCGCGGGGCCGACATCCTAGAGCGGGCGGCCTCCCGGCTGGCCGTTGCTGTGGCCGTCGGCCTCGTCGAGGAGCGAGAGCGGGCCATTCGCGACGAGCAAGAGGCGATCCGGGAGCTCTCGACCCCCCTGCTCCAGATTCGCGATCGCCTTTTCATCCTGCCGATGATCGGAGTGATCGATCAGCGGCGGGCCCGGCAGCTCACCGAGCAAGTCTTGCGCGGTGTCCGGTCGAGTCGAGCAAAAGTGGTCCTGATCGACATGACCGGGGTTCCCACCCTGGATGCCAGTGCGGCAACCCATCTCGTTCAGACGGTGGACGCGGCCCGCCTGCTCGGCACGATCGTCATCATGAGCGGGATCTCGGCCGAGTTGGCCCACATGCTCGTGAGCCTTGGCGTGGATCTTGGACGCGTCCTGACCGTCGGCGATCTCCAGGCCGGCCTCGAGGAGGCTGAGAAATTGCTCGGCTACCGACTCATCACTCGGAGGGCGGCGGCGCGGCCCGGCTGACGCTGGCGGCGCCGCGACCATGCCCGTCCCCATCCTCAAGCAGGGGCCGTATCTGATCGCCTCGATCCAGTCTGCACTGACCGACCTGGACCTGTTGCAGCTTCGCGACGCCCTGGTGGAGCAGGTCGGTCGCTATCGCTCGCGCGGCGTGCTCATGGACGTGACGGCGCTGGATGTCATGGACTCCTTCGCCAGCCGCACGGTGCGCGAAATCGCCCAGATGGTCAAGCTCCGAGGGGTGGACACCGTGATCGTGGGCATCGATCCGGACGTAGCGCTGGCCATGGTCCGCCTCGGACTCGATCTCGAAGGCGTCACCACGACGCTGGATCTGGAGGAAGGTCTGGCGTTTCTCGATGCCCGAACGAAAGAGGTCAGCCAATGAGCGCGCAGCCTGTTCTCAAACCACCCACCGTCCCTCCTGCGGTCGAGGAGACGTGTGTTCCGATCGACGCGGATATCCACATTGCCGCCGCCCGTCAGAAGGGTCGCCTCCTCGCCACCCAGCTTGGCTTCTCGTCGGGGGAGGCCACCTTCATCGCCACCGCCATTTCGGAGCTGGCCCGCAACATTCTGATCTATGCGACCCGGGGTGAGATCCGCCTCACGCCCGTCCAGCACGACGCCCGGCGGGGGATCATCGTCACCGCCCGCGACGAGGGTCATGGCATCGAAGACATCGGCCGGGCCATGGAGGATGGCTACTCGACCTCGGGTCGCCTCGGCGTGGGATTGCCCGGCGTGAAGCGGCTCATGGACGAGTTCGACATCGTCTCCGAGGTCGGCCGCGGCACCACGGTCATTGTCACGAAGTGGAGACGCTGATCGTTCATGGATGTCACGAAGTGGAGACGCTGATCGTTCATGGATGTCACGAAGTGGAGACGCTGATCGTTCATCGATGACCGCCGGCGCGCCGCTCGGCGCTCGTTTCGTGTGTCCCACGTCTCGTGTGACTACGTCGGCCACCCTGCTGCCATCCCATCTGACTGCATCGGGCGACGGCAAGCTCGTTGGCGTAGTGCTTGCTACACGAGCGGCAGGGAATTCGCGGCGGTGCGCAGCAGTCGGCGCGCCGCGTCGAACATGAGGCACGCGAATTCCACCGAAGGACCGCGTGAGGGTCTGGCCAAAGGGAGACGCCGGACCCAAAGGGGCGAAGCTTTGTTGACGACGGAGAGCATCGATCCGCACACTTCGGGGCCGCGTGCGGACGCAGACCACCGGGACCGACCGGCGGCCTGTTGGCACGCCCTCTGGACGCGCAGTCACTGCGAGCAACTCGTTCGCGGCCAGCTGGTGGCTCGGGGGTTCGAGGCATTTCTTCCCGAGATCAACGTCTGGTCGACGCGAGCTGGCACGCGTCGTCGAATCCGCGCTCCGATGTTTCCGGGCTATCTTTTCCTGCGCCACGCCGTGGACAAGCAGAGCTATATCGACGTGATCAAGACGCGGGGCCTCGTTCGCATCTTGGGGGAGCAATGGAATCGCCTCGACGTCCTGCCCGATCGAGACGTGGAGGCGATTCGGCGGCTCCTGGCCGCGGAGGTGCCCATCCTGCCTCATGCTTTTCTGCGCGAAGGGCAGCGCGTCCGCGTCATCCGCGGGCCCCTGACCGACGTGGAAGGCGTTCTGGTGCACAGCAAGCCCGACAAGGGGCTCCTCGTTCTGTCCGTGAATTTGCTCAAGCGGAGTGTGGCCGTCGAGGTGGATTGCACGCTGGTGATGGCCGCGTAGGCGCCGCCATCCGTCACGCGCAGGAGGAAGGCATGAGGACGCAGAACTTGCTCGGTCAGTTCTTCCTGGTTCTTTCGCTCGTCCCGGGAACGGCATGGGCGCAGGCGCCCGCGGCCAGCCCTAAGGATCTGAAGGCCGAGGAACGAGTCGACTATCGGATCGGACCCGAGGATCTCCTCGACATCGCGGTGTGGAACAACGCCTCCATCAGCCGGACCACGCCCGTGCGGCCGGACGGGAAGATTTCGCTTCCCCTTCTGAACGACGTACAGGCGGCCGGCCTCACGCCGACCCAGCTCAGCGAGGGCATCGCCAAGAAGCTGGCCGAATACATGCCGAATCCCGAGGTCTCGGTGATCGTGCGCGAAGTCAACCACTTCAAGGTCTCCGTGCTTGGCGAGGTCAAGAAGCCGGGCCGCTATGACTTCCGGAGTCAGGCCACCGTGCTGGACGCGCTGGCCGTGGCCGGAGGACTCAGCGACTTCGCGTCGCGCTCGCGCATCGTCATCCTCCGCAACAACAGCAGCGGAACGCAGCAGCGCATTCCGGTCAACTACAACAAGATCGTCTCGGCCGATGCGCCGCCGGGCAATTTCTATCTCCAGCCGGGCGACATCATCCTGGTCCCGTAGCCGTGGGGCGGAACCGCGCGTCGTCCACTGGTCGTTCAGCCGGAGGAGCGTCGAATGCCTGACCATCCCTGGCCCGTGTCCGGCCTCCCGCCCAGCCTCCACATGTTCTGGCGTCGCAAGTGGCTCGGGCTGGTCTGCTTCGCGGCCACCTTCGCGATCCTGGCCGGGGTGGTGGCCGGAGTGCCGTCGCTCTATCAGGCGAGCAGCACCGTGCTGGTGGACCGCCAGCAAGTGCCCGACGCCTTCGTGCGTTCTGCCGTGGTCGGCGAGGTGGAGACCCAACTGCACACCGTCAGTCAGCAGGTCCTGAGTCGGACGCGGCTCGAGGACTTGATCAACCGCTTCGATCTCTATCCCGATCTTCGCCGGAACGCCCCGTCCGAAGCGGTGCTGGAGCAGATGCGGCGCGACACTCGGTTCGAGGTCAAGGCCGTCGAGCAACCGGGCGGCCGCGCCGCGGCCATCGCGTTCTCGCTGAGCTACCGAGGATGGGATCCTGAGCTGGTGGCCAAGGTCAGCAACGCGCTCGCCTCGCTCTACGTCGAGGAGAATTCCATGGGGCGCGAGCGCCGGGCGGCCGAGACGGCCGCCTTTCTCAAGACGCAGCTCGACGACATGAAGCGCAAGCTGGAGGACGAGGAGCGCCGGATGGGTCAGCGCCCCTCGCGAATGGAAGCGGACATTGTCGCCCTCGAAGGACTGAGCACGCGGCTACGCCTGAACAGCGACCGACAAATGCGCGCCATGGACCGCCGCGACCGCCTCGCGCGCGAGCCCGGCACCGCCGCGGAGGCCCCGGCGTCGCCGGACGCCCTCAGCGCGCGGCTGGCCACGCTCAAGCAAGAGTTGGCCGTGCTGCGCACCCGGTTCACCGAGAAGTACCCGGATGTCATCCGCACCAAGGGCGATATCGCCGCTCTGGAACAGCGCCTTCGGGAGACGCCGCCCGACACCCGCCCGGCGGCCGCCCCGCGCCCGACGCGAGATGGCGCCAACGAAGCGAACGCCGAGCTGAAAGCGCTGCAGGAGGAAGAGCGCACCCTCCGGCTCAGCCTGGCCGCGCTCGAGCGCCGAATCGAGAGCGCTCCCCAGCGCGAGCAGGAGTTTCAGCAGCGGGCCCGCAACTACACCATGACGAAAGAACTCTACGATTCGCTGCTGAAGCGGTACGAGGACGCCCAGGTCGCCGAAAGCATGGAGCATGGGCGGAAGGGTGAGCGCTTCGCCCTGCTCGACGCGGCGGTGCCGCCCAAGGCCCCGCTCGCCCCTCACCGCTTGCTGCTGATGCTGGTGAGTCTCGGCCTCTCGTCGGGCGTCGCGCTGGGCGCCATCATCCTGGCGGAGCGATTCGACACCTCGTTTCACTCGCCAGATGACCTCAAGAGGTTCACGCGAGTTCCCGTGGTGGCGGGCATCCCGCGCCTCGACACCGAGGCCGACCTCGCACGGCGCCGACGGCACCGCGGGTGGCTGGCCGTCGGCGCGGTCGTCATGGTGGCGCTGATGGCCGGCGGGTCGTACATGGTCGCCCAGGACAATGAGGGCCTGGCCCGGACCTTGGCCCGGGCCAACTGAGACCGGCCATGTACCTGGACTTCTACGGACTGCGCGAGAAGCCGTTCAACCCCACCCCGGACCCGAAATTCCTCTATCTGACCACGGCCCATCGCGAGGCGTTGGCCCGACTGCTCTACGGGGTACAGGAGAGCCAGGGCTTCATCGTCCTCTTCGGGGAAGTCGGAACCGGTAAGACGACGCTCCTGCACACGTTGCTTCAGCGCCTCGACGGACGGGCGGCGGTGGCATTCATCCTGAACTCGACCTTGCCCTTCGACGGTTTGCTCGAGTACATGCTGGAGGATTTCGGGATCCACAGTGCCGGCACCACCACCGCCCAGCGCCTGGTCGCCTTGAATCGCTTCCTGATCGAGCGGCGACGAGAGGGCCAGAACGCGGTGCTCATCTTGGACGAGGCGCAGAACCTGTCCCCGGCCACCCTCGAGCAGGTGCGGCTGCTGTCGAACTTCGAGACCCCCACCTGCAAGTTGCTCCAGATTCTGATGGTGGGGCAACCGGAGCTACGGCCCAAGCTCGACCGCCCGGAGTTACGCCAGCTCCGGCAGCGAATCGGCGTCCAGTGCGCGATCGGGCCGCTGACGACCGAGGAGACCGGTGAGTACATCCGAAGCCGGTTGCGAGTGGCTGGTGGCCGGGACGTGCGGTTGTTCACCCCGGGCGCGGTGGGCCGCGTCGCGCAGTACAGCGGCGGCGTGCCCCGACTCATCAACATGGTCTGCGATCACTGCCTGCTCATCGGGTATTCCGAGCAGACGCGACGCGTGGATCGCGACATCGTCGAGCGAGCCATCGAGGAGATAGAGTCCGGTCGGCGTCCCCTTCAGGCCAGAGGCATTCGCTGGCGACCGGCCCCATCGCTGTTGCGGTGGGCCCTGGGCGGAGTCGGCGCGGCCACCGTGGCCGGCCTCGCCGTGCTGGCGTGGGGGGGAGATGGACTGGGCGGCCTCGCGAATCTCATCCTCGGCGAAGTTCTCGATCTCGCTCGGGAAGCCCGAGATTTGGTGATGCGATGAGCACATTTTTCAGGGCCCTCGAGCAAGCGGAGCGAGACCGGGCTCGCGGACGCGGCGAACACCCCCCCGCGGAAACCGAATCGCTCGCTCCGGCACCCGAGCGTCCAGGTGAGCGTTCCGGCCCCACAGAGGGGGACGAGTATCCCGCGGCGCCCGCGAGCGCCCCCGCGGCGCCAATCGACCGCGTGCCGACATGGGTTCTCGATGTTTCGACGCACGCGCACGACGGCCGCCGGTCGGACGGTGTGATCGACGCGCCCTGGGGTGAGCTCGACGAGCACCTGGTGAGCCTGCTCCGGCCGAGTTCGACCGAAGCGGAACACTACCGCGCCCTCCGCCACACGATCCACGAGCTGCGCAAAACCGCCGGGCTGTCGGTGATCGCCATCTCCAGCCCCTCCGCGGGCGACGGCAAGACGACCACGGCAATCAACCTGGCAGGAGCACTCGCCCAGGCGCCTCATGCGCAAGTTCTTCTCGCCGATCTGGACCTTCGCGGCGCGACGGTGGCCGACCGCCTCGGGTTGAAGGAGCTGGCCGGACCCGGGCTGGTTCACGCGATCCTGAACGCGGACGTCGCGCTCGAGGACGTCGTGCAGCGCTATGAGGCTTACAACCTCTCCGTACTACCCGCCGGATCGTCGATGGTGGCGCCCTACGAGCTCCTCGAATCGCCGCGGCTGGGGACGCTCCTCGACCACGCGCGGCAACAGTACGATTACGTCGTGCTGGACACGCCTCCGATCGTGGGCGTGGCCGACGGTCGCGTCATCGGCCGGTGGGTCGACGGGTTCTTCCTCGTGGTTGCCGCGCACGTGACCCCGCGCCGCTTGCTCGAGGAGGCGCTGAACCTCATGGAGCCGTCCAAGCTGATGGGACTCGTGTTCAACAAGGTCGACCCACCAGGGCTGAGCTATTACCGCTGAGCGCGCGTTCGCTGGACGCGCGCTTGCAATCATCCTCAATAGCATGGCCATCGTTCTCGCGCTCCTCGAAGGTGGTGCCCTGTTCGCGGCGCTGTGGCTGATGGGGCTCGTCGCCCCCTGGCCGGCGGCGGCTGCCGTCGGCTGGCCTGGCGTCCTCGCCGTTTCGGCCATTACCGCCCTGTACTACACCGATTGCTACGATCTCCGCCGCGTGTCGAGCGTGAGCCGGTTCGCCCCCCGGCTGCTCCGGTGCGTGGCCCTGGCGTCAGTGCCCCTGGGCGCCTACTCCGTGGTGGTCCCGCATGCCGGGACCACCGCGATGGCCACGCTCCTGCTCTTGGTCGGGCTGCCCACCGCCGTCCGCGGTCTGCTCTATCGCGCCGTGCGCAGCGCGCCCTTCGCGGAGCGGATCCTCATCGTCGGCTCCGGTCCGCTGGCGCAAAAGGTGGCCGAGGTGATCCAGACGCAATCGGGCCACCGGTACGTCACCGTCGGGATGATCGATGGCGCGCCAG
>JBKPAK010000250.1:0-15841 GCA_046726415.1 Candidatus Methylomirabilota bacterium
GGACGGGCCAGGGTCGGTGTGGCGGAGGGCGAGGCCCGCGCGGAGCGTCTCCGGCGTGAAGCCCTCGCGCCGCGACGTGATCACCGTCAGCCTGTCCCCGACAGGGACGCCGTAGAACAGGACTCCGTCGACCACGTCCAGGGCCGGGTGGAGCAGGCGGATTGTCTCCCCGCGTTCGAGCAGCTCGAGGACGCTCTGTGGCGCATCGGATTCGCTGGAGTCTTTGCGTCGCAACCACTCGCGCCACCAGGCCGCCATCCGCGTGAAGAGCGCGTGCTTCAAGCTGACCCGCGGCAGTGTCCCAAAGGCCTCAAGTGCGTTGGCGGACAGGTAGTCGTCGAGCCCGGCCTTCGCCCCGTCCGGGCCCAATGGGAGCTTGACTACCGTGACCTTCGCGCCGCGCCCCTCCAGCTCCTTGCCGAGGGCAAAGACCGGCTGGAGGAGGTCCGGGCGTGTCCAAACGTCCGAGTCTGGGACGATCACCGCCTCGCGCTCGTACCAGTCGATCCGGTCGAGGTCGGGGATCGCCCGGCCGGCGGATTGCCAGTTCCAGAGCCCGCCGACCGCAACGCAGGTAAGACCTTCCTGGTTCGCCTTGAGTGCCTTCTTCTCGCCCTCGGTGATCAGGAGCGGCACCCTCGGATCGGCCAGCGCCGCTCGTGCGCGAGCCGGGATGTAGAGCCGGGGCGGCGTTCCCGCCCGCTGGTAGTAGCGGATCGTGTGGCCCTGGCCGTCGCTCACCGGAGGGAAGAGCTTGCACCGGACGAACTCGTCATCGCGCCGCCAGAGACCACCGCGTCCGGCGGCGTCGTACGGGAAGACGAGAACGTGACGGACCTGAGCGGCCCGCCGCGCGTTGAGGAGACGTGGAAGGTCGCCGGGCGCCGGCGTGTAGAGGCCGGCCTCGGCAATCGTGGCGTCGGAGAGTCCCGATCTCCGCAGATCCTCGAGCGCTTCCGGGTGGAGCGAGAGCTCACTCCCGGCCGCGGTCCGAGCGGCCCGCGCCGCAATGTCACGCGCGCTGGAGCCTGTCGCGGGCGACGAAACATCAGCCGCGCTCGAGCCTGCCACGGGCGACGAAATGTCAGCCGCGCTCGAGCCTGCCACGGGCGACGAAACGTCATCCGTGGTCGAACCCGTCGCGGGCGGCGAAACATCATCCACGCTCGAGCCTCCCGCGGGCGACGAAACGTCGGGTGTGCGTGGCACCCCGGCTGGTGTCGTGGTGGCTGTGGCGCTTCCGGAGAAAGTCCACGCGGTAGTAGATGAAGATCACGCTCGCGAGCAGCCCGCCCACGCCGAGCGTCGACACCAGCTTGATGAGATCGAGGTCCGGCATTCAGCGCGGCCCCCCACAATCGGCGGTCGGCATCGCGATCAGTCGACAGCCCCGTCCCTCGCCCCGGCGGCGTGGGGGAAGATTCCATCGTGCATGCCGAGTCCGGGCGCCGTCGCGCGCGCACGAATCTGGAGTCCACTCCTTGCGGACCTCAGCGATCGCCGGGACGGTGGCCCCGTGCTCCGTCAGCTCCGCGTAGCCCCGCCCGACCCGGAGCCGCCACTCGCTCCAGAGGCTCCAATCGAGCCGCGCCGTTACCACCACCCTGCCGTTCGAGACGACGTCGCGCTGCAGGAACGCGCCTACGCGCACCGCTTCGACCCATCGGTCCCTGACTTCCTGCAAGAGCCTCTGGAGCGAGCCGTGGACGACCTTCATCGCACCGTCTCCTTCCGCTGCCGGCAGTCCGCGTGCGGAGCTCTCGCGGGCGAAGAGCAGAAAGAGTGCCAGGGTTACGAAAGCGGCGAAATAGCGGGAAATGCGGCCGTTCCCGCGAGGACGGTGCCCCTCGCGCACAGCGACCGGCGAGGAGATCGACCAGCAGTTGCGGTGGTGTTGCGCTGCTGGGTTACGAAAGTGGTGAGGTTGCGGGAAATGCGGCCGTTCCCGCGAAGACGGTGCGCATCGCGCACCGCCATCGGCGAGGAGATCGACCAGCAGTTGCGGTGGTGTTGCGCTGCTGTTGCGGTGGTACGTGTCGGCCCGACCGCCTCCACGCTGAGTGGTGGATCAGCGCCTCGTCCGAGGGGCGAGCGCAAGCAGACCAAACGTCCGGACCATTTCACCGCCGAGACCAACAACATATAAGCGCTAAATCTCGAAAGCGCCCGCCCGAACCATACCTAACGAAATCGCGGCCGACCACCGAGATCAACTCAAGGACAGCGCTTCCCGATGATCGACGGCAGTGCGTCCTCGTCACCGTGCTGGGCATCAACCTCTTCGGCGACGGTCCGCGACACGCTGGATCCCCGGCTCAAGGTCTAGCGAGCAGGGCCTTCGCCTCCCTGAGATCCGCCGTATCGAACCCTTCCGTGAACCAGTCGTAGACATCGGCCAGCGTGTGGGGAAGGTCGGGCTGCCCGCCCTGCTCCCCCGCCAACCGGGAAAGGCTGACGACCGCCCGCAGCTCCAATGAGCGTGCTGCTGGACCCGGGCAACCTCGATCGCTCTGAGAAAGCACGCCTCGGCCTCAGCGCTCTTCTCGATCTGGCGGTGACCCCTCCGGCCTCCGTTTCCTGCGCGTGTCGATCGCAAGGTCAGCTCACCCTTGAGGCGATAGAGCTCGGCCTCGTACCACCGTTCCCTCTTGCTATGGGCTCGGTCGAGGGCCTGGTCAAGCGCCTCCAGACCCTCTTCAATCCGACCGGCCTTTGCGCACGCCGTGGCCTGCAGCGCCAAAGAGTAGGGATGGGTGAAGTCTCCATGACGTGGTCGCCGCCGGGCCCGCGACCCAACTGTCCCAGGGCCTCGAGCAGCGGCAGATAGGCCTCACCGGCCCCGTATTGCTCGATGCATTGACCCCGCCCGAAGCGGATCTCCGCCTCGTGCGCGCGCCCGCGCGCCTGGCTCGCCAGGAACGTCTCGGCCAGCGCGGTCTTGGGCCTCTTCCCGCCCTCAGTCGAGCAGCAGCGCCGATTCCCGGCTCACCCGTGATGAGCGCGATCTGCCGTTCCCCGCGCGAGGCCTTGGCGAACACGGTATGCAGCTGTTCGAGCTCGGCCTCTCGGCCCACGAGCGCCGGAAACGCATGAGGGGAGCTCGGGGATCCATCGCCGCGGCCGACCACCGCCGGAGCGCCAGGGAGTGAGACGGACGGAGCCGTGGTGACCGGGACGATGAAACGGTATCCCACGCGGTGCACCGTTTCGATGTAGCGCGGGTTGCGGGCGTCATCGTCCAGCGCCTGGCGAAGCCCCCGAATCTGAAAGGCGAGAGCATCCTCGCCCACCGCCGTCTCGCCCCAGACGCCATCGAGGAGCGCCGCCTTCGTCAACACCTGCCCGCCCTGGCTGGCCAGCAGTCAGAGGACGGCCAGCGCCTTGGGCGGCAACCTCACTTTCCCGTCGCCCACGTACAGCGGCCCATGGAGTCCGGCGAGGCGATAGCGCCCGAAATGGAGCTCCCTCGGAGAAAGCTCGGGTTCCCTCGGGATTTCGCCGGCCTCGCGCGGCTATCCATGTCGCGCGGTATCGCACCGTCGAAATTCGCCGGCAAGGGCTGCCGTCGCCCCGGGGGGAGCGCCGCCTATGACGCAGAGGGTTCCCGTACCGCTGTCGCGGGACTGGGCCTTCGTGGTGCAGCTGCGCGAGGGCACCCTCCTGCACCCAGACCGGATGGAAGGTCGGATCGAACACATCGCGTCAGGCCAGGCCGTCGCCTTCACCTCGCTGAAAGAGCTTCGCGCGTTCATGGAGCGGATCGTGGCCAGGCGCGAGCAGGGCTGGTGAGCCACATCCCGTGCACCCTTCACACCCACCATCGGGAGGTCCCTCTATGAGACATGCACTGTGTTCGATGGTCGATCGGACGCCGCTCTGCGATCGACTGATGTCCGCGATCCTGGGAAGGGGCCTTGGTCTGGCCGTCCTGGTTCTGGCGATGCCCTCCGTCGCGAACGCGGACGTCCTGTTCACCACTATCGGGGCGGGCGCCTGCCCCATCCCAAGGAGAGACTCATGATGACCATTTCCCGCCGCGGTTTGCTCGGTACGGCAGTCGCCGGCGCAGCCGTATTGACCGGAGCCGGTGCGGCGTCGGCCGCTGGATACCCGCGGGCTCGTGCGCGCGTCGACGTCGTCGTCGTGGGAGCCGGCTTCGCCGGCCTCAGCGCCGCCCGGGAGATCGCGCTCGCAGGCCGGTCGGTGCTGGTGCTCGAGGCGCGCGACCGTGTTGGTGGGCGGGTCGTGAACCATCCGCTCGGCGGCGGCGAGATCGTCGAAGCCGTGCGGCCAGTTCATCGGACCGACCCAAGACCGCATGGCCGCGCTGGCCAGCGAGTACGGTGTGGCCACGTATCCCACCTTCGTCCAGGGCCTCACCGTCACGATCTTTGGCGGTGTCCGGGTCGTTGGAGGGTTCAGTCACGCGCTCGATAGCGAGTACCCAAGACTCATCACCCTCTTGGAGACTTCTGGCTGGCGAGGTGCCTGTCGATGCCACCTGGACGGCACCACGCGCTCGTGAGTGGGACTCTCAGACGTTTCAGACACTGGCTCGCGAACACCGCCACCGAGCTGCGCACTGATTGCATGCCGCGGAGACAGGCGGCCACCGCGACCAGTGCGCCGAACACCGACGCCTTGAGGAGTCCGACGACGAAGTCACTCAGCGCTGGCCCATCTGCGCCGAGTTCTCGGATCGCTGACCGACCTTGCCATCGGTGCAACACCCGTGCGAGAGTGCGTCAGGCCCACGCAGGATGCTCAACGTCGAGCGGTTGACCCGGCGCTTCGGTGGTCTGATCGCGGTCTCCGATGTGTCATTCGAGGTTCCGGGCCGACAGGTGACCGCGTTGATCGGTCCGAACGGCGCGGGAAAGACCACCTTGTTCAACACGATCTCCGGGGTCTTCCCTCCGACCGAGGGACGCGTGCGCTTCAACGGCACCGACATCACCGGCTGGCCGGCGCACCGGATCACCACGCTGGGGCTGGGACGAACATTTCAGAACGTGCAGCTCTTCCCGAACCTGAACGCTCTCGAAAACGTCGCGGTGGCCCGGTATTGCCGAAGTGCCTCGGGCCTGGTCGATGCTCTCCTGTGGCGGAAGCGCGACCGCGTGGAGCGGCGCGATATGCTGGCGCGGGCCGACGACCTTCTGGAATCGGTGGGACTCGGTGACAAGCGGCTCCTGATGCCCGGCGAACTGCCGTACGGAGACCAACGTCGTCTTGAGATCGCCCGAGCGCCGGCGACCGAGCCGACGCTGCTGATCCTGGACGAGCCCACCGCCGGGATGGTGGCGCGAGAGGCCGAAGAGGTGGTCGCCCTGATGCGCCGGCTCTGCGCGTCCGGAATTGCGCTGCTGCTCATCGAGCACAACATGAACGTCGTGATGTCGGTCTCCCACAAGGTCGTGGTGCTGAACTTCGGCAGCAGGATCGCGGAGGGAACGCCGGCGGAGATCGAGCAGCACCCCGATGTCATCGAGGCGTATCTGGGTCGCGACGAATGACCGCGCTGCTCAGGATCTCCGATCTTCACGTCTCCTATGGAGCGTTGCCGGCCGTTCGCGGCGTTCACCTCGAGCTCCCGGAAGGCGATCTCCGGGTGATCCTCGGGGCCAATGGCGCGGGGAAGACGACGATTATCAAGGCGGTGCTCGGGCTGCTCACGGTGAAGCACGGCTCGATCGAGTTCGCCGGGCACGACATCACGGGCTGGCCGCCGCACCGGATCAACCGGCTCGGCATCTCCTGGGTGCCGGAAGGGCGCCAGTTATGGGACTCGCTGACCGTGCTCGACAATCTAAAGATGGGCGCCTTCGCGCAGCGCCATGACGGGGAGACCGCGCGACGGATCGACGAGATGTTCGAGCGCTTCCCCCGGCTCCGGGAGCGCCACGGCCAGCTCGCCGGCTCGCTCAGCGGCGGCGAGCAGCAGATGGTGGCCATCGCCCGCGCGCTGGTGGCGCGGCCGCGCCTCATCCTGATGGACGAGCCGTCGCTTGGCCTCGCGCCGATCCTGGTGCGCGACGTCTTCCGGCTGGTGAACGAGATCAACCGGGCAGGCATCAGCATCCTCATGGTGGAGCAAAACGCCCGCATGTCGCTGCGGGTTGCCTCGTGGGCCTATTTGCTGGATGTGGGACGCATCGTCATCGATGGTGCCGCGAGAGAGCTCGAGGCAAGCCGCGAGGTGCAGGACGTCTTTCTCGGCGGTCGGAGGTGACCAGCCTGCCGATGGAGCTCTTCCTCCAGCAAGTCGTGAATGGCCTGGTCATCGGCAGCACCTACACGGTCGTGGCGCTCGGGTTTTCCCTGATCTTCAGCGTGATGGGCGTGGTGAACATGGCGCACCCCGAGATCTTCATGATTTCCATGTTCGTCGGCCTGCTCATCGCGGCGCACGTGGCCTCGAACTTCGTCGTGGTGGTGATCGGAGTCATGCTCGTGTCAGGCCTCACCGGTATGGCCCTGGAGCGCGTCGTGCTGCGGCCCCTTCGCAGTCCGAACCTGCTCGTCCCCTTGATCGGCACGATCGGCGTCGCCATCATGATCCAGTACACCACCGCCGGCATCTTCGGTCCGGATCCCCGGCCCTTTCCTCGCCTGATCGCCCAGCAACGGGTCACGGTGGGCGGGGTCGACGTCACGACGCTCCAGTTGACGAACTTCGTCCTGTCCCTCCTGATCATGATCGGCGTGAGCTACTACGTGCGGCGAACGCGCTGGGGCCGCGCGACGCGCGCGGTCGCCGAGCGATACGATGTGGCCGCGGCCTTTGGCGTCGACGTCAATCGCGTCGCGCAGGTGACGGTGGTGCTCGCGTCCATGATGGCCGGTGTCGCCGGCGTCTCGATCGCCCTCCTGTACGGTTCGGCGTGGGCCTTCGTCGGCGGCCTGTACGCGCTGAAGTCGTTCGTCTGCATGCTGGTGGCGGGCAACAAGCACATCGAGGGCGTCATGGCCGTGGGGCTCACGCTCGGCGTCATCGAAGCGCTCATGACCGGATTCGTCTCGTCGAGCTTGCGCGATGCGGTCGCCTTCGTGATCCTGATCGCCGTGCTGTATTTCCGTCCTCTTGGACTCTTCGGGTCATACCGAGCATGACGTCTTTCGCGTTCTGGGAGCCAATCCTCGTCGTCACGATGATCAACGCAATGCTGGCCCTGGGATTCTACGTGACCATGTCCTCCGGTATCCTCTCGGTGGCCCACGCGGCGGCCGCGGGCCTGGGCGCCTACGCGGCTGCCGTGCTGACCACCAACTTTCACTGGCCGTTCGCGTTCGCCGTCGTCGCTGCGATCGCGGTGGGTGGCGTGGTCGGCGCGGGGCTGGCGCTCGTGACCGTGCGCATGAACATGCTCGTCTCGAGCCTGGTCACCCTCGGGTTCGGCGAGACCATGAGCATCATCGCCTTCAACCTCGAGTACCTCGGGGGAGCCGGCAGCTTCGCGGGCATCCCGCTGTACACCAATCTGGGCGTGGCCGCGGCCAGTCTTCTTCTCGTGATCTATGTCGTCTGGCGATACGACGCGTCGCGGATCGGGCTCGCCGCCCGGGCGGTGCGGGACAACCCGCTCGCCGCGGCGGCGAACGGGATCGACGTGCGGTGGACGAGAGTCGTCGGCTTCAGTCTCGGCGCGGCGATTGCCGGCTTTGCCGGCGCCATCTCGGCTCACTACACGCTCGTGGTGAACCCCGCGGACCTCGGATTCTTTCCCTCGTTCTATATTCAGGTCTACGCGATCTTCGGCGGATCCTACACGATGTGGGGACCGCTTCTCGGTGCCGGAGTGCTGACCCTTCTCCCGCAAGTCCTTCGCTTCGCCGCCGTCTATCGCTTCGCGCTCTACGGCCTCAGCATCGTCCTCGTCATCCTTCTACGCCCCCAGGGGGTGCTGACCCGCGTTCCCACCGGCGCGACTCCGCTGATTCCCCTATTCAATCGACCACGGAGGCTTCATGAACAGTGATCGCGTCCCGCGCAACGTCGTTGGCACGAGCCCCTTCGGCGAGCACGACGAGATCGGCCGGCTGAACCTGATCACTCCGGAATCCCGGGCCCGGGTGATGGCCCGGGTGAATCCATCGGTCATCTACGATTTGGCCGTCGATTACTTCATCGGGATGCCGACGTGGGTCGCCTGTGCCGATCCGCCCTATCAGATCTGGATGACCCACACCCCTCACGGCACGTGTATCGACAACCTGTCCGGGCAAACCCGGGACGTCAACGAGCGTCTGGGATACTCCGGCGATTCGATCATGATGTACACGCACTGTGGCACCCACATCGATGCGCTCAATCACTGGGCCTATCGCGGGAAGATCTGGAACAACTTCGCCGTCAACGAGCATCTGGGCAGTCGACACTGGCAGAAGTGCGGGTCGGATCGAATGCCGCCAATCGTCGCCCGCGGGGTGCTGCTCGACGTCGCGGCAACCAAACGCGTGGAGATGCTTCCCGATTCCTACGCCATTACTCCGGAGGATCTCCAGGAAACGGTCGAGCGACAGGGCATGACACTCGAGGAGGGCGACGTGGTGCTGGTTCGCACCGGCCGGATGGCGGTGTGGGACGATCCGCCGCGTTACCTGACGAACTCGCCCGGGATCAACGTTCGGGCCGCACAGTGGCTCGTGGAAGGGCACGGGGCCATGATCCTCGGGTCGGACACGGCAGCGCTCGAGTACCTCCCTTCGATCGACGTTCCCGGGAACTACAATCCCGTCCATCTCTATCTCGTGGCGGAACAGGGCGTGCCGATCATCGAGGTTCTCAGGCTCGACGAGTTAGCGCAGGACCGCGTGTACGAGTTCGCTTTCTTCGGCGCGCCGCTGAAGCTCCGCGGATCGACCGGTTCGCCCATGCGTCCCTGGGCGATGCCGCTGCGTTAGCGCGGTCACGGAGGAGTGGCAAAGATGGGAAGCCGGATCGACACGCTGATCGAGGGCGGGACGGTGGTGGCGGGCGGCCTGGTCAGCGACGCGACCGTCGCGATCGGCGATGGCAAGATCGTCGGCTTGCTTTCACCGGGCGTTCAGGTCTCCGATACGCCGTTGCGCCGGATCGACGCCTCCGGAAGAATCGTCATGCTCATCGTCGGATCGTCAGTTCATTCGTTCGTATTTGCCCCGATCGGTGATCCGGATCGTCGTGACAACCGGGTTCAGGTTGTCGCCGTTCGGCGGGTTCTTGAAGGACACGCGATTGCCGAGGGGCGTGGTGAAGTCGAGCTTGGTCAGGGCCTGCGCGAACTTCCCGCGGTCCGTGGCCGTGCCGGACTTCTTCACCGCTTCCACAACCGTGTAGACCGAGTCGTACCCGTAGGTCGAGTACTGCGTGGGAGACAACTCGGGATACGCCTTCGCGTAGTCCTCCAGGAACTTCCTCAGACCGCCGGTCGCGGTCACCAGATCCGCGGCGATCCAGGTGAAGCCGCCCCTGAATGCTCCGCGCGCGTTGTCCCATGCGGTCGTATCCAGGAACGCGCCATCCGGCGTAAAGAGCGGCGCCTTGATGCCCATGTCCACCATCTGCAACGCGACTCTGGCCCCGTCGCCGATCGCGGCCATGATGCCGATGAGCTCGGGGCCGCCCGCTCGGATCGTGGAGATCTGTGCAGAGTAGTCTTGCTCGCCGGATCGGAAGACCGTGTCGGCGACGATCTGAACACCGAGCTTCTGGACCGTCCGCTTCGCGGCGTTGTACGAGGCGACCTGACCGTCCTGGGTCTGGTCGTGGATGAACGCGATGCGCTTCGTTCCCAGCTTCTTGACCATGGCCTCGACGAAGATCGGCATGGCCACCTCGATCGCCGGGTTCACTCGCACCACGTACGTGTTCCACTCCTTGATGGGCGGGCCTGATCCATTGCCGATGATCGGCATCTTCACCTGGCCGGCCACCGGCACCATGGGCAGAAATCCCATCGAGTTACAGGGACCCATCACGGCCAGAATGTTGGGATCGCCCGCCGCCTGGCGCAGCAGCGCGATGGCCTCGTTGCGATCGTTGGCCATGTCGCCCTTGCCGAGCTCGATCGTGTACCGGTTCCCCCGATCGTCCTGGAAGCCGCCGGCCGCATTGATCTCCTTGACCGCCAGCTCCGATCCCGCGTGAACGCGCATACCATAGGAGGCGGACGGGCCGGTCAGGGGCTGTATGCTCATCAGCTTCACCGTCGTCGCCGTCTTCGTGGCCGGGGACGTTTGCCCTGCGGCCACCCTGGTTATGGCCGGAGCAAGCAATGGCGAAGCGGCTACGCCAAGGAACTTCCTCCGGCTGAGCGCCCTGGGCTCGAACATCATCTCTGCTTACTCCTTTCCTCGAGCCACAGTCTCTGTGCCCCGGCCATGGTTCTCGAGCCAGAACATGGCGATGTCGTTGCGGTTCGCGATCCACACGTCCGAAAATTTCCTGACGTGAGCCAGAAATTGATCGAGTCCTCGTGCCCGCCCGGGCCGACCGATGGTCCGCCCGTGCAGGCCCACGGACATCATCTTGGGCGACGTGGCCGCCTCCTCGTAGAGCACGTCGAACGTATCGCGCGCGTACTCGAAAAAGTCACTCGCCTTGAACATCTGATTTCGCACGAATCGGACGTCGTTGACGTCGAGGGCGTACGGGACGACGAGGAATGGCTTGCCGCTGACCTGATCGAAGTACGGCAAATCGTCGTTGAACGCGCAACTGTCGTAGAGCAGTCCCTCCTCGGCCAGAATGCGGCGCGTCGCGGTGGTGGCCATGAGCCTGGTGAACCAGCCGATCACCCGCTGACCGGTCGCGCGCTCGATGGCGGCCTTGCCCTGTCTGATGTGCTCTCGCTCCTCGGCCTCGCTCATCCCGAAGTGCGGAAGCGAACGATACCCGTGGCCGACCATGTCGTATCCATGCTTGACGAACGCCTGGGCCACCTCAGGATTGCGCTCGAGCGCCAGACCGCAGGCGAAGACTGAGCAGGTCGCGTCGTACTTGTCCAGGATCCGCATGATGCGCCAGACCCCCACCCGGCTTCCGTACTCGAAGATCGACTCGCTGGCGAGCTCGCGCTCCTCCCGGCCGGCCGGAAACACCACTTCCGTGAGCACCTCTCGCTCGCGGTCTCCCTCCAGCGGGCAGAGCTCGGAGCCCTCCTCGTAGTTGATCGCGATGTTGAGGGCGAGCCTCGCGCCATGGGGCCAGCGAACGAGGGGAGGTCTACGGCCATAGCCGACGAAGTCGCGCGGCCGTTCCATCATTGTGCGGGCTCCCGCTCTGCCCAGTCGGCAGGTCTGCGGTCGACGATTTCTTCGTAGCGCATCGGCGCGTCGATCAATCGTCCTTCCTCCATGATGACCTTCTGCCACTGCATCAGCGCCGGCTCGGGAATCCGCGCAGTGCCGATCCAGACGCCCCTCCGGCGACACGAACGCACCGCTTCGGCAATCAGGTCCGGACTCAATGTCGGGAACTGTCTCTTGAACACCCCCGGTGCCTCACTTGGATCATGCGAGAGCGTCCACACCAGGGCGCGCTGGATCGCCTTGGCGAAGCGGCCCGCGACATTGTCCGGGCGATCCAGGAACTCCGGCCTCGCGTAGAAGATACTCCACGGGATATCTCCGAGTTCGGCGAAATCCGCGACCTGACTGGCCACGCCATCTCGAATGAAGACGTCAGATACCGGCGGCATACCGATGAAGAAGTCTCCGAAGCCGGCACGGAATAGGTTGATCGCTTCCTCGGCCATAAAGTCCGCGACGAGTCGGACCCTGCACGGATCGACGCCGGCGCGACGAAGCGTGCTGGCCACGACCATCCAGAAGTTCGGCGCGCCGCCGGGGGCGACGACGATCCGGCCCGAAAGATCGGCCCAGCTGAAGCGCTCGACTGGCGTTCGCGCCAGCAGCACCGCGGCGAGGCGATTGCAGAGCTGGGCGAACGGCACGAACGTATGGAGCCGCCCACGATACAGCATCGGCAGCCAGATTCCACCGAGGCCGACGTCCGCAGCACCGGATCCGACCTCGCGCGGCACGCCCGGCCCGTTTCCGAGCACCTCGACCGTGACGTCGAGTCCCTCGTCGGCAAAGAAGCCACGCTCGCGCGCGACGAATTCCGGGTAGTAGTTGACGCCGGCCCCGGTGGAGCTGATGCGGACGACCTCCATCACGGCCCCATCCGAGGAAAGCCGCGGATGGTCTTGGGTAACGGCGACGCGTAACCACCGAGCTTTGAGGTCCGGAGGCCGAGCGCGGCGAGGGCCTCCACGAGGACCACCGCCGCCGCGACGCCGTCGACCACCGGCAGCCCGCAGCGCTTCGACAGATCGGCCGCGAGGTCGGCCATGCCAGCGCAACCGAGCACGATGGCCTCCGCGCGGTCCTCGCGTCGGGCGAGTTCGATCTCCGCCTCGATGCGCTGGCGCGCTTCGCTCGCCGGATCTTCGAGCGCCAGCACGGGGATCTCCGCGGCTCGCACGCGCGCGCAGCGCGTGGCGAGCCCGTAGCGAACCAAATTCTGCTGGATGGCGGGGACGGCCCGGCCGAGCGTGGTCACCACCGAGAAGGAGCCCGCGATCAGGCTGGCCACGTGGAAGGCAGCCTCCCCGATGCCCACGACCGGGGCGCGCGCCAGGGCGCGCGCCGCGTCGAGGCCCGTGTCGTCGAAGCACCCTATGACGTGCCCCGCAACGCCTCGCGCCTCGCCCTTCGCGATCTCGACCAGCAAGCCCGGCACCGCGAGGGCTTCGTCGTAGAAGCCCTCGATCGAGTCTGGGCCAGTGGCCGGGTTCACTGCGGTGATCGTCGTGCCGGACGACGCCGCGGCTCGGGCGGCCGCGCCGATCTTCTCGGTCATGGACGCCGTGATGTTGGGGTTGACGATCAGGATTTCCATCATCCGGCGTCAGTTCTATCTCACCTCGGTCTTCGACTTCAACTTCACGGCGACGGTCGTCTCATCACCCGACGGACACCTCGGCAATCTCTGTGGCCCACATCGGGTGCGGGCAATAGCCTCGCACGCGCGGCGACCATGCGTCGACGGCCGGCTCGTGAAAGAGATAGACGCTCGGCACGTCGTCGAGTATGAGCTGCTGGGCCGCCGCGTAGGCCGCACCACGGCGCGCGGGATCGAGCTGCGCACGCCCTTCACTCAAGTGCTGGTCCATCCGCGCGGAAACGTACTGTCCAGAATTGAAGCGGCCGCGGCTGTGGTACCGCCGCCCGAGCACCTGATCGGGGTCGGGCATCGGCGTCCACGTCTGGAAGATGATCTGCCAGTCGCTGCTCGTGTAGACGCCGGGCCACCACAGCGGATTCGGATAGGGCTTCACGTCGAGGTCGATGCCGATCATCGCGAGATCTGGCGCGATGGCGGCGCCCATGATCGCGCCACTTGGCCCGTTGACCGGCAGCGTCAGCCGTATTCGCTGGCCGAAGCCGGCTTCGCGAAGCAGCCAGCGCCCGCGCTCGGGATCGTGAACGGGCGCCGTCAGCTCGACGTACCACGGACTGCCCGGGGCGAAGGGCGTGCAGGACGCGGTGCCGAGTCCGCCGAAGAGTCGTTCGAGCAGCGCGGGCCGGTTCACGGCGTGAGCCACGGCCAGTCGAGCCCTCCGGTCCGAGAACGGTGCGGTCGCGCAGTTGAACGTCAGATGGCTCGGGCCATGTCCCGCCACGACGTCGACGACGAAGCCCGCCCGACGCAACGCATCGAGTCGCGTCGGGTCGGGCGCGCAGATCAGCTGCGTCGCCTCGTCGAGGAGCTGGTCGGTGCGCTCGCGGACGTCGGCGGTGAAGCGCCATTGCACCAGTTCTGTGCGAGACACGTCCGGTCGGTGATAGTCGGCGACGGCCCGCAGCTCGAGCTGCTCGCCCGGGACCCATCGCACGAGCTCGTATGGCCCGGCGCCGATCGGTTGGGTCCGCGCGTCGCGTGACGCGAGCGCCTTGACGTCGGTCATCCCGGTGTTGTTCGCGAGCAGACCCAGGAAAGACACCGACTTCGGCACCCTGCTGGCCCTGCGCGAGGCGAGTTCGCCTTCCGTGATCCTGTTCCGTGCCGCCTCACTCAGCGAACTGAGGACCAAGTCGGATTGATCGTCAGGGCCCTGCCATCGATCGAAGCCGCCCTCCGACGTGGCGCGATCGTCATTCTCGAGCGCCATCGCCTCCGAGGTCTACCCATCACCCGTCAGCGCGACGACGACGTCTAGGAACTCGTCAGTGGTTGAATGCCGCCTGGCGGTGAGCGGCGGGGTCAACGGGACAGGGCGTGGTCTCGATTAGCCGCAGGACGGCAGCCGCATCCAGCCGACGCCGATATCGAACCACCGAGACGCCCGTCGGGAGATCCTCCTCCGCGCAGTTGCGGCCTTCGTCGATGCAGAGGATGAGATTGGATAACCGAGCGCTTCGATAGAGCGCAAGCTTCCGTTTCACGTAGTCGGGTGTCCAGAAGCCCACGATCTCCAGGAGCCAGCGGCGCGTCGGGTTGGAACGATGCTGGACCGCAAAGTCCGGAAATATCAGAGTGCCACTCGCCGCGACCGGCTCCGGTTCGCGAATCACATCCCACGCGGATGCGAGCCGTGGGAACTCGCGGGCGAAGCGTTCCTCCAGCCGGCTGTCGTATCGGCGCGGCGTACTGGAGGGAAAGATCGGATCACCGGTCCCGAGTTGCAGCGTGAGACGGCGGCCGTGGAAGACGCAGTCCGCTCGCAGGCGGAAGCGTGGACACCACGCCAAGAGGGGCACCAGCTCACCGAGCGCCCGACCATAGAGGCGGGTGTTGCGAAACAACGCGAACGGTCCCGAGAGTTCCACCGTCGCACTGGCGCCGCCGGACCGCCCGGCGAGGGTGCAGATCAGCCCGCGCCACTTCGCATGGCGGACCAGCACGCGCGTATTCCCCTCGATCTCGATCCTGACAACGGTCGCGCGGAAGAGCATCCCCTGGACTACCGCGAGATTGCATCGAAGTGCCAACTCCATCGCCGACAGCGGCTGCGCCGGCGCCGCGACGAGTCGTTCGCCTGGCAGGTCCCCGAACAGCGACTCTTGAAGATCCTCTCTGCTCACGCCCAGAGAGGAGGCGACTGTGGTCCAGACCGTTTCTGGAGGAGCCGATGTGCGCGCTGCCTCACCGAAGATGTGCGCTCGCGCCAGCCTGGGCGGCACCGCCGACTTCCGCTCGCGGAGCCGGAGTTTCCCGAGAACCTGGATGGCGAGTCTAAGCTTCTGCGGCGGGCTCTCGCATGGCAGCGGGTCGCGCAATCGCGCCTCCAGCTCACGCCGCGGCCGTCCAATGAACCGTTCATGCTCGTCGAGGAGAGCTCGCAGCCAGGGGTGGTCATGCTCTCCGAGGTAATGAGGGACCGCGAGCGTCCCGGCCACGCTATAGCTGAGCAGATCGGCGGACAACAAGACCTTGGCGTCTCCGGCGCGCCTGACCGACTTCGAGGGTGTTCCGCGTAACAAGCTCATATACCACGGCACGCTTGCCCTCGCTCGGCCGCAGCAACCGACCCACTCGCTGCACGTGTTCTCGCTCTCCGAGGGCGCCGCCCACGACAACGGCGACGTCGGCGTCAGGCACGTCGAGGCCTTCGTTGAGTACCCGTGCCGACACGAGCGTTCGGAGATCGCCGTGGCGGAAGCGCTCCAGCACGTCATCACGCTCTGGCCGGCTGATGTCGCACGTCAGCGGCATGACGAGATGCTCGCGGGCGATGGCATACGCTGTTTCGTTGTCAGCCGTGAAGATCAGCACTCGGGAATGCCGGTGGCGGCTCAGCAGCGATTCCAGTGCTTGCCGCTTCGCATGGGTGAAGGCGAGAAGCCGTCGCAT
>JBKPAK010000251.1:0-7391 GCA_046726415.1 Candidatus Methylomirabilota bacterium
GAGCAGCTCGTCAACAGCGGCCTCATCACCCACATCGATGAGCACATCGGCAGCATCCGCAAGACGGTCGGCCACTGACCGCTCCGGACGAACTCCCGTGCTCATGGACATGGACAAGATGATCGGCGGCAAGTTCGACGAGGGCCTGGCGCAGATGAAGGCGGTCGCGGAAACCACGGCCGGCAAGAAGTAGACAGCGCGGCAGGTCGCGTGCGGCCGTCTGGTGGGGTAACGTTCCCACCAGGCGGCCATGGGCGTCGAGGAGATCTTTCGCGCGGAGCACGGGCGGATCCTGGCCACGATGATCCGCCTGCTCGGCGACATCGACCTTGCCGAAGACGCGCTTCAGGAGGCGTTCGCGGTGGCGCTCGAGCAGTGGCCGGTGACCGGTCCGCCGGCGAATCCGTTGACCTGGCTGGTCTCCACCGGGCGGCACAAGGCCATCGATCGGCTGCGCCGGCGCGCGCGCTTCGCCCAGAAGCAAGAGGAGATCGCGCGGCATCTGGAGCTGGCGGCCGAGGAGGAGGATGCGCCCATGCCAGAGGACAGGCTCCGCCTGATCTTCACGTGCTGCCATCCGGCGCTCGCCACCGAGACCCAGGTCGCCCTCACGTTGCGCACGCTCGGGGGCCTGTCGACCGAGGAGATCGCGCGCGCCTTCTTGGTGCCCGCTCCGACCATGGCGCAGCGGCTCGTGCGGGCCAAGGCCAAGATCCGCGACGCCAACATCCCCTACCAGGTGCCGCCGGACAATGCCCTCGCCGAGCGGCTCGAGGCAGTGATGGTGGTGGTGTATCTCGTCTTCAATGAAGGCTACGCCGCCAGCTTCGGCGAGCGGCTGGTGCGGCACGAGCTGTGCGAGCAGGCCATCCGGCTCGGGCGCATGCTGGTCGAGCTGCTGCCGGCTCACCCCGAGCCGAAGGGCCTGCTCGCGCTGATGCTGCTGCACGATTCTCGCCGGGCAACCCGACTGGACGGGTCGGGAGACATCGTGCTGCTCGAGGATCAGGACCGGACGCGCTGGGACCGCGCGCAGATCGACGAGGGCGCGACCCTGGTCGAAGCTGCGCTGCGCGCGGGCAGCGGGCCGCCGGGCCCGTATGCGCTGCAGGCGACGATCGCGGCGGTTCATGCGCAGGCCCCCACGGCCGCGGCCACCGATTGGCGGCACATTGCTGCCCTCTACGAGATGCTTGCCCGGGTGCACCCATCGCCGGTGGTCGAGCTTAACCGCGCCGTTGCCGTGGCGATGTCGGGTGGAATCGAGCACGGCCTCGCGCTGGTGGAGGAGCTCGACCACCGCGGCGAGCTTCCCAGGTATCACCTGCTGCCCGTCGCTCGGGCTGAGCTGCTGCGCCGACTCGGCCGCCACGCCGAAGCCGCCGAGTCGTACCGGCGTGCCCTCGCGCTGGTTCGCAACGCGGCCGAGCGGAGGCATCTGGAAAGACGGTTGCGAGAGATCGCGTCGTAGGGCTGAGGGCTGGACCGCTCATCGTCCGGTGACTAGACCTCGGACGACTCCGAGGCCCGAAACGTTCGGACGTTACAAAGGAGGGCGACATGCTCCTTTCGCGAGGCCCTCACTGGCGGCTCGCGCGCTGCGCGACTGGACCCATCCCCCCGAGAGGTGTCGCCATCCTGACCGCGGTGATCCTCGGGTGCGCCCCCGGCGTCTCGAGCCAGGAGCGCCCCGCCGGCCGGACCGCGGACGAGTGGCGCGAGGCGATGGTGGCCACGCAGCTCGTGACGCGGGGGATCACAGATCCCTTGGTTCTCACCGCGATGAGGGAGGTCCCCCGCCATCTCTTCGTGCCGGAGGCGCTGCGGTCGCATGCCTACGAGGACCGTGCGCTGCCGGTGGGCGAGCAACAGACAATCTCCCAGCCCTACATCGTGGCGCTGATGACCGAACTGGCCCGCGTCGCACCCGGCGAGAAGGTCCTAGAGGTGGGCACGGGGTCCGGCTACCAAGCGGCGATCCTGGCCCAGATGGGGGCCCGGGTCCACACCGTCGAGATCGTTGCGACGCTCGCCCACCGCGCGAGGAGGATGCTCGACTTCCTGGGCTACCGGAACATCGAGTACAGGGTGGGCGACGGCTACCGGGGCTGGCCCGAAGCGGCCCCCTTCGGCGCCATCCTGGTGACCGCGGCGCCCGATCACGTCCCGCAGCCGCTCGTGGACCAACTCGCGGTCGGCGGGCGTCTGGTTATCCCCGTGGGCGCGTCCGTGCAGAAGCTGATGGTCATCACCCACACGGCGGACGGCACACGCCGCGACGAAATCATCCCTGTCCGTTTCGTGCGCATGACGGGCGAGGCGGAGCGCCGCCTGCGGTGATGCCGGGTGAAACGAAGTGGCGCTGAGCATCCTCAGCGAGGCGACGCGCCCCGTTTATCGCTGTTCCGCGTCCGGGCCAGATCTGCCCCCGTGGTATAGGGTTCGAGCACCGCGACCGCGCCGCGCGATGCTATCCTGACCGCGGAGTCCCGCGAATGCGGTGCCCTCACTGCCAGCACGAGAACCGCGACAGTGCTCGCTTCTGTGGCGAGTGCGGGGCCTCTCTCGAAGGCCTGGTCTGCCCGCGCTGCGCGGCCCTCAATCCGCGGGGCCAGAAGTTTTGCGATTCCTGCGGCGCGTCGCTCGCGGTGAGCATCGGAACGCCGGCGCGCGAGGCACGCGCCTATACTCCCCGGCACCTCGTCGAGAAGGTTCTCACCACCCGCAGTGCCCTCGAAGGAGAGCGCAAGCACGTGAGCGTGCTGTTTGCCGACCTGGTCGATTCCATGCGACTGGCCGAAGGCCTCGATGCCGAGGACTGGCATCGCATTCTCGATCGCGTCTTCGAGATTCTCACCGAGGGGGTCCATCGATTCGAGGGCACCGTCAACCAGTTCACCGGTGACGGCGTCATGGCGCTGTTTGGGGCCCCCGTCGCCCACGAGGATCACGCTCGGCGCGCATGTCACGCGGCCCTGGCCGCGATGGACGAACTTCGCACCTACGCGAGCACACTCCGGGCCCGCGGCCTCGAGCTCGCCGTCCGGATGGGACTCAACTCGGGCGAGGTCGTGGTCGGGAAGATCGGCGACGCCTTGCGCATGGACTACACGGCCCAAGGCCACTGCGTCGGCCTCGCCGCGCGCATGGAGCAATTGGCCGACCCAGGCACGGTGCTGCTCACCGAGCATACCGCTCGGTTGGTCGAGGGGTTCTTCGCGCTGACCGACCTCGGCATGCGGGCGATGAAGGGAGTGAGCGCTCCGGTTCGGGTCTTCGAGCTGCGGGGGATCGGCCCCCTGCGGACGCGGCTCGACGCCTCAGGTCTGCGGGGCCTCTCCCGCCTGATCGGACGGGAGGCGGACCTCGCCTGGCTTGACGGCATCCTCTCGCGCTCGATCGAATCGAACGGGCAAGTGGTTGGTGTGGTGGGCGACGCGGGAGTCGGCAAGAGTCGGCTATGCCTCGAGTTCGTCACGCGCTGTCGCGCCCGCGGGGTCGCGGTGTACGAAGTCCATTGCCCGGCGCATGGCGCGACGGTTCCGTGGTTGGCGATCCGCGATCTCCTGCGCAGCTACTTCGCGCTCCCCTCCGGCGAAGAGGTAGAGGCCATTCGGCGGAGCGTCGGGCAACAGCTCCTGGCCCTCGATGGGGGATTCGGGGACGCGATCCCGCTGGTCCTCGAGGTCCTCGGCGTCAGCGATCCTGCCGCGCCGGACTATTCGCTCCAGAGCCTCACCACCCGGCTCGCCGGTTTCCTGCGGCGCTTCGTTCGCCTGCGGAGCGCGAACGAGCCCGTGGTGCTGCTGCTCGACGACGCGCACTGGATCGATCGCGCGAGCGACGAGCTCGTGCGGGAGATCGCGGCGTCGGTGCGCGACACCCGGACGCTCCTCCTCGCAAACTTCCGGCCCGAGTACCGACCAGCGTGGATTGGCGGAGCCCATTACCATCAACTCGCGCTCTCGCCATTGGGCGCGGAAGCCAGCCGCGAGCTCCTTCAAGACTTGCTCGGCTCGGACAGCTCGCTCGACGAGCTGTCCGAGCGCATTCGCGAGCGCACCGAGGGCAACCCGTTCTTCACCGAGGAGGTGGTGCAGGCGCTCGCGGCGGCCGGAAGCCTCATCGGGGAGCGCGGTGCCTATCGCCTGACGGCGTCGGTCGATACCCTCGCCCTTCCCGCCACGGTGCAGGCCCTCCTGGCCGCGCGCATCGATCGACTCGGCGAGCAGGCGAAGCACCTCCTGCAGGTCGCGGCCGTGGTCGGCAAGCAGTTCGACGGGCCGCTCCTCGCAGAGGTCAGCGGCCTCGATGATCGCGATCTCGGCGCGGCGCTCGGCGCACTGCAGGAGGAGGAGTTCCTGCACCTGATCGGCCCCGCTCCGCGACCGGAGTATGCGTTCAAGCATCCCCTCGTGCGGGACGTGGCCTACTGGTCGCAGCTCGGTGAGCGGCGTACCCGGCTGCACGCCGCAGTGGCCGCCGCGCTTGAGAAACTCCGAGCGGATCGGCTCGGCGAGTATGCTTCACTCATCGCCCACCATTGGGAGGCATCCGGCAAGCGATTCGAAGCCGCGCGCTGGAAGCGCCGGGCCGCCCTGAACGTCGCGAACATCAAGGTCAAGGGCCAGGGCCGGCGGCCGCCGCGGCCCTGACGAGCGCGAGGCCCCGATCTTATGAACGCCGCTGCGCCCCGGCCTGCTCGAGCAGCTTCACCAGCACCTCGTAGGGCTGGGCACCCACCACACCGTGGCCGCCGGCGACGAAGGTCGGCACGCCGGTCACACCGTAGCGACGCGATTTCGCCCAGTCGGCATCGACCGCGTCCTTGAACCGGCGCTCGGTCAGCACCGCGCGCGCCGCTTCGGCCTCGAGCCCCACCGATTGCGCGACCTCGACCAGGACCGCGGGGTCGCCGATATTGCGGGCGTCGACGAAGTAGGCCCGGTACAGCGCGTCGTGCAGCGCCGCGCCGCCGGGCTGGGTGTCGGCCCATTTGCCGAGCTCCTGGGCCAGACGGCTGTTGTACGTGTGCGTGCGCCGGCCGTAGGGCAGACCTTCCTGGTCCATGAGGCGCTTCATGCGAGCGTGCATCGCCTCGGGATCGAGCCGACGTTCGGCGTAGAACTTCGCCATCTCGCGGCCCTCGGCGGGCGTCTCTGGATGCAGGGGGAAGTGCACCAGCACGGGCTCGATGTCATAGGTCTGCTGCAGCTTCTCAATACGCACGGTACTGAGATAGCACCAGGGTCAGACGTAGTCGGTGAAGATCTCGAACTTCATCGGTGCGGTCATCGACGTTCCTCCGCCGGCGGCAGCCTCAGTCGCATTCTAGACCATCTTCGGCAGGGCGTTCCGAGTCTCGACGGACCGCCGCCCGATGCCGCGGGCTCATAGGCGCGGTCCGCCCCCCTCCGGTATTCTGGATCTACATGATCGACGTCTGGTGCGAGGCCGGTGTGGTATCTCGGCATGCGGGATGACCTTCGTGCCGAACCGCTCACGCGGCGCGCGGTCCTCGGATTGATGGCCGCGGCCGCCGCGGGGCCGGGCCATGCCGGCGCGGGACCCTCGGTCCGGGAGCGCCCCGTTCCGTCGAGCGGCGAAATGATTCCCGTGGTCGGGCTCGGCACCTGGCGAAACTTCGACGTGGGCGCCTCGCTGGCCGAGCGCGCGCCTCTGAAAGACGTCTTGGGACGCCTCGTCGCGCTGGGGGGCCGCGTCGTCGACTCGTCGCCGATGTACGGGGCGGCCGAGTCGGTGGTGGGCGATCTCGCCGCCGACCTCGCGATGACCGACAAGCTCTTTCTCGCCACCAAGGTGTGGACGAGCGGGCGCGACGCGGGAATCAGGCAGATGGAGCAGTCGCTCCGCCGGCTGGGCGCCGAGCGCCTCGATCTGATGCAGATCCACAACCTGCTCGACTGGCGAACTCATCTACGCACGCTCAGAGACTGGAAAGGGGCAGGTCGCATCCGCTATGTCGGCGTCACGCACTACACGTCCAGCGCCTACGACGAGCTGGAGCGGGTGCTCAGGAGTGAGCCGCTGGAGTTCGTCCAGGTCAATTACTCACTGGGCGAGCGCGAGGCCCAGCGCCGCATCCTGCCTCTCGCCCAGGATCGCGGCATCGCCGTGATCGTGAATCGGCCCTTCGCCGAGGGCGGGCTATTCCAGCGCGTTCGCGGCCAGGCCCTGCCGGCGTGGGCCGGTGAGTTCGACTGCGAGAGCTGGGCTCAGTTCTTTCTGAAATGGATCCTCGCTCACCCGGCGGTCACGTGCGCGATTCCCGGTACGGGTCGGCCCGAGCACGTCGTCGACAACATGAAAGCGGGGGCGGGCGCGTTACCAGATGCCGCGATGCGCGAGCGCATGGCGGCCTTGGTGGCCGCGAGTTGATTGGCGTATGACGCGTCGTCGGTTCGTGGCCATCGCTGCGGTGCTGGCCGCGCTCGCCCTTCCCCGGGTGACCGCGGCCAACGAGCAGATCTGGTCTCTTCTCAAGGACGGCGGACACGTCGTTCTCATGCGGCACGCCGTAACCACGCCGGGCGTGGGCGATCCGCCCGGGATGCGCCTGGACGATTGCCGCACCCAGCGCAATCTCACCGATGAGGGCCGCCGCCACGCGCGGCAGATCGGCGAGGCATTCCGCACACGGGGCATCGTCGTCGACCATGTACTGGCGAGTCCGTGGTGCCGCTGCCTCGAAACAGCGCGCTTGGCGTTCGGCGCGGCCGAAGTCTCCCAGCCACTCAGCAATCTCTACGGCCGCTCGGATCGCCAGGCTCAACAGGTGCGCGAGATGACGGCGATCGTGGGAGAACCGCGCCGGGGAGGCAATCTCGTGCTGGTCTCGCACGGCTCCACGATCCTGGCGCTGACCGGCGTCTCGCTCGCCGCCGGCGAGATGGTCGTCGTGACGCCCCAAGGGGCGGGCCGCTTCGCCGTGATCGGACGGTTCACTGCCCACGGACTATGAGCGGGAACGACGCGCCCGTAGCCGGTTGCGTCTGGCTGGCCGGCGTGTGAATTCCGAGGGCGACTCGCCTACCGCCGTGACAGTTCTTCGGGTGGGTGTCAGGCCCCGCAAAGCTCGTGCCACTTGTCCAGGTCCATTTTGCGCTCCTTTCCCCGAGCCGAGCGCGTCGGAACGTGCAAGAATCTGTGTAAAACGTGTCCCGACCATGGCTTCGGCTGTTTGCATCGGTGGTACCGCCCTTGCTGAGTTCGGTGGTACCGCCGTTGCTGGGTAGTCGACGCATGGCATTCTCGCTAAAGCCGTCCGCTGAGTGCCCGCTCGCCCCCGGCGGCCCGGCCGCGATGTCCAGCCCCTCGCTGCGGACTATTGACGTCGTCGCGCTCATCGTGGGCACGGTTGTCGGCGCCGG